>JAJFFB010000109.1 GCA_021776925.1 Planctomycetota bacterium | reverse complement strand
TTACGCCCCGCCGCTGCGCTGGGTTCTGCGCCACCCACTGCTGGTCACTGTGCCGACCCTGCTGCTGCTGGTTATTGCCATCAGCGGGGTCGCGCGCATGGGAAAAAACTTCCTGCCCGAGTTCAACGAAGGCGCGCTGGTTGTCGGCCTGGTGACTCTTCCCGGGACCGCGCTCGACGAGAGTGACCGTCTCGCGCGCTTGGTCGAGACCACCTTGATGAAGCACCCTGAAATCGTCGCCATCGGCCGGCGCACCGGGCGCGCCGAATCGGATGAACACGTACAGGGTGTGGAGGCGAGCGAGATCGACCTGACTCTGGACATGTCTGCCGCGGAACGTTTCGGTCAACCGCGGCGTACCAAGACCGAACTGCTCGACGCTCTTCGACAGGACCTTGCCATGATCCCGGGGGTGGTCGCCACCATGGGCCAGCCGATCAGCCACCGCATCGACCATATGCTTTCGGGGACCCGCGCAAATCTGGCCGTCAAGATCTTCGGCCCGGATTTGCCGACCCTGCGTCGCCTGGCGGAAGAGGTCAAGGGTGCCATGCAAGGTATCCCAGGGGTGGTTGACTTGTCGGCTGAACAACAGGTCGAAGTTCCGCAGATGCGCGTCACCTACCGCCGCAAAGCGATGGCGCGCCACGGGGTGTCCATCGCCGACGCCGCTGCCGCGCTGGATGCTGCCTACCGCGGCAAAGTTGCCACCCAGGTGTTGGAGGGTGCCAACACTTATGACCTGACGGTGCGGTTGCAAGACGGCCTGGTCGCCACTCCGGCCTCGGTGGGAGAGATCCTGGTTCACACCGACGCCGGATATCAGGTACCTCTGAAAACCCTGGCGAGCATCGACCCTGACCTGGGTCCCAATTTCATCATGCGCGAAAACGTGCAGCGACGCATCGTGGTGATGTGCAACGTGTCGGGCCGTGACACCAGCAGCGTGGTCGCCGACACGCGCGGCGCGATCGAAGAGCAGGTCGATCTTCCCCAGGGTTACCACGTTCAATATGGCGGCCAGTTCGAGAGCGCCGAGGCCACCAACCAGCGCCTGGCGTTGCTGAGCGTACTCGTCATCCTTGGCATTGGCTTCCTATTGCAGATCATGTTCCGCTCTACCAAGGATGCGTTGTTGATCATGATCAACCTGCCCTTGGCGCTGATCGGCGGGGCGCTCGGCGCGTGGCTGGCCGGCGGAGTGATTTCGGTGGCCACGATCATCGGCTTCATTTCGGTGTTCGGCATCGCCGCGCGCAACGGCATCATGCTGGTGTCGCACGTGCGCCATCTGCAGAAGCATGAAGGAGTCGCCGATTTCGCCGAAGCGGTACGCCGCGGCGCGATGGAGCGCCTGGCGCCGATCCTGATGACCGCGCTCGCCGCCGGTCTGGCGCTGATCCCGATCGCTTTGCGCGGCGAGGAACCCGGCACCGAAATCCTGACGCCGATGGCCTTCGTCATCCTCTTCGGCCTGCTCTCCTCCACTTTCCTCAACATGCTGGTGGTCCCGGCGCTGCTGCTGCGCTTTGCCAAACCTATACGCGTGGCTCCGGCCATGCTTCTGGGGTTGTTGGTGGTCCCGGCGTGTGCGCAGGTCGAACCTGAAGCAGATCTGCAGCGCACGCGCGAGCTGATCGCCGACAGCACCGGACGCAGCGAAGTTTATGACCCCGCGTCGCCCGCCCTCGGTACAGAGGAAATCGACGCCATCCTCGACGACGGCCTGAGTCTCGACGAAGCCCTGCGCCTGGCGCTGGTGCACAACCTCGAACTGCAGGCCGAGTTCGCCGAAATCGGCGTCGCCCACGCGGATTGGGTGCAGTCCGGCATGCTCGCCAACCCCTCTCTCGACATGCTGTTGCGCTTCCCTCAAGACGGCGGCCGCAGCATGATCGAAGCGATCCTGGGAATCGACCTGCTGCAATTCTGGCGCATCCCATTGCGTGAAGAAGCCGCCCGCCTGGACCTCGACGCCGCGGTGTACCGCATCGCGCGCAGCGCCGGCCAGCGCCTCGCCGCCACCCGCGCCGTCTACTTTGCCGCCGTCGCCGCAGACGGACAGCGGCTCATTGCCGAACGGGACCTTGACCTCACTGCCGATTTATTGCAGGCGGCCAAGGACCTTCACCAAGCCGGAGCAGCCGGTGCACGCGAAGAAAGCAATGCCCTCGGCCCGCACCTGGCCGCGCAACTAGCCCTGCGTCAGGCCCGAAGCGCAGCCGCCACCGCGCGTCGTGAGCTCGCCAAGCTGCTGTCCTTGCCGAGTGCGGTGGATGACCTCGTGTTGATCGATGCGCTGCCTACGCCTGTCTCAACCAAGGCACTCGAACCTGAAGGTTTGGTGGAGCTGGCGCTCTCCGCGCGTCTGGATCTGCGCGCTCACCTCGCGGTCCTGGACGCGCTGGCCGCCCGCCAAGGACTCGAGGGCCGCCGTCGTTGGGGCGACCTGACCCTGGGTCCGACAATGGAGCGCCCCGCCCTCCGCGGCGACACCTTGATCGGTGCGTCCGCTGGCTGGACCTTCCCTCTTTTCGATCGCAATCAGGCACAGATCGCACGAGCAGGATTCCGACTCGAGCAGATGGTCCTGCTCTACCTGGCCGCGCAGGTACGCGTGGCGCAGAACGTGCGCGGCGCAACCGCTCGCCTCAACACCGCCTTGACCAATCTGGCCTTCTCTGCGGATGAAGTCATCTCCCAGGCCGAAAGATCGCTGGAGCTGGCACAGGATTCCTTCGACCTGGGCCACATCACCCGCGTCGAGGTGCTGGTGGCTCGGCGTCAGCTGTTGGCCGCCCGCCGCGGTCATCTGGAACTGAGCCTCGAAGCCGCTGCAGCGCTGGCGGATCTTGAGGTCTTGGTCGGTGCGCCGTATTCGACCGATTGAGTCAACAGGTCTTCGAGCACCATCACCGCCTGATGCAGTTCGGCCAGCGCAAGATGTTCGTTGGGAGTGTGATCGAGGGTGCTGTCGCCGGGGCCGTAGGCGACCGCCGGGCAACCCCACGCCGGCGCCAGCACGTTTAGGTCGGCGGTACCGGTCTTGCGCACAAAACGCGGCCGCGCGCCACAACGGGTTATCGCGCGACCGAGTTCCCGAGCCAAGGGCGAGGTGCGCGGGCCGCTCCAAGCTGGTAATCCGCCTTCGGTGTGGACGCGCCAATTTGGCGAATTCTCCTCCAGCCACGCAACGGCGGCGGCAGGAGGCAAGTCTTCCGGCAGGCGTAAACGCAGGTCGAGCTCGGAGCGGCTTTCCATGCCATTGGTATGGGATTGGACTTCAGCAAGGTGCACCAGCAAGAGGTCGTACAAGCGTTCGCGTGCCCCCCCCCAGGTCCTGGCGCGTTCTTCAAGGTGGACAAATTGACGGCACGCGGCGGCCGCGGCGCCACTGGCTTGTCCCGCGCTATGTGCCGCGTTCTCCCGCCAATGCAGCCGCGCGCGCAGGAAGCCCTTGTAGCCGACAGTCACCGCATGGGCTCCGCTCGGTTCACCGATGATCAAGGCGTCAGGCGCGGCCTGCTTCGCCCGGTAGTGGGCTCCTTTGGAACTTGGCACCTCCTCTTCCACACAGGCGACGATTTCGACTTGCGCGGCGAGGCGCCCACTTCGATGTGCGCGTACCGCGGCGCCGATGAATGCCGCGAGGCACCCCTTGGCGTCGACACTGCCACGACCATAGAGATTCCCAGCTTCGATTCTCACCGGCACTTCGCCGGGGACGGTGTCGATATGCCCGACGAGGGCCAATCGGGGACCATGATTGCCAATTCGGCCGACCGCGTTGCCGACTGCATCGACTTCGCACTCGAAGCCGAGGATGCTCATGCGCTGCACCAGGAAGGCAACCGCGTTCGCCTCTTCTCCGCTTGGACTGGGAATCTGTAGCAGAGATTCAAGCAAATCCGTTACTTCGTTGGGTTTCATCGCAAGACCTCCTCGACGATTGCATCTGCGAGTTGTTGCAGGTCATTCCACGGTGTGTTCAATGGAGGCAGCAGGCGGATCACGCGTGGGCCAGCGCCGAGCACCAGGTAGCCGCGCTCCTGCAACCGTTTTTGAACGGGCACCGCTGAGTCCTTGAGTTCGATACCGATCATCAAGCCTTGACCGCGCACCTCGATCGGCGCTTCTCCGGTCGACAGCTGACAACACAAGAGATCCAACAAGCGCTTGCCGTGCTGGGCGGACCGGCGCACCAGATCTTCGTTCTCAAGGAGTTGCAACACGGCCAGGCCAGCGGCGCAGGCCAATGGATTGCCGCCGAAGGTGCTGCCGTGGGCGCCGCTTTCCAAACCCGCACGCTCGGAGCGGAATGCCAGCGCCCCGATCGGCACCCCGCCGCCCATCGCTTTGGCAAGGCATACCAGGTCCGGTTGTAATCCGACATGCTGATAGGAGAAGTCGCGCCCGGTACGACCGAATCCGGTCTGCACTTCGTCGACCGCGAAAAGGGCGCCTCGTTGGTGGGCCAGATGCTGTGCTTGGCGAAGGAAGTCTGGGTCGATGAGCCGCACCCCCCCCTCTCCCTGCACGCATTCAACCAGGATCAGACCAACGCGGTCATCGATCGATTTTTCCAGTGCGGTGGCGTCTCCTGGTCGAACATGACGAACTCCGTCGAGCAAGGGTTGGAATGCCTCGCGATGGCGACCGCGGAAGGTCGCGGACAAAGCGCCCATGGTGCGTCCATGGAAGGCTCCGCTCAAAGCTACGACGCCGCTACGTCCGGTGCTGGCGCGGGCAATCTTGAGGGCCGCCTCAACGGCTTCGGTACCCGAATTGCACAGAAAGAAGCGGTCCAGCGGCGCAAGCCAGGCGCCCAGACTCTGCAGCAATTCCTCGCGCACAGGGTTGCCGAAACTGGCGAAGCAGGAAATCATTCTCCGGGACTGCTCGACCAACGCCTCGGTGAGCACGGGATGAGCATGCCCGACGACCGCAACGCCGTACATCGAGGTCGCGTCCAGGTATCGGCGGCCCTTGGTATCGAACACGTAGGATCCTTCCCCACGAACCAGATCCAGGCCGCGGTAGCCCGAGAATCGGGCGTCGAGAACGGGGTTTTCGGCGAGGCTTTTCATCGCTCGCCTCCTGCGGCGAAAGGTGTCATGAACCGCCTCCGCTTGTGACCAGGGACCGGCCTTCGATCACGGTGCCTTCTCCTTGAAGCGCGCGGCTCAGGGGTCGGTCACGCCGCGCGTCGGCCAGGATCACGCGCTTGACCCCGCCGCACAGTGCTTCGCGCGCGCCCAACAGCTTCTTGCGCATGCGCCCACGTGCGCAGCGGCCGATGGTGTCAAAATCCGACAGGCCGAGGTGTGGGATCAGCGAGTTCTCGCGATCGGGGTCGGCCAACAGCCCCGGTACGTTGCTCAGGATCACCAGGTCATCCGCTTTCAGCGCTGCAGCCACACTGGCGGCAAGGCGATCACCATCGGCATTCAACATTTCGCCGGCTTCCCCCGCGATGACCGGAGCCAGCACCGGGAGGCATTCTGCCTGCAACAGGCTGCGCAGCAAGGATGCGTTTACGAACTGCGGGCGGCCGGTCCATTGATCCCGCACCAGGCGCACGCGGCCGTTCTCCACCGCGCGCACCACCTCCTTGCGCGGACCCCGCACCATGCCGCCGTCTATTCCCGAGCAACCGAAAGCCTTCACGCCGCGGGCGAGCAGGCCCTCGACAAGTTGGCGGTTGAGCAGGCCGGTGGCCATGGCAAAGGCCTCGAGATCGAGGCGATCGGTGCGCCGGCTGCTCTGGCCGGAGGGTGATTCGAGGAACCGCGCCGGCCGGCCAAGCACTGCTTGCAAACGCGTGGTCGCATCGGAGCCGCCGTGGACCACGACCATGCCGGGATCGTGAAGCGCCTGCGCCGCGAGGTCATCCAACAAGGCATCATCTCCTGTTCCTGAGGTGCCGCCGATGCCCGCAGCTCCACCGATTTTTACGACGAGGGTCATTTCTTTAGGTGGTTTTGATGGGGTTTAGAGCGGATGGATGCCGCAGAAGTCAAGGCCGAGCGTTTCTTCCCAGCCCAACATCAGGTTCATGGCCTGCACCGCGGAGCCTGCGGCGCCTTTGCCGAGATTGTCGATCGCACACATCGCCACCACGCGCCGGTGGTCGCGGTCGAGGGCGAAGCCGAGTTGGGCCAAATTGGTTCCCGTGACCAGCTTGGGATCGGGATGCCGGTAGAAGCCGGCACGCTCGTGGATCACGTGCACGAAGGCTTCCTCCGCCGCTGCCTGCTGCCAGACACGCAGCAGATCGCGTTCGTTCTGGTCTTGGTCCAGCACCACGTGACACTGGGCGAAAGCTCCGCGCACGAAGTCTCCGGCGTTGACCGTCAGGTGCAATTTGATTTTCGGGTAGGCCTGCTCGACTTCCGCGGCGTGTCGATGTCCGGTCGGCGCGAAGGCGCGGATGCTGCCGCTGCGCAGGGGATGGTGACTCGCGGCGCTGGGTCCAACCCCCCCCTCACTGGTGCCGGCGAGGACCTGCGCCACGACTGATTCCTGGGTCGGCAGCAAGCCAGCGCGCGCCAAGGGCAGCAAAGCCAGTTGCACCGCAGTTGCGTTACAGCCCACCCCACTGACAAATCGCGCTCCCTTTAATTGTTCACGGTGAAGTTCGGGCAAGCCATAGACGCAACGTGTATTCCGCACCGGGTCGGAGTGCGCCTCTCCATACCAACGCGCGTAGGCGTCGACGTCGCGTATGCGAAAATCGGCAGAGCAGTCGAGCACTCGCTCGGCAATTCCCTCGTAGCGGCTTATGTGCTTGGCCGCGGTGCCGTGCGGCAAGGCAAGGAACAGCAGATCGCAGGCCTGCAGATCCTGCTGGGCGATGAAGCGCAAACTGCTTCGCCCGCGCAGATGCGGGTGTACGCGGTGCAGCGGCTGTCCGACCTGTCTCTCGGAGGTGATCTGGGTCAACTCCGCATGAGGATGCCCGAGCAGCCAACGTGCCAGCTCGCCGCCGACGAAACCTGAGCCACCAACGATGCCAACGCGTGTCACCGGACTCCTCCGCCGACGAGCATTCCCGCCTGGGCCAAGACAAAGTCGGCCATTTCAGCAGCAATGTCCACTCCAGTGGCTTCGATCGAGTTGCGGAACTCCATGCCGTGATTGACCTCGAGAACCAGCAGACCCTGTTGCGGATCCTCGACCAGGTCTACGGCGAGGATGCCCCCTCCAACCGCCTTCGCCGCAGCAGATGCGATTTCGACCAGATCCAGGCTCAAGGAGCAATTGCTGGTTGTCGCCCCGCGCGCGGTGTTGGTCACCCAGTGCTCGCTGTGACGGTGGATCGCGGCGATCACTTGTTCGCCGATGACAAAGGCCCGGATGTCGCGCCCTGGCTTGTCGACCAATTGCTGCAGATAGATCGTGCGGTGGGTCCAGTTCCCCAGGACTGCACGGTCTTCCAGGACTGCTTCCGCCGCGTCGCGGTCATTCAGGCGCGCGACCATGCGCCCCCACGAACCGACCGTGGGTTTGATCACCGCGGGGTAGCCGAGCTCGTGCTCGAGAATCTCAAGCGCCTGCTCAGGCGAGAACGCGACCCGGGTGTGGGGTTGCGGCACCGCCGCGCGTGCCAACGCCAAGGAAGTGCGCATCTTGTCGCCGCATGTGCGGATGACCCTTGAGGTATTCACGCAGTTCATCCCGCGGGATTCCAAGGCCTCGACCAGGTGAGCGGAGGTGGCGAAAGAAATCGAGCGGTCGTGGACAACCGCGACATCGTCCCACTCCGCCCCTCCGCGCAAAGAGTCCACGCGCAGGTCGATTCGACGAGGATCCACGCGCAGGACATCCACCCCGCGAGCGGCGTAGGCCTCAAGCAGCAGCTTTTCTTCCGCGCGGACGCGGCTGGCCAGGAAGGCGATCCTCAACGGTTCACTCTCCCCAGTCCTCGTCCATCTCTGGCGCGAGGCACAACGAAGGTGGGTCCAACTGGATGACTTCCAGTTCCGCATCGCATCCGGTGCAGGCGAGGATTTCCCCCTCGACGGCGTCAGCGGGGACCGCAATGGCGATTTCACATGTAGGGCAGTTCGACATTTTGTTTCAGCTTGGCAAGTGGTTGATGGTGGTGCTCTGGACGCCTTCGGCGGATGGTTGTTCCGCGTGCTGACGGAGCATTTGTTCGATCAATAGCGGCGTCGGCAGCGCGTGATCGGCCAGGGCCTTGAGCGAGCGGGTGGCGCGCTGCAGCGCTTCCCCCTCCAGCTTGATGCCCAAAGACCGCGCCCGGTCACGGACCGCGTGGCGTCCGACCAGCGCGTGGCCGACCAGGATCTCGCGTTGGCGTCCGAAGAGCGACGGATCGATCGATTCATAACTCGCCGGATTCGACAACACCGCCTTGGTGTGCAAGCCGGCCTTGTGCGCAAAGGCGTGCGGACCTGTGATGCAGGCGTTGAACGGAATCGAGATTCCGGCGGCAGCGGCTATCAGAGCATCCAGATCGGGCAGCTGGGTCAGTTGGTACCGTGAGACGGCTTCGGGTTCCGATTGCAGTGCCCGTGCCATCAAGCCGCCCAATGCACAGATGCCGTTGCGCTCACCAATGCCGAGCACGGTCACGTCCAGATGGGTGGCGCCGGCGCGGTAGGCGGCCCAGGTATTGGCCACTGCACAGTCGCCGTCGTTGTGGCCGTGGAACTCAATCGCGCACTCCACCGCCTGCCGTACCGAAGCGATGCGCTGGCTGACTTCGTCAGGGGTGGCGGCGCCAACGGTGTCGGCAAGTCCGATGCGGTGTACCCCCATTCCCTCGACCGCCTGGGCCACGCGCAGCAGTTCTCGCATGGGCGTGCGGAAGGCGTCCTCGCAGGAAAAACGCACCCGGCATCCAGCAGCGAGCAAAGGCGGAATCACATCGCTCGCTGCTGCCAGGATCCCGCCGATGTCGCGACCGTGCGAGTGTTGGCGCAACTCCGGAGAAGTGCCCATGACCAGGTGCACCGCATCCACGCCACAAGCGAGGGCGGCGAAAGCGTCCTCCGTACAGCAGCGGATGTGGACCGCGACCTGGGCGCGCAAACCCAGGGCTGCGATCGCCGCCGCGTCGCGGGCCGCTGCCGGCGAGGCCACCGGCGAAGTCAGCTCGATGACCTCGACCCCGAAGGCATCGAGCGCGCGCGCGATCTGAAGGCGCTGTTCTGAGCGGAAGGACGCGCCGGCGAACTGCTCCCCTTCACGCAGGGTGCAGTCGACGAGCTGGAACGGAATCGGTCGGGTCATCGCAGAGAGTCATGGATTGACCTCCGGGGGACCGAGCGCTCCAGTCAAAAGCAAAGCGCCGGCCCCCCTGGGGGAGGCCGGCGGCTTTTGTTTTCGTGATCAGCCCACGTAAGCCATGGCCATCCCCAGAGGGGACGGTTTTTTGGCCTTGTTGGTGAAGCGGACTGACATTGCGCGCGAATGGTAACCGCCGAGGGCAGCAGACGCAAGCCTGCTACGCAAGGGATTCACCTGGCGGGCTGCCGTAGCGGCTACCAAGGACCCGGCATCCGCTGGGGGAACACAAGGTAGGATAGTGCTTGCATTCAAGCTGCACATGAACGCCACCTCCCCCACCCTTCGAGCCGCGCTCGCGGTCACTCTCGCCGGACTTGTCGTGGCTCTGCCCCTGTGGGCAGATTCGACCGCGCGCGCTGAGGACCAAGTCCGCTACGGACGCGATATCCGGCCGATCCTGTCCGACCGCTGTTTCGTCTGCCACGGCCCCGACGTCAGCACGCGCAAGGCCGACATGCGCCTCGACACCTTTGAGTTCGCCACCGCCGACCTGGACGGCTACTCGGCGATCGTGCCGGGCAACTTGGAGGCCAGCGAACTCTGGTACCGCATCAACGCGAGCGACGAAAACGACGTCATGCCGCCGCACGACAGCAAGGTGCGGCCACTGACCGGCGACGAAAAGGAACTGATCGGCCGCTGGATCGAGCAAGGGGCAGAATTCGAAGAGCACTGGGCCTTTGTGGCGCCGCAACGGCCGCCCTTGCCGGGTTTGCGCGACCGCGCCTGGCCTGTGAATGAAATCGACCACTTCGTTCTTGCCGAAATCGAAGGCGCAGGCCTGAGACCCTCGTCGGCGGCTGACGCAGCGGTGCTGGTGCGTCGCGTATTCCTTGACCTGACCGGTCTGCCGCCAACCCCGGAAGAACTCGACGACTTCCTCGCCGACAGCCAGCCCGGAGCCTACGAACGACTGGTCGACACGCTGTTGACGCAGGAACCCTACGTCAGCAGATACGCCGAGCGCCTGGCCACGCCGTGGCTCGACGCCGCGCGTTACGCCGACACGAACGGCATCCATATGGACGCCGGCCGCCAGATGTGGGCGTGGCGTGATTGGCTGTTACGCGCGCTGCGTGACAATCAACCCTTTGATCAATTCGTGCTTGAACAGCTCGCCGGTGACCTGTTGCCCGACGCCACCCTGCAGCAGAAGGTGGCCAGCGGTTTTCATCGCAACCACGTCATCACAGACGAGGGCGGGGCGATCAATGACGAATACCTGGTCGAATACGCCGCCGATCGCGCGGCCACCACGGGTTCGGTGTTCATGGGGTTGACGGTCAATTGCGCGCGCTGCCACGACCACAAATTCGATCCGATCTCGCAACAGGAGTATTACTCCCTATTCGCCTATTTCAATTCGAATGAAGAGCCCGGACTCTACTCGCAGCTGCAAAATTCAAATCGCGCCTTCGAGCCTTTCATGCAGGTGCCGAGTTCTGAACAAACTGCGCGGCAGATAGAACTGACCGCTTCCCTGGAAGCGCTGCGCGCCGAAATGGAAGAACCCTCTGGCGAGGACGCACAGGCCTTCAACGCCTTCCTCGCCGCCGCCGGTTCGGACTATGGTGTGCGCTGGGCCAGTACCGAAGTGGTCTCCGCGGAAGCGAGCGCCGGCTCCGCCATGACCGTTCTGGAAGACCGTTCGGTGCTCGCCTCCGGCGCCAATCCGGACAAGGAAAACCACACGATCACGCTGCGCACTCGGCAGACCGACATGCGCTTGCTGCTGCTCGAGGCGCTGCAAGACGATTCCCATTTTGAGGGGCGCGTGGGTCGCGCGGTCAACGGCAACGCGGTGTTGTCCTACCTCGAGGCCGAAGCGGTCTCGATCGCCGATCCTTTGCAACGTCAGCAACTTCACTTCAGCTGGGCGTGGGCGGACCAGGAGCAGGTCGACTCCGACTTCGACGTAGTCAACACGCTCGATCCGGAGCCCAACCGCGTATGGGCGGTCAATTCGCACAACGTTTCAGGCGGACGCAATGCGGTATTCCTCGCCGACCAGCCCTTCGGTTTTCTTGGCGGTACCGAACTACGGGTAACTCTGCACTACCAGTCGGGCTACACCCAGCACGTGCTCGGGCGTGTGCGCCTGACTCCTGCTTCGATCAGTGATGCGGGTCTGGCCGCCCTGCCGGTCGCCGATTCGCGCTGGTACGGAACCTGGCCCTATACCCCGGATGAAAGTGGCGACGGCTATGACCAGGTCTTCGGTCCCGAGGCCGACCCCACCATCGACCTGACCAAGAAGTACGCGCCCGACGATTACAGCTGGGTGTTCGTCGGCCAGGTCAAGGACGGCGAGGTCAGCAACGTCTTGCCCGCAGGCAAGAAGGTCAGTTTTGCCGGTCGACGGCTGTTCGTTCCTAGCCAACGCGAGCTGGAATTGTCGCTCGGCTCCGACGATGGCCTGCAGGTCTTCCTCGACGGCGAAAGGGTGTTTGAAAACCGAGTCAACCGCGGCGCGGCCGCCGATCAGGACCGGGTCAAGCTGTCCCTGTCGGCTGGCGTACACACCGTGGTACTCAAGATCGTCAACACCGGCGGCCCCGGTGGCTTGTACTGGAAGCCCCTGCCCCCCGAAGAGGAACTCGGCGGCACGCTGGTCTGGAGCCTGATGCCGGAGCGGGTGCGCAATCTCGGCGCCGGCGATCTGGCTCAACGCGTGTCCGAAACCTGGCGCACCCAGCACTCCCCGGCCTTCCGCGAGAAATTGGCACGGGCCAACGAAAAGGAGATGGAACTGGCCGAGGTGCGCGCTTCGATCCCGCTGACCATGGTGATGAAGGAGCTGTCCGAACCGCGCGAGACCTTTGTGCTGATGCGTGGCGCCTACGATCACCCGGACAAGAATCGTCCGGTCGCGCGCGGAGTGCCCGCCGCCCTCGGCAACCTGCCGGAGGGCGCACCCAACGATCGTCGGGGCCTGGCGCTGTGGCTGACCTCCGACGAAAATCCGCTGCTGGCACGGGTCACGGTCAACCGCCTGTGGGCGATGGTCTTCGGCACCGGCATCGTCGAAACCAACGAAGACTTCGGCATGCAAGGCGCGTGGCCGAGCCACCCCGAATTGCTCGACTGGCTGGCGGTGGAATTCCGCGAGGGTGGTTGGGATACCAAAGCCACGATTCGTCGGCTGGTGACCAGTCGCACCTATCGCCAGTCCTCGGCGTTGCGCCCGCACGCGGTCGCCGCCGACCCGCAAAACCGGCTGCTCTCCAGCTACCCGCGCCGCCGCATCGGCGCCGAGGAGATCCGCGACCAGGCTCTATTTGTTTCCGGCCTGCTGGTCGAAGAGTTCGGCGGGCCGTCGGTCAAGCCTTATCAGCCCGAGGGTTTGTGGCGCGAGGTGGCGATGCCATCGTCGAACACGCGCAACTTCCAGCGCGATGATGGGACGGCATTGTGGCGCCGTAGTCTTTACACCTACTGGAAGCGCGCGGTGCCGCCACCTTCCTTGTTGACCTTCGATGCCCCGACTCGGGAATTCTGCACCGTGCGCCGTGGCACCACCAACACCCCACTGCAGGCGCTGGTGTTGTGGAATGATGAACAATTCGTCGAGGCCGCGCGCGTGCTCGCCCAGCGCACCCTTGACGAGGTCGTACCCAACCCGATGGGCAGCGAAATCCTCAACGATCCCGACGATTGGCGTTTGGCGCGCATGTTCCGCCGTTGCACCGGGCGCATGCCCGAAGCCGCTGAGATGGTGCGGCTGCGCGTTGCCTTCGACGCCTTCCTCGAGCGCTATGCAGCTGTGCCTGAGGATGCCAGCAAGCTGCTCGAAATCGGCGAAGCTCCCTTGCCGATGGAAGCCGACCTTCCCCGCCTCGCCGCCTGGACCATGCTCGGCAACGCGCTGATGGCCCTGGACGAAACCATTTCCCACCGTTGAGCCCCACCTCTTCAAGCTGATGACCACCCCCCCCCACGACCCGGTACGCGAACGCGAGCTGCTGCTGACGCGGCGCCATTTCTTCGGCAAGGCCGCGACCTCCCTCGGTGCCGGCATTGGTGCTGTGGCGATGAACTCCTTGCTCGGGCGCGAACTCGGTGCGCGTCCTGCGGCGTTGCGCAATCTGTTGTCGGGCGCCGACGCCGGAGCGGGCCCCTTGACGGGGGCCGACCCGCTGCAGATCGGGCCGCACTTCAAGCCCAAGGCCAAGCGCGTCATCTACCTGCACATGGAAGGGGCACCGAGCCAGCTCGACCTGTACGACTACAAGCCGGGTCTGCGCCAGCGCTTCAACCAGGACCTGCCGGATTCGATTCGCGACGGCCAGCGCCTGACCGGCATGACCAGCGGCCAGGCGCGCTTCCCGGTGGCGCCGTCGATCTTCAAATTCTCGCGCTATCAGAACAATCAGGACGGACTGTGGCTGTCCGAGCTGCTGCCGCACACCGGTTCGATCGCCAAAGAGATCTGCATGGTCAACTCGATGCACACCGAGGCGATCAATCACGAGCCGGGCATCACCTTCTTCCAGACCGGCAACCAGCAGCCCGGCCGACCGAGCTTCGGTTCATGGATGTCGTATGGGCTCGGCAGCGCAAACGCAAACCTGCCCACCTTCGTGGTCATGATCACCCAGGGTATTGGCAACATGCAGGCGCTGTCGGCGCGTTTCTGGGGTTCGGGTTTCCTGCCCAGTGAACATCAGGGCTGCAAGCTGCGTTCGAGCGGCGACCCGGTGCTGTACCTGCGCGACCCCGATGGCGTCTCGCGCGCCGACCGCCGCCGCATGCTCGACCTGGTCGGCGACCTGAACGAACGCGAATACGAACGCAGCCTCGACCCCGAGGTGCAGACGCGCATCGCGCAATACGAGATGGCCTATCGCATGCAGATGTCGGTGCCCGAGCTGACCGACTTCTCCAGCGAGGACGAGGCCACCTTGGAAATGTACGGGCCCGAGGTCAACAAGCCGGGTTCCTTCGCCGCCAACTGCCTGCTGGCGCGACGCCTGGCCGAACGCGGGGTGCGTTTCATCCAGCTGTACATGCGCGGCTGGGATCAGCACGGCAACCTGCCGAGCGAGATCCGCGCGCAAGCGGGTGCGGTGGATCAACCGCAGGCGGCGCTGATCAAGGATTTGAAGCGGCGCGGCCTGCTCGACGACACCTTGGTGCTGTGGGCGGGAGAGTTCGGCCGCACCGTGTACAGCCAGGGCCAGCTGACCACCGAGAACTACGGGCGTGACCACCACCCGCGCTGCTTCAGCCTGTGGGCGGCCGGCGGCGGTATGAAGCCCGGCATCGTCTACGGCAAGACCGACGACTTCTCCTACAACATCGCCGAGGATCCGCTCAGCGTGCACGATCTGCACGCCACGCTGCTGCACTGCCTCGGCTTCGATCACGCGCGGCTCGGTCACCGCCACCAGGGGCGCGACATGCGCCTGACCGACGTCTTCGGTGAAGTGAACAAGGACCTGCTGGCCTGAGCATCATGGACTTCAGCTCTCTTTCGGAATACCTGCCGGTCTTCGGCCGTGCTCACCCGATGCTCTTGCACGTGCCGATAGGCATGCTGGTCGGCCTCGGCGTGCTCGAACTGGTCTCCGTTTTTCGTCGCCAAGAGGCCGAACCGCGGCTGCTGGTGTTTGTGGCCGCGGCGGCGGCGGTGTTGACCGCAGCCAGCGGCTGGGTGCTGCACGAAGAGGCCGGCTATGCCGGCGGCGACACGATGGAGTGGCACGAGCGCCTTGGCATCGCCACCGCGGGTTGCGCGGTGTTGTGTTTCGGTTTGCGTGTGTTCGGTTCGGAACGCGCCTACCGTTTCATGCTTCTGATCACGATCGGCGTGGTCGTTCCTGCCGGCCACCTCGGCGCCGAGATGACCCACGGCAAGGGCTTCCTGCTCGAACCACTGGAAAAACCCTCCACGGAGGGGCCCGTACTTCCGGACCTGGCCGCTCTGGTCGGCAGCGAGGAAGGTCCGCCGCTGGTCAGTTTCGCCAATCACGTCGCGCCGCTGCTGAAGGCCCGTTGCCATAGCTGCCACGGCCCGCGCAAATCCAAGGGCAAACTGCGCCTGGACTCGATCGCAGCGATCCAAGCCGGCGGTGAAAACGGCCCGGTGCTGGCAGGAAGTGTGAATGGCGGCGGTACCAACGGCCCGGCGTTGGCGGGGAGTGTGAACGACGGCGTGGCCAAGACCCAAGCCGCGGAAAGCGAACTGCTGCGCCGGCTTTTGTTGCCGCTCGACCACGAGGACCACATGCCTCCGGAGCAGAAGACGCAGCCGAGCCCCGCCGAAATTGAGTTGTTGCGCGCGTGGGTGCTCGCCGGTGCACCCTTCGATCAGGGTTTTGAGTTTGCCGGCAATGCGACCTCGTCCAGCGATGCGATCGCCGAGTCCGGCCGCCCCGAGGATCAAGCGGAGTCGGAATCCAGCGCGGCCCGATCCCCGGCCCCCGCAACCGCACTCGCCGCGCTGCGCGAACGCCTGGTCCACGTGCAGCCGACCGCGGCCGGTTCGACCGAGTTGTGGGTCGACTTCGCTGCGCCCGCGGCCGACATCGACGACGACGCGGTCAGCGAATTGCTGACCCCGGTGATCGATTTCGTCGCCGAACTGTCGCTCGCCCGCACCCGGATCAGCGACGCCAGCCTCGAGCTGATCGCCACGATGCCCGCGCTCACCCGTCTCGACCTGCGTCAGACCGCGGTCGGTAACATCGGTCTGGCCCACCTTCGTGGCCATGCATCCTTGAGTGAACTCGTGCTCAGCCGCACCCAGGTGAGTGATGCCGCATCCGCCACCTTGTCGGAAATGCCCGAACTCAAACGCCTGTGGATCTGGGACGCCCAGCTCTCCGCAGACGGCCTGATCGCCTTGCGCGAAGCCTTGCCCGAAGTACACATCGACGCCGGCGACCTGGCCAACGCCACCGCGCTCGAAAGCGAAGGCGAACTCGCCTTCACCAGCGACGCCGGCCCGGTCGATTCCCCCGGCGAGGGCGACCCGGTCACCAGCAGCGAGGAAACGATCCCCTCCTCACCCACGGCACTGACCCCGATCAACAGTGTCTGCCCCGTCTCCGGCAAGCCGGTCGACCCCAAGTTCTCGGTGGTCCACGAAGGCCGCGTCATCGGCTTCTGCTGCCCCAACTGTCCCAAATCCTTCTGGGACGACCCCGCGGCCTTCCTCGCCAAATTGGACGCAAGCGACCCTTCCGGGGGTTGACGGCTATGGGTCCGGGGAACCTGTGCGGAAAGCCAAAACAAGCTTGATGGGCTGTTTTGCTTAGACTGCCCAGCGGCCGAGTGGCTCGTTTGTGACACGTCTGTTTCTTGTTCGTGTTATATTTCTTGAGCATGAAATCTGGCCCTTCACTCCTGACCTCCTTCGAAGAACTCTGTGCGCAGTTCGGCTGGAAGAGTGTGGAAGGGTCAGATGGAAACGACCAGAATTCAATCTCCATACAGGGCCGGAATTGGCGGGTCGTGGCCAAGAAGACTCAGGTGGCGAGGCGCAAACAGCTGACCGCTCTCTTGGCCGCAGCTTGGGTTGAAGCACAGCACTGGGCAGGGCCGGAGAGTCGCCCTTTGGCCGTGATCCATGCTCCACGACTGAGTTGGCCCATGTTGGAGCACCTTGAGGAATACAGGAATCAGTTTCTGCCCGACGCGGACTGGGGAGCCTTCGACCACCGAGGGAGGGTGTTCTTCCCGGGCTTTTCCATCAGAGGCTTCGAGCGCAATGAACTTCACTGGCGCGGCCGCCGCCAAAACGCTGGAGTCCATAAACCACTCAACCCTTTCACGGACCTGGGGCAGTGGTTGACCAAGGTTGCACTCGCCGCGCACATTCCAAACAAGTGGCTGACCGCCCCGCGCTCCCCCATCCGCAGCTTGGGTAGTTTGGCGACTGCGGCTCGAGTATCACCACCGACCGTCAGCAGGTGGTTCGCAGGGATGCAGGAGCGCTTGTTCCTGGACCGCGCCGATGGCGAGCTTCGACCTCGGCCTCTGACCAGGCTCCTGACTGAATGGGGGACTTTCGGTCACTCAATCCCACTCCGAGAGTTGGGCGTATGTGATCTCATGGGAGATCACCCGGATCGCACCATGACCCGGATCCTCAAGCAGGAACCCCAAGCCATCTTGAGCGGGCACTCCGCTTGCCACGAACTCGGAATCGGGTTGGTCCGCGGGGCCTTGCCATCTCTCTACTTCGAAGATTGGAGCGAAGCCCGGCTGGAAGAACTGGGACTGCGGATAGCCGGCGAAGGCGAGGCGCCTCACCTGTTATTCCAGCAGCCCCCATTCCCGCAGTCAGTTCAGCGCGCAGCGGTGCAGGGAGACCGGGGCAAGTGCGCGGACATCCTTCAGTGCTATCTTGATACCGTATTCCATCCAGTCCGCGGCGAAGAACAGGCCGAAGAAATCCTGCGCAGACTCCGTGAGTTGAACCCGGCATGACCCTGCCTTGCCCATCCTTGCTTGCGCCCACCTTGCGGGCGCTTGAGCCAAGTCTCGATCATGTCGTGTTGGTGGGCGGCTGGGCACACCAACTGCACCTGAACCACCCTGGCGCAGGGACTCTCGGGGCGGACCCGCTGACGACCGAGGACTGTGACTTCGCGCTCCCCTTGCGGATGCCGGATCCCGGCTTGCCGACGCTGGCCGATCGGCTGGAAATGAACGGGTTCGCTCTGGAACTCAGCGGCGCGAATGCCTATCCCAAACATCGATATCGGAGTGGCGACCACCCGAGCTTCTCGGTGGAATTCATCACCCCGCGCCAAGGAGATGGTTTGCGCCGGGATGGATCTCGTAGGAGCAACGAGGAATTCAGCGGCCTGAGGGCCGAGGCTTTGCGTTTTGTTTCCTTGGCCCTGGCCTCGCCGTGGGAATGTGAAATTGAAATGGAAGGTGGCGAAAGACGGGAATTGCTGGTAGTCCACCCGGTGAACTTCCTCGTTGGAAAAATGCTGGTGAGCCGAGCCGAAAACCGGCCCCCGAGTGCACAGGCCAAAGATCTGTTTTACGTGATTGAGAGTATGCGTCTATTCGAAGGAGCCTTGGAATCGGAGGAATTCCAGATGGCATATCACTCCGCCTTAAAACTGCTCGGGAAAAACGGTCGCCGCCGACTGGATGAGTCTGTCAGGTCACATTTTGGCCGGGACGAAGATGACCCGGGTGAAACCCTTTTCGTTGCCAGTGAGATCGCATCCGGCCTGGGAAGGGTGGCTCACTCCGCGGCAGAACTCAGGTCAATTGGTCGCTACGGATGGTGGATGCTTTCCGGCGAGCCATTGATCTCACCTTAACCATCCTCGCCTTCATCCTTCCCTTCCTCGTCATCTGCGCCTGGAAGATCGAGGGTGCCGCGAAAGAACAGGCGTTTGCGTTCGAGGTCGCTGCCGTCGAGTTCGCGGAACAGCGGTTCGAGTTCGTAGAGGTTGGCGCCGTTGAGGACGCGGAGGACTGCGTCGAGGGTGCCGGCGAAGATTTCGCCGGGATCGTCTGCTCTCAATTCCTCCAGCAGTGGGCGCGCTTCGATGGCGCGGCCGAGGCCAAGGGCGAGGGCGGCGGCGCGTTGTTCTTCGCCGGCCTGTCCCCGCAGCTGGGTGGTGAGGAATGAGTACGCGCTTTTTTCCGGCAGCACGTGGCCGAGCGCGAGGATCGCATTGACGCGCACGCGCGAGTTCTTGTCCTTGTCGACGAGTTTGATCAAGGTCTTGGCAACCGCCTTGTCGCCGCGCCCACAGGCTCCGAGCGCGCGCGCCCACTCGGGCCGCACCTCCGCGCTCTTTTCATTCTTCAATCCCTTCTTCACGATCGACGCGCCTTCAGAACTGCCGATCTGTTCATAGGCCACCGCGACCTGGGCGCGCAGATCGTCGCTCGGGCGTTCCCAGTACTTCTCCAGCAGGTCGAAATAGATCGGGGTACCCAGGTTGCCGATGGTTCCGATGGTCCCCACCACGATCGGCGAGGTGCGTGAACCCCCCAGCTCCCAGGCACCGATCTCGCGGTGGATGAATTCCATGGCTTCTTTGCTGTCGGTGAACAGGATGTGCGCGTAATCGGCGGCGCCGTCGGTTGAATAGAAGCCTTTGTTGAGTCGGGCGATCGTCTCCTCGAGTTCATCATCGAGAAGTCCTCGACCGTAGGTTTCACCCGCCGGAAGTTCGAACACCTCACCCAACAACAGGCGCCTGGGCGGATGCGCACCCTTGATCAGTGGCGGCGGATCGGGGACCTCAGCGCGGCGGAATGCCTCATCAAAGCACCAACTGAGTTCTTGCGCGCTCATTTCCCACGGGCACGACAACAGCAGTTCGCCCTGCGGAGAGAGCCATAGGTGTTGCGGCAGGGCGATCGCTTCTTGGTCGTTCACCTTCAGCCAGCGCCCCAGGCACGCGACCAGGTTTTCGTGATGATCAAGTGCTTTGGCGGCGCCGAACGGCGGCAGCCGGCGCTCGTCCTGGAGGCGGTAGGACCACGCCGGCACATTCAAGGTCGCTTCAGTCTGCTCCGCCAGTCCCTTGTCACCGAATGCGGATTTGCGGATCGCATCACTACGCTCATCGCCGACAAAGCCCAGCGTCACGAAGATCACGCGTTGTTCCGCCGCGGCTTGCTCCAAGGCTTCGCTGAGCAGTGGTGTCCAGTCGATCTTGGCCTGCGCCGCAGCCGCGTGCAGCGGAAAAGCCGCCAGCATCATGAACAGTGGAATGATCAGGGCTCGGAGTGACAGGAGAGCACGCACAATGCCAGTCTATCCCAACGCAGATGAGCTAGGCTGAGCGCCGACGAGCATGCTCGATCGACCCATGAAAACCGGAATCCTGGTGAATGGCTGTCATCTCGCCGCCTACGACTGGCGCGGGATCGCGTGGGGGCACCCGAAGCGCAACGAACTCGGGCGCATCCCCAAGGGAGTTCAGGTGGCGCTTCAGGAGAAGGCCGAGCGATTGGTTTTTGGGACCGGCGCGTCCTCGCGCACGGTCGAGGAAAAGGGGGTATCGGTGACCAAACTCGAAGGCGAGTTCACCCTGGACTTCCTCAAGAGTCACCTCAATGATCTGGGTCAGTTCGATTCTTTCGC
>JAJFFB010000108.1 GCA_021776925.1 Planctomycetota bacterium | reverse complement strand
GACTCCGCCGAAGGCCAGCGCGGTGTTGCCGTCAGGGCTGACGTCGCCGTAGTAGAAGTAGGCGGCCGACGCGTTGAAGCTGTTGCCGTCACCCATGTCATGGGTGGCCCACCATTGGATGAGCGAGGCCCACAGGTCCTCGCCCGCGCCCTGTTCGAGCACCGCGATCTGCGCCAGGACCAGACCGCTCTGGTCGGCCGGCCCCATCGCGCCGAGGTCATAGACCACGCCCACGCCTTCCGGCTGGATGTCCATGTCCCAGACCAGTTCGCCGTAGACCGGGTTGGTCTTGATCGGCGCACCGAACTTGCCGATGACCACGGTGGCGCCATCGATCCAGTCGGGAGTGTACTGCAGGAACAACCGGTCGATGTTCAGGTCGAAAGAGGAGAACCCCCCCCCGATGTCGACGTGCGGATTGCGCGGATCCGTCGGATCGCCGGTGCGCATGCGTGCGCCGACCTTGACCTGGTCGTCGAGGGTGTAGTTGGCGCCAAAACGCAGGCGCATGCGCTGGCGGTGCCGCTCGGGTGCACCGCGCAGGCTGTTGTCGAGATCGTTGAACTCGAGGCGGAAGCGCGCGTCGGCGAAAAAGTCCCACGGACTATCCGCTGACTGTTGCGCGCCCAGGTCGGATGAAACGGACATCGCCGCGGCCGTGGTTGCCAAGGCCATGGCGGCGCCCGTCCTGAAGGTGCGTAGGGTCATCTTGATTCTTCGGGGTCAGGGGGAAGGGTGGCGTCGCTCGGGTCAAGGGGAGCGAAGCGAAGCGAATGCAGCGCGGTCTTCAAGGCCGGGCTGCTGCGCGCCTCGCCACGGAAGAGAATGGCGAGGTAGGCGTCGGCGCGATGATTACCGTGAAGAGCGATCAGGATCAGGTCGTCCCATCCGGGAGCGAACTCGGGATCGGGCTCGAGCAGGTCCATCATCCCCCAGTCGGCGTGGTACTGAGCCAGCGCCTCGGGGCTGAGCGGCGCACTGGGCCCGCTGCTGTTGCGCGACACCGCGTCGACGATGGCCTGGTGCAGCAGCGGATAGATGTGATTCGGTTCGGGCGCCGCCGAGTGCGGATCGACGTACTCAAGTTCGATGCCCTGCAGCGGGCGGATGGCGTAACGCACCTCGATGCCCCCGTCCTCGCTGCGGATCGCGCCTTCGTAGGGCAGCAGCGGATTGTCGCTCCCGTGCATCAGCCGGAAACCGGCGGGAACTTCGAATTCCATCTCCGCGCCGGCAAGCAGGTCCAGGAAAGGTGCATGATCGGCCTGCTGGCGGCAGGCGCCCGCAGAAACCAGTGCCAGGACCACCACCAAGGCAGCTTTCATTCTTGGTTCTCGCGCCAGCGGCGGATCAGTTCGTGAGCCAGATCCTGGTGGTCACCCACCGGGGTCAGTTTGAGAAAGCGGGTCATGTCGGCGATCGCCATTTCCATTTCTCCTTGCGCCTCCTGCACCATCGCACGGTTGAACCAGAGATTGGGAAATCCAGGCTCCGCCGCCACGGCGGCATTGAAATCGAGCAGGGCAGCCGAGTTCTCGCCGCGCTGAAAAAGCAGGACGCCGCGGTTGAACAGGGAGGGCACGTGCGCCGGCTGCAGCTTGAGGGCGGCGTTGAAATCGGCCTGGGCTTCGGCCTCTCGACCGAACTTCAGCAGCAGTTGGCCGCGGTTGGAGAGCAGCCCGGGATCTTCAGGGTCCAATTGCACCGCGGCCTGGATATCACTCAAAGCCTCGGTGAAATTCTCCAGGCCGAAATGGACCGAAGAACGCGCGGCGTAGTAACGCCGGTCGGACCGGGCGGCGAGGGCCAGATCAAGGTGTTGCAAGGCCAGATCGCTCTTGCCCTCGTTGAAATGGCGCAGGCCGATTTCGTATTGCTGTTCCGGCGACAAGGCGGCGTGCACCCGGGCGTCTTCTGATTCCGCCTGATTCATGACCTGTGCGGCCTGCAACAGCGCCGAAGGTCCGTCCGCCTGGGTAGCGGGGTCGGTGATTTCCGCGGCCGGCCCGCTGAAAACCAACGCCAGGACCAGGCCGACGGGCGCGGCGAACAGGACCAGCAGGGTCAGATGGGTTCTCATCATGATCTTTCAGTGCTGAGGGGCGCTGGCAGGCCAACGCCCCTTCCATCGGGCTTACTCGCCGTCGGCCTTCTTCTCGACATAGGCCTGGAACACCTTGTTCATCAACTCGATGTGTTCCTCATCGCTCAGGGAGCCCTCGGTCGAGACCTTGCCCCACAATTCGGCGTTGGTCATGTGCTGGTGGCAGCCCATGCACAAGCCGGTCCGATTCATGCCGGTGCGCTGGGCATTGCTCAGGGCACGCGACATCGGCCAGTGGGTGCCTACGGTCTGCACCTGATTGCCGTCGGCGTCGATGATCGTCGACCAGTCGTACTTCATTTCCGGGATCTTCTCGATCTGGATCTTGCGGTTCTGCGGAATCGGCTTGCCGGTGCGCTGGTCGATCAGGTCCTCGACAATGTCCTCGGTGTAGCGCCCCTGGAAGACTCCGCCGGAGATGCCGTAGCCCTGCGCTTTTGGGTTGTTGTGGCAGCTCTCGCAGGTTCGCGCCTGGCGCTGCGCCGAGTGCGGTTGTACCGGGGCCATGTCGAGGGCCAGCGGCACCAGTTCCTGACCGAGTTCGTCGGCCTCGTCCTGCGACTTGGCGATCTGGTTGTGGGTGCGCGTTTCGCCGTCGGCGCCGATCACCGTGAACAGCACCTGGCAACCCGGCATCAGCGGGGTCACCCGGCCTTCGCCATTGACGCCGAGCACCGGCTCCTCCCAGCGCAGGTAGGAGCGGGTTTCGAAAACCTTGCCCGGACTCATGATGCCCGGCGTTCCCAGCTTCGATTCAGCAGTCTGCCCGTGGGCGTCGCGAGAATTACCCGAGGCGATCCAGTCGACGTCCTGGTAGGGCGACCCGTTGGCATCGAGCCCGTAGTTCACCGCGACGTGGCAGCCGTAGCACTGCGGCACCCACGAGGCGTGGCAGGCGTAGCACTCGAGGCCCTCGGCGTGCTTCTGCACGTCGTGCATCGCCACCTTGGCGTCGGGGCTCTTCCAGCTGTCGTTGTCGTTGATCGTCTTCAGCACCGGCACTTCAAAATCATTGCCGGTGGCCGAGTGCATGATCACCTTGTCGCCCTGGCGTACCACGTTGCCGAAAGGGTTGCCGCGCGCGGTCAGCAGGAAGCCATCCTGCGCCTCGTAGGGAGTGGCGAAAGTGGCGGTTTCGATCAGCGCCGCTGCGCTCAGGCCACGCGGATCATCGGGCAGCGTGCGGCCGAACTCTTCGGAGAAACCCAACGGCAGCTCCCATGGATAAGCGGTGGGCGTGCCGTGGCAGTCCTGGCACTCGATCTCGACCTGGGCCAAGGTGGTGCCGAAGATGTTGCCATCGCCGTGCATGTCGATGGTGGTATGGCAGTCCTGGCACAGCATGCCGCCCTTCGGGTTGCCCTCACGGCTGTCGATCTGGTGGTGCAGGTCGTCGGAAATGAACAGGTACTGCTTGGTGTGCAGTTTGGGCTGTTTGTCTCCGGTGGCGGTGAAGGGGCTGCCGTAGGGGAACTCCATCAGGCCCTGGTAGGTCACGCCGATGCGCTTGCCGCGGTTGTGGCACGAATTGCAGGTTTCGACCGGAATGCCGTTGCCGGCCTGCCGCGTGCCGTGCACCCGGTGGCGCAGCAGGTGCCCCTGTTCGGTTTTGTCGACGGTCGGATCGTCGCCCTCGTAGTAGCCCTCGTTGCCGTAGAGGATGTGGCAGGACGAGCAGCCCATGCCGCGGTAGTCGCCGCGCTTTTCACGGCCGCGCACCCCGACGTGACAGCGCTGGCACTGCTGCCGCTGGTAGGTGAAGCCGGCCAGCTTGGGATCGTCCTCGATCTCTTCGACGGTGGGCTGCGGCACCTGCTTCAGCTCGGTCGGGAACTGATCCGGATGCGCGGCGATCATCGCCTCCATGTAATCCTTGTAGGCCTGAGTGCCGGTGATCGGGGTGGGCCCATCGGTATCGCTGACGTCGTAGTTGCCCCACGGCACCTTGTGGTTCTGCACCTCGGGAATGCCCCAGGTGTGCAGGTTGCCCTGGATCTTGCCGGCCTCGGTGTTCATCAGCGAACGCTCAAGCCGGTAGACATAGTTCGGGTGGCACATGCCGCAGGTGCGATTGGCGACCCAGATGCTGCCAGGATCGGGATAGAAGTC
>JAJFFB010000107.1 GCA_021776925.1 Planctomycetota bacterium | reverse complement strand
TCGGCGTGGCCGTTGAGCAGCAGTTCGAGCTGTTCTTCGGCGTCGGAGCGCGCGCGCGCGGCGCCACGCCCCATCCGATCGAGGCTCTTGCTGCCCTGCATCATCCACATGAACTTGCCGAGCAGGTTCTCGCCCTGCTGGAACTCAAGCACGCTCTCTTCGGCCTCGCTGGCACCGAGCAGGGCGCGCTCGGCCTGCAGACGCTGCAGATCGGTGAGCACCGGGCGCACCTCGACCAGCGGATCGTCCTGGTTCACCCACTGTCCGAGTGCGACGAAGCTCTGCGTCAGAACGCCGCCCGAGGAGGACTTCACTGGAATCTCGAAATTGGCTTCGATGCGGCCCACAGCCACCGCCTCGCGCACCACCGAGCCGCGCACCACGGCAACCGTGCGCTGCTGATCCTGTGAAGAACCCATGCCACCGAGGGCTTGAACCAGGACAAGGATCAACACCAGCGGCAGAAGCACGAAAAGGAGGAGTTTTTTCATGGCATCAAAGTCCCATTATGCGCCGGCTTCTTGGATGGGAATCGAGGACCCCATTATGCGCCGGCTTCGTGATCGAGTAGCGCCTGCTTGCGCCATAGGCCGCCGCCATAACCGCACAGGCTGCCGTCGCTGCGCACCACCCTGTGGCACGGGACCAGCACCGCGAGGCGGTTGTCGCCATTGGCGCGGCCGACGGCGCGCTGCGCCCCGGGCCGGCCGATGTCGTCAGCGAGCGCTCGATAGGACAAGGTCTCGCCGTAGGGGATCTGCACCAGGCGCTGCCACACCTGGCGCTGGAAGCCGGTGCCGGGCAGGTGCAGCGGAACGTCGAAGCCCTGCCTGCGGCCGTTGAAGTAGTCGGCCAGCTCTCGATCGAGTTGGGCCAGCAGCGGGTGGTCCCCGGGCGCCGGTTTGACCGCCAGCCGCCTGGCCAGGATGCGAATCTGGCTTTCCAACATGCGCCGATCAGCGAACTCAAGCAGGCACACTCCATCGTCGCAGGCGCCCGCCAGCATCGGGCCGAGCGGAGTCAGCAGGCGCTGTAAGAACAAGGGCTGCGCGCCGCGGGCGCGCCCGGGAGTCGAGCCGAACACGCGCTCGAAGGCGGCGCGGAAACCGCTCGCTGACTCGAAGCCGGCCTCGTAGCCGGTGTCGAGCAGATCGGCACCCTGGTTGATCTGTGCCAGCGCGGTGCCGAGGCGGCGCGAACGCAGATAACCGTGAAAGGTCATCTGGTGCTGCGCCTGGAACCAGCGCCGCACGCGCACCGGGTGCAGCCCGGCCTGGCGCAGGTCCTGATCGCTCCAGCGCCGCGTCGGATCGGCTTCAACCTGATCCAGCAGGCCGCTCAGCCACTCCGGTGTGGCGCCGGCCGGTTGCAGCGGGTGGCAGCGTTTGCATGGGCGGAAGCCGGCGGCGGCGGCCTGGCTGACGCCGCCGAAGAACTGCACGTTCTCGCGCTTGGGTTTGCGCGCCGGGCAGGTCGGGCGGCAGAAGATGCCGGTGGTGACCACGCCGACGACGAAGACTCCTTCGAAGGACGCGTCGCGCTGCACCAGGGCCTGGTACATGCGCGCGCGGGATGGAAGACGGCTCTGGATCATGGCTTCAAGGTAGAGCCGGCTGCGCGGGACGCTCTACCGGAAAAGGAACATCGAATCCGCTCAAGGGCCCCCGTAGCTGCGCGGAATCGGCAGATCCTCGCGCTCGCCGCCCCAGTAGATGGTGACCACCCACCAGCGACTGCCGTCATGGAACAGCTGGAAACTGTTGATGCCGCGCATGAAGGGTTCGGGGTCGTCGAGGCTGTTGTGGGCCTGGTAGGTGCTGAAGACGTGGGCGATCGCTCCGAATTGCTCGACCACGCGGTGGATCTCGCTTTCGAAGAATCCGCGCTCGACCAGAAAGGCGCTCGAGGTGTCGACGTATTCCTGCGGGGTCAATGCGCGCAGACTGAAGCTGCCGTCGGGGGCCAGGCCGGTCGGGATCAGACGCGCCTCGGGAACGAAGAGCGTGTAAAAACGCTCCCAATCGCGTTCCTGCCCAGCCGGACCGGAGATCACCTCATAGACCGCGCCGAGGATCGCGTCGATGGACTCGTGATCACTGCGCGGGGTGTCCGCGGCGGCGGTCGGTGCCGCACAGCCGGTCAAAAAGGACAGCGCCAGAATGCTCAGCAAAGCGGCGCGCAGGTCGGTCAGCAGGAGGAACTTCATGGCAGGACTCTAGCGCTTGACCAGCTTCTTCTCGTAGTCAGCGACCACCAAGCGCTTGCCCTTGGCCACGACCTCGTGGCCCTCGGCCAGCAGACGCTCGCGCTGGCCTTCGGCCCCACCGGGGTACTTGGGGTTGATCTCGCCGCCGCTTTTGACCGTGCGCCAATAGGGGGTGATGCGCTTGCGCCCCTCCGCTTCGTCTTCGGCGGCTGCTCCGGCGGCGGTGCGCGCAAAGATGCCGACGACGATCGGACAGCCGATGGTGGCCCCATGGCGCTCCGCCACGATCTCGCGGATCTGGTTGATCGAGATCAGCTTGCCCTTGGGCACCGAGCGCATGATCGCGTCGACCTCGGAGGGCCGCGGAATCACGATGGTGCCTGAACCGAACTTCTTGGCCATGCCAGGTGAAATCTTTTCGACCCGGGGGAAGTCCTTGTTGTCGGCCAGTTTCTCGCGCCAGGTCTTCCTGCGTGCCATGCTCCTTAGCAGTTCGCGGATAAAGTGCTTTCGCGGCTTGGCGAGTGGTTTCGTCTTCCGGCAAGGAAGCGGGTTCGGCCCCTATCCGTGGATAGGGGCCGGTTCTGCTGACGCCGCAGGTAGGCGAAAGCGCCGTCGAGGCGGGGAATGACTTTGTCCACGAGTTGTAAGCCTACAATGCCGCGCGATTCCCCGATAGAAGCCCCGCAATGCTCGCCCATAACGTCTACTTCCGCCTGCATGACGCCTCTCCCGCCGCGCTGGAAGCGCTGCTCCAGTCGTGCCACCACCATCTTTCCGGGCACCTCGGCGAGGTGTTCTACGCCTCGGGAACCCTCGATGCAGAACTCGATCGCGAGGTCAACGACCAGGACTGGGACGTCGCCCTGGTCGTCGTATTCCGCGATCGGCAGGCGCACGACACCTACCAGACCTCAGACCGTCACCTTGCTTTCATCGCTGAGAACAAGGCCAATTTCAAGGTCATCCGGGTGTTTGACGGCAAGGTCGAAGCTGCCTGACGGAGCCGCCCACTGCAAGTGAGTGCCGGCTCAGACTACCGCCGGCGCGGCCGGCCACAGCCAGCCAAAGGTGCCCGCGGTCACCAAACCGTAGATGACACCGTCAAGGATGTAGCGGCTGGTGCTCTTCCAGCTCTGCCCTTTCCAGATCGACTCCGGAATCGAGGCCAGCCCGTAGGCGAAGACCGAAATCGTGCCGGTGATGCGGAAGACGTCGAGGTAGTGGGCGCCCTCGCCGAGCGCGAACATGCCTATGTAGCCGCAGAAAACCGAAACCAGCACCGAGTAGAGGAACCACTGCACCAAGGCCTTGCCCATGGTCGGCGGACCGGAGGGCCACACGTTCATGAAGGCCACCGGGCCCTTCTCGTATTTGGCAATCATGTCCGGCTCGCCCATTTCCTTCATCGAGGCCATGTACGGGAAGACGTACTGCCCGGGCTGCAGTCCTTTGTCGCGCAGAAAGTCCATGATCTCGTCTTCCTGCTCCAGCTTGCTGAAGTCCTTGCAGTGGTACTGGATCACCATGTGCACCACCGAACTGGCAATGAAGACGAAGGCCGCCGAGAGAAGAATGGGGAGCCAAAGTGCGGTCAAGAATTCCATTGGTTCATCCTGAGGAGGGGGTAATGCGCATCATTCCGAGTGCGCTCGGGACCATCATAGACTCAGCCGATCAGGCCATCTCGCCTCGGAATGATGCTTCCTAGATCTTCTTGGATCAACGCGCCCTAGCCTTGTGGAAGGGTGTAGTCGTTGCGCTCTTCCGGCTGGCGTGAATGGTAGTGAATGAACTCCCAGTCATTGCCCTCGGAATCATAGAAATAAACCCGTCGTCGGTGTGGGTGGGCGTTGGCAACGGTGGAATCCTGATAACCGGCGGCGAGCATGCGCGCGTGCACCGCGTCTGCATCGGCGACCTCGAAGGCAAGGTGGTTGGTTCCAGGGCGGCCGCTATAGGGTGCGGGCTTCTGTGTGGCCGGGGCGGTTGCCTCTTGCAGCGCGAGATAGCTCTGCTCGGTGCCGATGTGCAGCCAGCGCGCCCCCGCCTCATCGACGCCCTGATGGCGGATCTCGAATTCCGGCATGGCGGTCTGGATGAAGCGCACCATCGCATCGAGGTCGCTGACGCAGAGGTTGGCGTGTTCAAGGCGTGGAATCATGATCACTCGGTCCACAGCATGATACGGCGACCCCCTTCGGCTTCGTGGTCGAGGACCAGGCCGGCACCGCGCCGGCGCAGGTCGGCAGTGGTCACACTGAGGTCAAGGTGATCCCAGTCGCGCGCCACGATCGAGGTGAAGGTGCCCAGGTTGATCTTGCGGTTGGTCTTCACCCGCACAAACCACATCGGCAAGGAGATGCGCACCAGGTTCAGGTGGTCAGGATGCCAGGTGAGCACGTTCAAAGCAGACAGTCGCGGACGGTCTTTCGCTTCCAGGGTACGGTTTACACTGAAACCGCCAACGGTATTGGCAACCAGGTAGGGTCGAGTATCGGGACAGGAGGCCAGAGCCGCCTCGAAGGCACTCGCTGCCTGCTCCTGGTCGGCCTGGTCGACCTCGGTCCATTGGGCAAAAAGCACTGCCGAAACCGCCAGGCCCGCCAAGGCCAGGAGAAGGAAGACCGCAAGAACTCGCCGCAAACGGCTTTTGGTCTTGCCACTGCCTTCGGTGCCAGAGGGGACGCCACTGACCTCGCCAGTCCCTTCAGTGGAAGCGCTCATGGTTGGAGCTTCCAGGTCCAGCGCCGGACCTCCAGCGCGCCGTCGATCTCGCCGGAGATCTCGGCGATCAGCTGGTCGCCCGCGCGCCGGTATTCGATCCGAGTTGGATAGTCGTGCTCCAGATTCTCGAACACCGCACGGTTTTGCTCGAGGCCGATCAAACGGAAATCGACCGCGGTCTTCGCCGACGGCCACGCGCGGTAGATCACCTCGCCTGCGTTTTCGAAGAGCTGCAGGAATTCGAAGGCGGTGTTGCCACCCTTGGGTCGGTCGCGGTGCACGCCAAGCATGTGACCGCCCACGGGCGCCAGCCACGCTTCCTCCTGCAAAAGGGCTGGCGTTTGGTGAACCCAGTGACCGGCCATCCACCCCAGGCCTGCAAGAGCGGCGCCGGCTGGGTGCAATGCAGCGGCAGCAGCCGGATTGGGAGTGGGGAACAACGCCCCGGTTTCCTTCTGCCACGCGCGCAGACGCTGGTGCATCGCCGCCACCCGCTCCGGTTCCTTGTCGGCGAGGTCGTAGTGTTCGCCCGGATCGACGTCGAGCCGGAACAGTTCGGCGCTGCCTTCGCCGTACCACTCGATCAGTTTCCACGGACCGTCGCGCAGGGCGGCACCCGGACGCGCGCCCTGGTTGCCGTAGTGCGGGTAGTGCCACAACAGATCGCGCGCGGGCATCACCTCTGCCCCGTGCAAGAGCGGCGTCAGGCTGACGCCGTCGAGGTGCTGCTCGGGCCGCGCCGGCAGGCCGGCGAGTTCGAGCAGGGTGGGGTAGAAGTCGGTGCTGATCACCGGCACCGTGCACAGGCTGCCGGCCTCGGTGACTCCGGGCGCGCGTACCAGCAAGGGTTCGCGGATGCCGCCCTCGTAGAGCCAGCCCTTGCCTGCTCGATAAGGAATGTTGCTGGTCGGACTGCCTTCGGAGGTCGACAGGCCGCCGTTGTCGGAGAAGAACACCACGATCGTGCGTTCGCTCAGACCATTTTCCTCGAGACAGTCCAGCACCTTGCCCACCGCCTGGTCCATCGCCTCGACCATGCCGGCATATACGGCGTGGTTCTGCACCAGGCGAACGCGCCGCTCGCGTTCCTGGCCCCAGGCTTCGGGCGGACCTTCAGCACGTTTGGCCTGGTACTTCTGTTTCAGATCCTCGCGCGCCATCAACGGCGTGTGCACCGAGTAAAAGGACAGAAAGGCGAAGAAGGGCCGGTCTTTGTGTGCGTGAATGAAGGCGGCGGTCTCGCTGGCCAGGCGGTCGGGCAGGTGCTCTCCGTCCGGGCCGTCGGCGAGGCGCTCATTGCCATAGGGAGAGAAGTAACGCTTGCCGCCGTAGGGACCGCCACGGGTGATGCCGCCGCGATTGACGTCGAAACCCTGATCCTCGGGCCAGTGGCCTTCGGGACCGAGGTGCCATTTGCCAGCGAAGAAGGTCGCATAGCCCGCGTCCTTGAAAGCCTCGGCCATGGTGACCTCGCTGTGCTCCATGCGATCGCGGTACGGCGCCGGCAGAAAGGAGGTCTTACGCTGCCATTTCTCAGGCTGGTTGCCACGATTAGGGCTGATGTAGTCGGTGATCCCAGTGCGCACCGGGTACTTGCCGGTGAAGATGCTGGCGCGGGTCGGACTGCACACCGGACACGCGGCATAGCCCTGGCTGAAACGCATGCTGCTGCGCGCCAGCTTTTCGATGTTAGGGGTGTCGTAGAAACTCTCTGGATTGTTCGGAGTCACGTCCATGAAGCCGAGGTCGTCCACCAGAATGAACACCACGTTTGGGGGGGGGCCGGGGTTTTGGCGCGCAGGTACGGCGGCGGCGGCGACGCACAACAGCGACCAGAGCATGGAGGTGAGGAGGAATCTCATCAGGGTTTGGAACCATCCGCAACGACCGGAACCAGGACGACTTCTTCGAGACGGACTGCGAAGGTCCGCTCCCCGCGCTGGATCTGGTAGTCGAAAAAGCGTTTGCCGCCCTCTTCCAATGGGTCGAGGGTGTCGCAGCTCAGGCGCGCAACCGGCACGCCATTGATCGCCAGCACGCGGTCATCGACCTGCAGCGGCGAGGTGGCCGCCGGAGTGCCGGGCATCACCATGACCACGCGCACTCCGGCGGCATCGGTTCCCAGGATCGCGCCGCTTCCGCGCAGCGGATCGCCTCTCACCGGGCCAAGGCGCAGCGGGACCGCGCGCACCACGCGGCGGCGCTGGTCGAAGGTCCAGGTCAGGTGGCGCATGATCTTGTTGCCGACCAGTTCGGTGTCGTCGGTCAGGTTGACGACCGGACCCGGGAAGGACACGCCGAGCAGTTCGGCCTGGGTCGAGATCGAACCGGCGAGCTGGAATTCGGGGCCATTGAAGCGCATGCGCGTGCCCACCTTGCGCGGTTCCTGGTGCCAGTGCCAGCGTCGCGAAGGCTCGACGCTGATGCCGAAACCTGAGCCCGAATCGAGCAGCACCAGACGCTCGCGGCCGTCGATCTGCAGCGGAACGAAGGGGCGGTTGTTCTTGCGCAGACGGAATTTGAACAGGGTGCGGCCGTCCGCGGCGGGCAGAGATCCGTGGGCCACCGCTACATGGCCAGCGGCGTAGTCCAGGGTCAGCAACACCTGCCGGAATGCAGGAAAACCGAGGATGCCGTCGATTGGATGGCGCAGCGCACGGCCGATGTGATCGAGGTCCCGAACCACCGCGGGCAAGGTCTTGAAGGTGATCGGACCGCAATTCACGTCGCGCAGCCGGACTGATTTCGGATCGCCCGCCCTCCATGTGGTGAGGCGTTGCAGAGATTCCGGATCGAGCACGGTGTGGCTGGCACCGGTGTCCATCAGCAGCCACATGGAATCGTCGGGCCGCTTGGGAAAGGTCAGCTCCAGCAGGAACAGGTCGCGACACATCTTGCCTGGCAGGATTTTCCACTCAACCTCGCCGGCATCTGCCGCTGGACCTTGCAATTCGGCATCGACGTCGACGCCGGAGCCTGATTCGGGTGCCGCACATGCAGCCAGGAGCCCGGTGACCAGAACCGCAGGGGTCAAGGGCGACAGCAGCCGCGGAATCCAACGCGGCACTGTGCCGCAGAAGCCGTCGAAATCTTCGCCAAAGGTGCGCCTCAGGTGCGGCTCTTCGTAAAGGACGACCATCAGGTGGAAGCACGACCAGACCGCGGCCAGATAGACCCCCAGCCGCCAATCCAGAGTGGCGATCACCCAACCCAGGATCACGGTCAGCACGCCCACGTACATCGGGTTGCGGGTCCGGCGATAGAGACCGCGGACCACCAGTTTCTTCGGCGCATCGATCGGCGCAGGAGTGCCGCGGCCGAAGGTGGCGAAGTCGTAGACACACCAGCCGTAGATCAACGCGCCGCTCCCCCACAGCAGGATCGCCGCGATGAGGAGCGCGCCTTGCAGGGGGGAATTTGTCAGCGGGGTGTCGCTCTCAATGGGTGCACCCACCAGCATCCAGGGCAGATAGACCGAGACGCTGCCGGGAACCACCAGCGTGAAAAGCAGGTTTTTGAGCCAGATCATCAGCGTGGTGTGGGCGCCAGGCCTGGCGCCAGATCACGGCAATGGCGGCGCATTTCCTCGATCAGCCCGGTGTAACGGGGATCGCCCGCCAGGTTGACCAATTGATCTGGATCCCGGCCCAGGTCGTGGAGGAATTCGTGGTCGTATTGGTAGTAGTGGGCGTAGCTGTAGCGTTGGCCGCGCACGCCTTCCCACTGCGGAATCGCCTCGTGTTCCATCCGGTGTTCGGCGTAAAAACGACGCCGCCAGTCCACCGGCATCGGGCCGTTCAACAACGGCACCAGGCTGCGGCCCTGAGTGGGCACGGCCTGGAGATCGACTCCGGCGAGTTCCAGCAGCGTGGGGGCGACGTCGAGGTTGAGCACCATCGCGGCAGAGCGCCTGCCGCGATCGCTGGCGCCGAGGCGCGGATCGTAGATCACCATCGGGATGCGCAATGACTGCTCATAGTGCGACCACTTGCCGGCGAATCCGCGGTCGCCCATGTAGTAGCCGTTGTCGGCGAGCACCAGGATGACGGTGTGATCGGCGGCGCCGCTGCGCTGCAGTTCTTCCCGCAGCCGCGCCACCACGCGGTCGACGCCGCTGATCATGCGCAGATAGTTGCGCATGTTGTGCTGATACTTCGCTCCCGTATCCCAGCGCCAGAACCAGCGTTGCCGGTTCAAAGAGTTCTGCAAGAACTCCGGCAGGGCGGCGAAGATCGCCGGATCCGCAAGCCGCGGCGGCGGCATATCGACTCCTTGATAAAGGTCGGCGACTCCTGGAGGAAAGGGAAAGTGATCGTCAAGGTCACCGTCCTCGGCGTGAGCGGCGTTGAAACTCAACGACAGGCAGAAGGGTCGGTCAGCGGGTGCGCGGCGCAGGAAATCCACCGCCCGATCGCCGCACAGATCGGTCTCGTGGCGCGTACTGCCATCGTCGAGGGGGCGAAAATATGGATGAGTGCCGATGGCACTGAACTCGTCGAAGAGGTCGGTGCCACGGCGCCCTTCGAATTTCACGCCGAACTTGCCGATGAAGCCGGTGTGGTAGCCGGCGTCGCGCAGGCGCACCGGATAACTCGCGGCGGTCGCGGCCGCGGGAATCGGCGGCTTGCCGAAGGTGTAGCCGTGACTGCTTTCCAACAGCCCGGTGAAGATGGTGGCACGGCTCGCAGCGCAGATCGACGTGGTGACGAAGGCCTGCTCGAACAGCGTGCCGGCGGCGGCGAGCTGGTCGATGGCGGGGGTCTGCACCAGCGGATGCCCGGTACAGCCCAGGGTGTCGTTGCGCACGTCATCGAGCAGAATCAGCAGCAGATTTGGGCGTGGGTCCCGTGCGGCAACATCTGCTTCGGCAGGTTGGCCGGCGCACGCCAACAGGAACAGGGCCAGGGCCAGGGTCAGGGCCAGGGTCGGGGCAAGGCCCGCTACTGGAGCCATGACAAGAGGGGCAAGACGGATGGAGCCGTTGCGAATCATGAGGCCAGGTTCTGTTCGATCTCGCGGAAGCGGCGGGTGGCCGCCGCCGAGGGCTGCCCCTTGGCACACAGGTTCAGTTTGGCCATCTTGCGGTTGGGGCGTTCGATGATCATGCGACGGCGGGAGTCCAGCTTGTTCTCGAGCAACTTGAGAGCTTCGCCGAAACACCGGTGGCGCCGTGCACGCTTGAAAAAAGAAAGAACATAGACGTAATAGAACAGGTTGTAGCGGAAGAAGGGATATTCGGTCTGCATGAACAGCGTGCCGATGCCGAAGTTGCACGGCCCCATCGGCCGGCGCACCTGCCAGTGGCCGAGGACTGCGTCGATGGCGCGGTTTTGCGCCCGCAGCGGAAGGTCATCGGCGCAGAAGCGGAACAGGTCGAGAACGAAAAGCGTCACTCCCGGATTGGAGGCGTCGCTTTCCGGGCTGCGGCCGAGCGGTGCGTTGCTGCAGCGCCAGCCACCGTCCTGGTGTTGCACCGAAAGCAATTGCTCGAGGCTCCGTTGCACCTTGCCATCGCCACTGCGACCGAAGCGGCACAAAATGCGCGCGGCATTGGCGGTGTGACAGGGCTGCAAGGTGCCACTCGGACCCAAGCGGTAGCGGCCGTCCTCGCGCCACGCGTCGAGCAGCAATTGCACCGCTCCGCGCACCGCTTCGTGGCGCGGGCCCACGCGCAACTCATGCAGGCTGAGCAGGGCTTCAAGCGTGCTGAAGGGGCTGCCCACCGCCAGGCGACCGTCGGCGCTGGCCCAGAAATCGCCGCCATTGCCGTGCCTATGTTCGAGGACGGCGTCGACGTCGGTGCGATCGGCGGTGCTGACCATGTGCCTGATGAGCCATCCTAGGAGGTCGCCGTGCTGAGGGCGGCGCGGATGTGGCGCACGTGGGCCGGGCCAGTGCGGCAACAGCCCCCGATCAGCCGCGCTCCGGCCGCGCGCCATTGCAGTGCCTGTTGGGCAAATCCACGCGCGCCGTCTTCAGGGTGTGGAGCAACGCCCTCGGTTCTGTCCCCGCGCCAACGGTGTTGCCCGGCGTCGAAGGACTCACCGGAATTCGGATAGACCACGATCTCGGTGGCAGGCGCGGCGCGGCGGATCTTCCCGATCAAGGAAGTCACGTGCTCGGGGGTAGTGCAGTTGACGCCGAGCGCGCAGACCTGTTCCAAGCCGGCGAAGAGCGGCACCACCTCGCGTACCAGACTGCCGTCGCTGAGACGCTCGCCATCCTGGCAGCACAAGCTGACCCAGACCGCACATCCGGGGGATCGCCGGATCAGACCGGCCAGGACTTCGGCCTCGAGCGCCGATGGAATCGTTTCACAGGCCAGGAGATCCGCCCCGCTTTCCCGCAGCACCCGCCAGCGCCGGCTATGGAAACGGGTGAGTGCGCTCTTGCCAAGGTCGTAAGCCCCGGTGTATTCGGAACCATCGGCCAGGTAGGCGCCATAGGGGCCGATGCTGGCGGCGACCAAGGCGGAGCGGCCGGCTTCGGCAATGGCCTGGCGAGCCACGGCGACCGATCGGCACAAGAGTTGGTCGGCCTGGCCTGCGGTCAGGCCGAGCGCGGCGAGCCCGGCGTGGCTCAATTGGTAGCTGGCGCTGATCAGGCAGTCGGCGCCCGCCTGCAGATAGGCGCTGTGGATATGCATCACTTCCTGGGGATGGTCGAGCAGCACCCGCCCCGACCACAAGGGGTGGTCGAGATCGTGGCCGCGCGCCTCGAGTTCGGTGGCGAGTCCGCCGTCGAGAACCAGCCAACCCTGCGCATCGAGGAGCGAAGTCAGCGGGCTGGCGGCGACGCAGGCCACCGCCTCAGTCTCGGGCGACAGCCTTGAGGATGTCGGCGTGCTCGACGTGCCCGAGGGTGGAATGGTGGACCAGATGAAGCTCTGGCCCGCGCTCACGCGGCACCACCATGACCGAAAGAAAGCCACCCTTCACGCGCAGGAATTCATGCATCGGCGCGGGCTTGTCATCCAGGTAGCCGCCGGCGTGGGCATCGGAAGTCGGACCACAGCTGTATTCACGCAATCCGGTCTCTGGGTCCACCGAAACGTATTGCCAATGGCGGTCGCCGCAGACCACCACGGTGTTGTCCAAGGAGGCGAGGAAAGCACGCACCTGGTCGCCCTCGTGACGGAAGGCGCGATTGGCGTGGTTGTCGCGTTTGCTGATGCGGTCCGGACCGACCAGCGGCGTCGGACTGATCAAAACGCGGAAGGTCGCGTCGGAAGCACGCATCGACTGCTGCAGCCAGGCGAGTTGTTGCGCGCCCCAAATGGATTTGTCCGGACCGTCCGGCAGTGAATTGTCGCTGCGGTAGTCGCGTCCCTCGACCATCCAGACCTGTAGATGTTCGCCCCAGCGCCGCGTGCGATAGGTGGACTCCCCCATCGGCACCTGCTCGCGAAAAATCGACAGCCCTTGTTCCCAGGTCAGAGCTCCGTAGTTCTGTCCGGGCCAGCAGTCGTCTTTGAGCGTGTCGTGGTCGTCTTTGAGGAAGTAACTCGGCACGCGCCGGTGAAATTCCCTCTGATTGCTGAATGCATAGGTCAGGTTCCATTTGTAGCGCGCCAGTTCGAGGGACTTGGCGAAGGGTCCTGGCTTGTCGTAGTACACGGTGTCGCCGGTGTGCACGAAGAAGTCCGGATCGAGATCCAGCATGGAGCGGTAGATCCGGTGGCCTGAGCGGCTGTCATCGACGCGCAGATAGTCCTGCCCGGTGACCACGGTGAACATCACCCTGGCCTGCTGATCGGGGGACGGACTGGTGCCGAAGTTGGCTTCCATGGTGGTGATTGCTGCCGGATCGCCGAGTGGCCGGCCGGCGATTTTCAGGTAATAGCGGCACTCAGGCAGCAAATCGGTCAAGGACAGGTGACGGGTGAAGTCGGCGGCCGGATCCACGCGCAGCCAGCCGCTGTCCCTGACCAGGTTGCCTTCAGAGGAGGTTCCATTGGGTTCGTTGGGTTCGTAGCCCACGGGCTGCCACTGGACGCGCACCTCGCCTGCAGCGCCGACCAGGCTGCCCTGCATGTCTTCCAGCAGCAGTCCTTCGGGCACCGCGTCGGCTCGGTTGGCGAAGGGCACGGCCTGGAATGAAGACCAGCGGGAACGCGGTTGTTCCTCGGCCGTCAGGCGGATCCATACCAGCGCGCTGTCGTGATCCACTTCGCCGATCTTGACGCCGTTGCCAAAATGAACCGGGGCGCTGCTGAGCGCCGGGGGTTGCAGCAGCGCCTCGACGGCTTCCCTGGATTCGACCGCGTGCGCTGGACGTGGGTTTGCGTCGCTAAAAACGCGCAGAGCGGACGGGTCTTCGAGGGTCACAAAGTCCTCGCGCATGGTGGCATCTGCATTCCACAGTCCTTCTCCGCTCAGGCCAAGATGCTGAGCGAAGAAACGGTAGGCGGCCTGGCGCTTGGAAGGGCCGTAGTCGTGACCCTCCGCGGCGAAGTGGGCGTATTGCACGAATTTCTCGGCTTGAAAAAGACCGTAGACGCGCTGCAAAAAAGGAAATTCTACCTCAGGCGTATTTGCAGTCCAGTCCTGTCCATTGGAGATCAGCAGCTGTGCCCGTGGCGCGCACAACGCCGCGATCTCGGCGTTGTTGGTGCGGTGATGAGGGCCGACGTGGATCGGCAGCCCGCTTTCACAATCGCAGCCGCCAAAGAAATGCGCCGAGACCATCACCGTCGGCACCGACACCTGGATCCGATCATCCAGTGCAGCAAGCAGAAAGGACTGGGTGCCGCCGCCTGACGCCCCGGTGATTCCAACCCGCTCGGCATCCACATGATCCAGGCCGGTCAGGAAGTCGACCGCGCGCATGCTGTTCCAGATCTGCAGAGTCAGCGCCTTGTCTTGGTGCGGATACTGCGTGGATTCGCCCCAGCCGACCATGTCGTAAGCGAAGACCACCGCCCCCATGCGCGCCAGCGTGGCGCAGCGGATCTGCATGTCGGGGCGGAAGCGGCCGCCGCCGTCGGCGCCGCGGAAATGACCGTGAGGGCATAACACCGCTGCAAAGCCGTACGAACCTGGAGCGTGCGAAGGCCGGTAGAGATTGCCGCTGACGAAATAGCCAGGCAGCGCCTCGAAGGCCACGTTCGCGACGCTGTAACCGTCGTATTCACGCCGTTCACCGAAGATCGGGCGCAGCGGATTGCGCGCGGGCAGGACTTCCAGGCCGGCCCCGCGCAAGATGCCGCGGCGCACGCGTGCGGCGCGTTCCTGCCACGTCCTCAGGTCGGGGGTTTCGTTCTGGATCGCCGCGAGCTCGGCGCGCGCCTGCTCGGGCGTGTGGTAGTTCCCCTGGCGCAACTGGAGTGCTGCTTCCTGGGCAACGGCCGGAGGTGAGACGGGAACCACCGCCAAAACAAGGAAGGAGAGGACCATCATCGGGCGTACTCACTGAACGGGCTGGTGATGACCACCGTATCCATGTTCAAGTTCACGCGCCGGCTGAGGCAGAACAACACGACTTCGACCACTTCCGGATTGCTCATCATGCGTCCGTGGCCGGAGCCGCCGAGGGTGACCGGATCATCCAGCTTGGAGCGCACTTCGATCAGCCCGGGATACAGCCCGGTCACGCGGATCCCGTGCGGTCGCAGCTCTTCGCGCAGCGCTTCATTCATGCCATGCTGCCCGAACTTGGCGGCGATGAACGGCACCGACGAAGTGTTCGGGCGTGCGCTCAGGGTGGGTGCGCCGGAGACCGAGATCACGTTGAGCAAGTGCGGTTGGTCGCCCTGTTTGAGCAGCGGCAGCAGACCGTGGGTGAGCAGCAGCGTGCCGGCCACCGCGGCCTGAATGGTGCTCTCGATCTGCGCCGGCTCGAGTTCCTCAAAGGCCCCGAGCAGCCATGGCGAACCGTTGTTGACCAAGATGTCGAGACTAGGCTGCACTTCTTTGACCTGAGCAACCAGGCGCTGAATGGAATCGCCGTCGGCCAGATCGCAGGCGGCGGTCAGCGCCACCGTGCCGTTCTCCATCAGGGCGGCCGTTTCTTCGACCTTGGACAGCTGGCGCGAGGAGATGGCGACCCGGACGCCGGCCCGGGACAGCGCCAGGGCGGTGGCCCGGCCGAGACCGGAGCCCGCCCCGGTCACCAACGCGCTCAGACCCTTGAGTTCATGGCTGCTCATGAAAGACCTCCGCTCGCCAGCATAAGCGCCGCCGGCGTGGGCGAATGGACCTATCATGCGGTCATGGCCGCACGCCTCCGCTGGGCCGCCCACGGCGACACGCCGCGATCCTGGAATCGGACCTGCCTGCCGGTGCTTGTGCTGCTTATGCTCACGCTTCCCCCCCTCAGCGGCTGCGGTGGCGGGCCGGCGACCGACAATCGAAGCAGGTGGCAGGAAAGTGAACTGGGTGCCGCACGCGCAGGCTGGCGCTGGCAGGAGAACGAGCTGAACGGCATCTGGATCGGCCGGCGGCTGGCTTATCTGGGCCGCTACGACGAGGCCATCGACTGGTACCGGCAATTGTTGCAACGCTGGCCGCAAAGTCATCGCGTGCGCCGCCATCTCGGTCACCGCCTGCTCAGCACGCGCCAATTTGTTGAGGCACGCGCGGTGTTGGAAGAAGCGCACACCCTCGCCGCCGATCAGCCCAACCGCCTGGAGATGGACGGCGCGCCCAATTCACTCGGCGTGCCGCTCAGCACCACTCACGGCAACATCTCCTACCACCTGGCCCTGGCCTGCTACCTGCTCGACGACTTCGAAAGCGCCGCGCTGCATTGGCAGGAGTACCTGGACCGGTGGGCAGCCAATGACGACTCCCGCGCCGCCGGCAGCCACTGGCTGCACACCACGCTGATCCGCCTCGGTCGCACCGAAGACGCCGCCGCGGTGATCGCAGCGCTGCCGCCCGAACCCTGGGAGGTGATCGAAAACCGCTCCTACGCCGACTTGTGCCGCCTCTATTCGGGCCGGCTGAGTCTGAGCGATTTCGCCGCCGATGGCGAAGGCGCCGCCGCCGCCGCCGGCCAGTACGGACTGGCGCGCTGGCATCTGCACCAGGGGAATCAGGAGGAAGGCACCCTCCTGCTGCAGCAACTCACTGCGGATCCGAGTTGGCCGAGCAACGTGTCGTTCGCCTTTCTCGCCGCCGAGGTCGATCTTGCCTCGATGGCGCTTGAGACTACCGAATAGGTGCTGGAGCCTTAGCTGGCCGTGGATAAAGTGCTTTCGTTCCATGGCAAGTGGTTTTGTTCCCTGGCAAGGAAGCTGGTTCCGCCCCTATCTTTAGATAGGGGCGGGTTCTGCTGACGCCGTCCAGGGGGAAAAGACGCTGCCGTGGGGCGGAATGACTTTGTCCATGGTCAGTTAGCTGGCCG
>JAJFFB010000106.1 GCA_021776925.1 Planctomycetota bacterium | reverse complement strand
TCCCCGGTGGCAGCCGCCAAATTCAAATCCCTCTTGGTTTTACCACCTACCGACTTCTCAAGGGGAGCAGCCTCCGCCTTGAGATCGAAAATTTGGCGTGGCACCGACCGCCAACCACAAAGGGAGTCACGATCTTTCATCAGGTCCCTATCTTTCGAGATTACAGTCTAGACCTCAAATATGGGGGCGCCTTCCCTTCCTATCTCGAACTTCCCATTGTTCCACTTGGGGGGCCGACGCTCGTAGCGAGCGAAATTGATCTACCTCGCAATAATACGGTCGATTTCAATTTCACACTTTTTAGCAATTCAGGTATGGATGGTTGGGATTATCAATTGTTGGTGGGCACATCCGGAAGCGATCCCGGTCATTTTATGAACGGGGTGCACATCCCCCTCAATCGAGATTGGCTTACGGATCGTGCCGAATTCAATCCGGGAAGCCTGCCAATCGTGGCCTTTTCTGGCGTACTGAACAGTCAGGGATCCGCCTTCCCCCTGGTCAACCTCAGCGCTCTGTCTTCGATCCCGCAACAAATTCTGGAGTTGACCTTCGTGGCAGTGGTCTACTCTCCGCAAGGAGATGTCTTTGCGACAACTCCCACAGTGCTTGGGATTCGCTAATCGAGGCATTGCGCGAGGCCATGGATTAACAGCCCGTGGACAAAGTCATTCTGCGCCTCGACGGCGCTTTCGCCTACCTGCGGCGTCAGCAGAACCCGCCCCTATCTATAGATAGGGGCGGAACCAGCTTCCTTGCCAGGGAACAAAACCACTTGCCATGGAACGAAAGCACTTTATCCACGGCCAGTTAGCAGGAACCCGCCGCTATCCCGACCTATTCATGAGTCGCCTGTTCTTGGGTCTTGATCTCGCCGATTTCTACTTTTCTCCCCATTCCTCTCCGACCGATCAGACCTATTCGCACACCTTTTGACCTGGCACCGGGGTTTTTCGCTCCAGCCCGCTCTTCGGGGCGCACCTCTCCCCACGACGGAGACTATTCTTACCCAATTCCTCTTAGCCTGACCCGGCGCCCACCGCTTCGCTCGCCTGCAGCCAGTCTCCAAGCCAGGGCCTCGGGCGAAGTGTGAAGGGGGGGAAGTTGGTCCGTCAAGATATCCTGGGCATACCGGGGAAAACTCCAAATCAAGAATAAACCGGTCACGCGGGAACGCAACTTGCTTTCAGGATAACATGCGCCCGCATTCCACCACACGGGTCACTTTGGCCATTTTTTTTCTTCTCAGCGCGCCGCTGCTGGCACAAAGAGGGAATCCCGATCCGCCCGTCGACGGCAATGTCAACGAGTTCCTGGGGGTCCAACTCAGCCTCACCGACGGATATCTCACGCTGATGGACGTCTTCACGCCGACCGTTCCTCCGAACCCAGGCGGATGGCCCTTGATCGTCTTCATTCATGGCAGCGGATCGAAACGCCAGGTGGTCGCAAAAATGGCCAAGAACATGGCGCGAAGCGGATTTGCCACCGTGGCCTATGATGTGCGCGGCCAAGGCGACGCCATGGCGTTGAACGATCCATCGGTCTACGGACGCGCCGGGGTGGGACTTCGCGAGAGACTGGATCTTTTCGAAGTGATCGAGGGAGCCACGGCCGCCTTTCCGGGGCTGATTGATATCAATCGGGTTGGTTTGACCGGCAAAGGCCAAGGAGGGGTGCATTCCTGGTTTGGTGCCGCCCATTCAGGCAAGACTCCGCCTCTCAACCAGTGGCGCACCGCCCCGTTCCCCGTGATCCAGGCAGTCGTTTCCTTTAACGAATCCTGTGACATCTTGGCAGCGGCCCTGCCAGGAGGGAATTCCCTCACCGAGAGGCGCATCCGGAGTGTCTACGATCCCACCCCCTTGGCGCACTATCTGCCGTCTTTTATTGCTCTCATCGATCCCCTAGTGAGGGCCGAGGACTACAGTGCCATATACCGACTTACTTTCGATCTGGAACTCGAGGTTCCTATCCTTCTGCAGACGAGTGCAACGCAGATCATGGCCACACTCGTCTATGACGACAATCAGATTCCGGCAAATTCGGCCATGGAGCACTGGGACAGCTTGGTTCCAGGTTCCAACAAGGTTCTCAACCTCACCACCGGTGGCCATCAGACGCCGATTAACTTTTTGGAGGATGAGTTCCTCAATCGACGCAGGGTCAAGTGGTTCCATTATTATTTGAAGCAGGCCGACAATGGTGTAGATACATGGGCACCTTTTCATTTTGCCATCTTGCCGAGCGAAACAAGTGAATACCTGTCGCCTTCCACGCTGTTGGATTCCCGCGAAATGGATGTGTTCCCTCCTTCTGGAAGCAGCGATCTGATTTGGTATCTGGGTCCTGATCAATTGCTGTCACAACCGCCAGCGATTCAAAGCAGCAGCAGGATCGAGCATCTGCCGAGCGGAATTTTCACCATCGACGATTACGTGGATAATCTGCCCTCGCCTGAAACCCTGCAGAATTCCGTGCCGCTCATGGGATTCACCCATATTTCCGAGCCCTTGTCCTCGGACCAGCTTTTGATGGGAGAGGGCACGGTCTCCTTGGAGATCTTTAGTGCCGATGCGGATCTGCAGATCCATGCGGCCTTGTTTGAAGAGCCTTCCAATCGCTATATCACGGGCGGTCAGATCAGCTTGCGGGAGGTGCCCGGAGGCAGCCGACACATTGAGATTCCGCTGAATTTCATGGCCATCAAGCTGGCTAAAGGATCCCGCCTCAGGCTGGAAGTTGAGAATTTGGCGTGGCACCGGCCGCCGACCGTGAGTGGGATCACCGTTTTGCATGCCGTTCCAATTTTCCGCGACTATCGCGTTGACGTGTTTTTCGGCGGCGCCAATCCTTCGTCCTTGACCCTGCCGGCGGTTCCGATCGGCGGCCCGACTCTGGTCGCCAGCGAATTCGATCTGGCGCGCAACAAAACCAATGATTTTCAATTGAGAATTCACAGCGATTCAGGGAGGGATGGTTGGAGCTATCAGGTGTTGGCGGGAACTTCTGGTACCGAGCCAGGGCACTTCCTCAACGGCGTGCATGTCCCTCTCAATCGTGATTGGCTCACGGATCGGGTAGAGCAGAACCCTGGCAGCCTGCCGATTCTGGGTTTTGACGGAATCCTGGATCGTGCTGGAACCGAAGACCCGCAGGTTCTCCTCAGCGGCCTGTCCTCAATTCCATCCCAGATCCTGGAGTTGGCGTTTGTCGGTGTCCTGGTTTCTCCACAAGGAGATGTGGTAGTTACCAATCCGCTGGTCCTCCCGGTTGTTCCATAATCTGCACTCTGACTGTTCTTGATGAAAGCCTCTGATCAAGCGGGATCGGCCCAAGCTTCTCAAATCGGAGTTGTGGGATAGGATGGCGGAGCCCCACTGACGCCCCAATCGATACCGATGTCCGATCATTCCCACAGTACCTTATTAGACAACGCGTTCCGAGTCTGGCTGGAGAAGCTCCAGTCCGATCAGAAGCCCGACCTCGACGACTTCCTGGGAGCCAATCCTGAAGGAATCCGCGAAGACCTGCACCGCATGATCGAAGACCATCGTGCGCTCGAAGGGAGTGCCGGTCAGGACGGTCAATTTTTTTCTCAAGGGCAGGTCATGGGAGATTTCCGCCTGGTTCGGGAACTTGGACGAGGCGGCATGGGAACCGTGTGGGAAGCCGAGCAATTGAGCCTCAAGCGCCATGTCGCGCTCAAGCTGCTAAAGCCGCATTTCAGTTTCAGCCCGGTTTCCTTGCAGCGCTTTCAGCGTGAGGCTGAGGCCGGCGGGCGTTTGCAGCACCCCGGAATCGTCAAGACCTTTGGCGTCGGCGAAGAGGACGGGGTCCACTGGATCGCCCAGGAACTGGTTGCCCACGGCTATAGCCTGGCAGATTCGTTTGCCGAGCGGCGCAAACTAGGGGGCATGTCGCCGGAGTATTTCCAGGACATTGCCAGGCTATTCGTGCACATTGCCGAGGCTTTGCAGCACGCCCACCTCGGCCATGTGATCCACCGCGACATCAAACCCGGCAACATCCTCCTGGAAAACGGCCAGCAGCCCAAGATTGCCGATTTCGGACTGGCCCATATCCAAGGCGACCTTTCCCTGAGCAAGAGCGGCGATTTTCTTGGCACTCCGTACTACATGAGCCCTGAGCAGGCAGCCGGCGATGGCAGCAGCCCTGACCACCGCAGCGACATTTTCAGTTTGGGGGCGACCTTATACGAAGCATTGACGCTGGTGCGTGCATTCGACGGCGATACCTCGCAGCAGGTAATCAAGAAGATCATGACCGAGGACCCTCAAGACCCTCGTCAGATCCGCAGCATGGTGCCGAAAGAACTCGCCATCATTTGCTGCAAGTGCATTGAGAAAAAGCCGGAGAAGCGATTTCAGAGCATGAGCGACCTGGTCGACGACCTGAATCGCTACCTCAATCATCAGCCAATCCTCTCCAAACCGCCGTCGTGGCTGGACCGCGCGGTCAAATGGATTTGGCGGCACCCTGCAGCTAGTTTGGGCGGTACCATCGCCGCCGCCGCGCTGATCGCCATATCAACCCTGGCCTTCCAATTGTCCAACGAGCAGCACCAAACCCTCCTGGCGCTTACACGCGCCACCAAGGCCGAGCAGGAGGCGCAAGTAGAGGCCGACCTGGCCAACCGGGCGCGGGAAGACGAGGCGGTGCAACGCGAACTCGCGGTGGCAGCCCGGCAGGTCGCTGAAACGCGTGCAGGAGAACTGCAGAAACTGGCAGATTTCCAGGTCGAGCGCCTGAAATCGATCGATCCCTCGGTAATGGGCTGGAGTATCCGCACCGAGATCCTGCAGGCTGTTCAAAGGAATGGAAAACGAGTACGTAGGTCCCCAGAGCAAATCACCAGGGACCAGGAAGACTTGACCCGACTGATCGCAGGCGCAGACTTCACGGGTCTGGCGCTTTCAGTACTTACGGAGAACATTTTTCAAGGCGCCCTGGACGCCTTGGAGGAATTGGAAGACCAGCCTCTGGTGCAAGCGCAACTGATGCAGGCTGTCGCCTCAACTCTATCCAGCGTCGGCCTGTTTAGCTTGGCAACAATTCCTCAGAAACAGTGCTTAGAAATTCGCCAGGAATTGCTCGGCGACGCGCATCCGGAAACGGTCGCCTCGCTGCAGAATTGGGGCAACCTCCTCTTTAAGGTCGGGCGCTATGATGAAGCTGAGCCCGTGATGTTGCGCGCATTGGAAAGGAGCATCAAGGTCCACGGCTCGGAAAACCCGACCACCTTGACCATTCGTGACAGTCTCGGGCAATTACTCCATTTCCAGGGAAACCTCTCCGGGGCAGCGACTCATCTCCAGGCTGCTTTGTCCGGTAGACGCAAAGTATTTGGAGAAGGCCATCAGGATACGGTGAGCTCGCTCAATTCCATGGCCTATCTATTGCGCGCCCAGGGACAATACGAAGAATCTGAAGGAATTTATCGAAATGTGGTGGAGATCACGCGGCGTAACCTGGGTAACCGCGACCGGTTGACGATTACCTCGATGGGGAATTTGGGGCAGCTTCTTGAATCTCGTGGCAAATACCAGGAAGCCGAGGTCTTTCTCGCCGAAGCCCTCGCCGCTGCGCGGGAACTCCTCGGAAACGAGCATCCGACCACCCTGATTCTTGTCGACAACTATGGATTCCTCATGCAATCCATGGGTCGCTTCGATGAGGCCGAGGCCTATTTCAAGGAGGGGAGCGCTGCCATGGTCAAGGTTTTTGGGGAAGAGCATCCAGAGACCATGATCGCATTAAGCAACATTGGCAGTCTGTTTTTGGCCCAGGGGAAGTATGCCGAAGCGGAACCTTATTTGCGCCGGGATCTGGAAATGTGTCGACGGATTCAGGGGGATACTCATCACGATACCCTATTGGCATACGCCAGCCTCGGCACCCTCTGTCTCCGTCAGGGCAAGTTGGAGGAAGCAGAGGGTCTTTTTCGACGAGTTCAAGATCTCAGCCTTGAGCAACTTGGGCCAAGACACTCCACGACTTTATTGATGACGTACAATTTGGGCAGTTTATTGATGGTGCTTGGCAGGATTGATGAGGCAGAGACGCTCTTGGAGGCGTCATTGGAAGGTAGACGGGAAGTCTTTGGCAATGCACACCCCGATACAATTCTATCCCTTAGCGCCCTCGGCGCGTTGTACCGGCAAAAGGGCGAACATGAAAAAGCCATTGAATTCTTAAAAACCGCATATGAGTCTAGCCGCGAGGTCCTCGGAGAAACCCATCCTGACACACTCGTTTCGCTAATGAACCTGGCCGTAATAATGAGCATCCAGGGTGAAACAGATGAAGTGGAAAACTATTTGACTCAGGCGGCTAATGCCTTACGCAATAATTTCGGCCTGCAACACCCTGCCACCACGCAGGCGATCACCAACTTGGGCATTTACCTACGGAAAGTTGGCCGCAACGAGGAAGCAGCGACCCTTTTCCGGGAAGCATATGAGGCTCGAGAAGAAAACCTGGGCCCCGATCATGCGGACACCCTCAGCTCGCTGATCGGCTGGGGAACGGCCTTGTTTCGAATGGGGGATCTGGAACAGGCGGAGCCCATGATCAGAAGAGCCTCCGAGACCAGGGCGAGAATATTGGGAATGGAACACCGAGATACCCTCGAATCCTGGAATGTATTGGGTCTGCTGTTGCAGGAAAAGGGTGAAATGAAGGAAGCCGAAGAATTAATCCGGCGGGCCCTGGAAGGTAAGCGAAAGGTACTCGGCTTGACACATGCAGCAAGCCTTAATTCCATGCAATCCCTGATCCTGCTCCTGGAAACAAAGGAAGACTTGAAGGAGGCCAAGGAGTTGGCCGAAACTTTGCTCCAGCTCACGCCAAAAGAAGATCCGGAACGTGCAGCCCGTGAGATCCTGCTAAATAGGATCCTGGAGAGCATCAGAGCTTTGGATAAACAAAAGCCAACTCGTTGATTTAGGATCCAGCCATGGATCCTGCCACCGCACCCTTTGCTGGACCTGGGAAATTGAATTGGATCGGCTTGCGGGCTGAGAAGCGTGGGCCGGTGAGGGTCACCGACTGCGTTGAGGCGCAGGTCGGGACCGGCCTGGTTGGAGACCACGAGAACCGCGTCGGCAGCAGGCGGCAGGTCACGCTGTACCAGGCGGAGCATCTGCAGGTGTTGCAGGCGCTGCTGCCTGGAGAGGTCGGGCCGGAAATGCTGCGCCGCAACCTGCTGATCTCGGGCATCAACCTGCACGCTTTGCAGGACCGTCGCTTCCGCGTCGGCGCGGTGCTGCTCGAAGGCAGCGGCGACTGCCCGCCTTGCGAATGGATGGAGAAGAACCTCGGACCTGGCGGCTACCAGGCGATGGTCGGCCACGGCGGCATCACCGCCCGCGTGCTCGAAGGCGGCACCCTGCGGGTGGGCGACCCCGTCGAGCTGGCAACGTAGGCGGAACGGTTCTCAGTTCGAATCGGCGCGCCATTGCGGCAGGCGGCGGCCCGGGGTGTAGGGGGCGCCGGCGGCTTCGAGGACCGCCTCGAGGCGCGGGATTTCCACTTCCACCAAGGGACGCAGGTCGGTCAGAAGCGCTTCCAGGCCTGCGGACACCAGGCGGTAGGCCTGGCGTTCGGTGGCGGTGGGAGGGTTGGTCGTGGTCCACTGGTTGGAGGCGACGTTGTTGATGCGCGAACTCAGCCCAGGCGAGGTCGGTTCCTGACGCTGGCTGAGCGTGCGGTCGCCGTTGAGCAGCGTGCGGATCGCGTTGAGCCGCTGGGCCATCCCGTTGAGGGCGGTGAGCAACCCAGGGTCGGCGCCGGGGGTGTCGGTGATCGCTTTGTGCAAGAAGTCGAGGCGCTTGCGCGTTTCCTGCTCGACCTCGAGGGTGGCACGCAGCGCACGCCGTAGCGACGCCACGCGGCGCTGGAACTCGTGCGTCTCGCCCGGATCCCGGGTGGCCAGGGTGGCGAGGTCGAGGGTCTCGACCAGGAAAGACTGAGGCGTGCCGATTTCGCTCAGGGCGCCGTCCTGTTCCACCGCCAGGGTCACGCTGTAGGCGCCGGGCAGCACCATCCGCCCGCGCGGTGCGCTCGCCCACGGCGGCAGGTCAGCGCCGCCAGCGAGCTGGACCGGCAGCAGGGAGGGTTCGCGCAGATCCCACGCGCTGCGGTGCACTCCCTTGTTGCGGCTGCCCTGCAAACGCCGCACCACCTGACCGGAATCATCCTTGACGATCAGCCACACCTGCGGGGCGCGCTCTTCATCCTCGGCGCGCAGTTCTTCCCACGAGGGATAGGGCACGTCGCCGCCGTCCTTGCGCAGCTCCTTTTCCTTCTGCTGACGAGCTTCCTTGTGGCTGCGGATCTTCTCCGGCAGGAAATAGGTGAAGGTCGCGCCGAAGGGCCGGTTGCTGGCGTTGTAGTAGCTCGCTCCTTGCGAACCGCGCCCCTGGCGACCGCCCAGGCGCCCGCGTTCCATGTACAGCAGCGCGTTGCGGACCGGGAAGATCGCCACGCTCTCGCCGAGGCCGCCGGCTGCGGCGGCGCTGCGCAACGGCGAGTAGTCATCGAGGACGTAGAAGCTGCGGCCGAAGGTGGCGAGCGCCAGATCGCTTTCGCGGCGCTGGATGTCGAGGTCGCGCACGGCGATGGTCGGCAGACCGCTGCCACACTTGAACCAGTGCTCGCCGCCGTCGATGGTGCACGACAAACCGAATTCAGTCCCCGCGAAGAGCAGCCCAGGTTCCACATGATCCTCCGCCAGCGCCCAGACGAAATGGCGTTCGGGCAGGTCGCTGCCGATGCTGCGCCAGCTGCGGCCGCGGTCTTCGCTCTTCAGCACGTAGGGTTTGAAGTCACCCATCTTGTGGTTGTGGAAGCTGGCGTAGACGGTGTCGGCGGCGTGCAGCGAGGGGGTCAGGTAAGTGACGTAGGCGAGCTCCGGAATGCCCGGGAAGCTGTCCTCGCGCCGCCAGCTGGCCCCACCGTCTTCGCTCACCTGGATCAGGCCGTCGTCGGTGCCGGCGTAGAGCAGGCCCTCGACCAGCGGCGATTCGGCCAGCGCCACGATGTTGCCATATGGACTGGTCGAGCGGTTCTTCGACACCGTGTCGACGCCCCACACGCGCCCCATCACTTCGAGCCGGTTGCGGTCCAGGCTGCGCGACAGGTCGGGGCTGATGACCTCCCAGGTGTTGCCGCGGTCGGCACTGCGGAAGACGCGTTGCGCAGCGAAATAAATCGACTTGTCGCCGTGGGTGCTCTGCATCAAAGGCGAATCCCAGTTCCAGCGATAAGGGTCATCGCCGCTGCGCTCGCGCGGCTTGATGTCGACCACCTCGCCGCTGCGCCGGTCATGGCGTACCAACCCACCGTACTGCCACAACGAATAGAGGATCTGGTTGTCGTCGAGGTCGGCGATGGTCTCGTAGCCGTCGCCGCCGACGGTGACGAACCAGTCCTCGTTGAAGATGCCACCGCGCGAGGTGGTGTTGGACGGACCGCCGTGGGAATTATTGTCCTGAGTGCCGCCGTAGACGTAATAGAACGGCGCCTGTTCATCGACGCTGACCCGGTAGTACTGAGCCACCGGCAGGTTGGCGTGGAACTGCCAGTTGTGCCCGCCGTCATAACTGCGGTAGACCCCGCCGTCGTTGCCGGCCATCATCATGCGCGGGTCTTCGGGGTTGATCCACAAAGCGTGGTGGTCGACGTGCATGTCGCGTGCCGGCACGCGCGAGAAGGTCTTGCCGCCGTCCTCGGTGACCTGCAGGAAGGTGTCGAGTAAATAGACCTTGTTGGCGTCGGCCGGATCGCACAGCACCTCGTTGTAGTACTGCGGGCTCGAGGTCATCGTCGAGCTGCGCTTCTCCCAGGTTTCGCCACGATCGGTCGAACGGAAAAAACCGCCCTTGCCGTCGGCGGCTTCGGCGATCGCGTAGACGTAATCCGGATTGAGCGGAGACACGCCGAGTCCGATGCGCCCCATGTCGACCTTGGGCAGGCCGTGCTTCAACTTGCGCCAGTTCTCGCCGCCGTCGGTGGACTTCCACAGCCCCGAGCCGGGCCCGCCGTTGATCAAGGTCCAGACGTGGCGCCGACGTTGATAGCTGCTGGCGTAGAGCACGTCCGGATCGCGCGGATCGAAATGCACCTCGTTGACGCCGGTGTGCTCGTCGATCTCGAGCACCTTGCGCCAGTTGAGACCGCCGTCGTTGCTCTTGTACAGGCCACGGTCGCCGCCGTCGCGCCACAACGGCCCCTGCGCGGCGACGAACACGGTGTCGGAATCGCGCGGATCGACCAGGATCTTGCCGATGTGCTCCGACTCCTTCAGGCCCATGTTCTGCCAATGCTTGCCGCCGTCGAGGCTGCGGTAGACCCCATCGCCGAAAGACACGCTGCGCTGTGAATTGTTCTCGCCGCTGCCCACCCAGATCACGTTGCGGTTGCCCGGATCCAGGGTCACGCAGCCGATCGAGTAGGAGCCCTCGTTCTCGAACACCGCCTTGTAGGTGGTGCCGGCGTTCTCCGTGTACCACACCCCGCCCGAAGCCAGGGCGACGAAATAGCGCGAGGGATTGGCCGGATCGACGGCAAAATCGGTGACCCGCCCGCCGGTCAGCGCCGGCCCGATCGAGCGCAGCTCGAGGCCGGCAAAGGCCGGTTTGCCGTTGTCTTCTTGATCCTCGGCGGGCTGCTGGGCGACGGCCTGGGCGCAGGCCGGGATGAGCGCCAGAAGTAGGGGAAGGGACGTGCGCAGCAAGAACATGGCCCAGCATTATGCCCGCCGCACGGCTTGAAGCCACCGCCCGAGCCGCCTACGGATGGGGGCTAGAATGTCCGTTTCCGGCCTCGCCATGACCTCCTCCAAGCCCAGCAGCTCCGAACTCGCCATCGTCACACCCTCGCGCGCCGAAGCCGAGGAGGCCGTGCGCACCCTGCTGCGCTGGTCCGGCGACGACCCCGCCCGCGAGGGCCTGCTCGATACCCCGGCGCGCGTGGTCCGCTCCTATCAGGAGTTCTTCTGTGGCTACCACCTCGACCCCGAAGAGGTTCTGAAGAAGACCTTCGAGCAGTGCGAGGGCTACGACGAAATGGTCACTCTGCGCGACATTCCGCTCGAATCCCACTGCGAACATCACATGGCGCCGATTCTGGGCAAGGCGCATGTCGCCTACCTTCCCGACCGGCGCGTGGTCGGCATCAGCAAGCTGGCGCGCGTCGTCGAGATCTACGCCAAGCGTTTCCAGATCCAGGAAAAGCTGACCGTGCAGGTGGCCGACACCATCGACCGCGTGCTCAAGCCGCGCGGCGTCGCCGTGGTGATCGAAGCCGAACACCAGTGCATGACAACGCGCGGGGTGCACAAACCCGGCACCGTGACGGTAACCAGCCGCATGACCGGCGCCTTCCGCTCCGATCCGTCGACGCGGCGCGAGTTCCTGTCGATGATCCGCGGCTAACAGATGGGCTGTCAAGCCCGGTTTTTGTTTGCAGTTGCCCTAACTCGGCGCGGTTCCGTCGAACAGCTCGTGCGCGCGTGTCACGGGCAGCGCCTCGATCCCGTCGCTGAAGGTCTGCGGGTCACCGTTGTAGACGATGGCGGCGCGCTCGAGGGAGTGCGTGTTCTCGCGGAAGCGCAGCAGGTTCTTCTTGAAGGTGGAGTGGTACGTGGAGCTGGATTTGATCTCGACCCCGACCAGGGTGCGCATGGAGTCCAAGAGCAGGTCGATTTCGTTGCCGTGGCTGTCGCGGAAGAAC
>JAJFFB010000105.1 GCA_021776925.1 Planctomycetota bacterium | reverse complement strand
ACCACTTCATAAGAATCCGGGAACCCCTCGACGGCCCACTCTTCCAGGTAGGCGCCGCCGTCGGGTTCTTGGGCGCGAAGCGGCGAGCAAAGGCTCAACACCAGAAGCGATGCAATCATGGCAGGATCTCGATGCCTTGGGCAATCGTGGAGACTTCCCAGGCTCGGGCTTCACGGCCGCAGACCACGGCGAGGTTCAGGGTCATCCCGATGAGTGCCGGTGGAATGGTGGTCGGCGGCGCATGGATTTCCGCACGGGCATCGCCGAATGGATCAAGGCGGCCCTGGGCGGCACTCACCAACCCCGGCGGATAGATGCCGAGATAACTCAGCACCATGGTGCGATCTTTGGTCAAGGGCACGGCGAGCTCCCCCATGTAGGTCGGGCCGGTGCCTGCCAAGGAAGCCAGAACCTGGTAGGGCGCGTTGTGTTGTTGGCGTGGCAGGTCGATGGCCAATTCAATGCGCCCTCCGTTCTTCACCGAGATCTGGTCATCGGAGAGCTGCAAGCCGGTGCAATAACTTCCCTGGCCGCCGCTGACCAACTGCATGCCGAATTCGGTACGCACGCGGAATTCGGCGATGGAATCCCCATCCAGGTCCGGCGTAGTTCCGGAGAGCAGCCCAACACCGGGACCAAGATGGTCGAGAGTCCATAACTCATGGCCATCCACATGGTCCAGAGCCATCACGGTTCCTTCGGACCACTGATAAATCTGCTCGGCTTGCAAAGCGCTGACAATGTCCTCTTTTCCGTCCGCGTTGAGGTCATAGGCCTGGAGCCAGGAGCCGATTCGGTTCTGTGGATTGCTGCCGATGACCTCCCAGACCTGCTCGCCGCTGGCGGCATCCAACAGGCTCACCTTGCCGTGACGATAGCCCGAAGCGAAGGGCGAGTTGAATTCTGGCGACCCAACCGCAAGGACCTGTCTCCCAAGAACAGCATCCCCGATGGGCAGGATGGTCCGGCCAAAAGTCTGTCCGTACTGGGTACCGTTTCGGCGCCATACCAGGCTGCCATCGGCGCTGTTGTAGGCCTTGACCATACCGGTCATGAAACCGAAATCGGATTCCGCCCTGGGATCGGCCTTGAGGATCTCGTCCCAACCGTCGCCATCCAGATCCAAAGCAAGCAGATCCCCAATAAGGGTCTCGCGGCCTGAATCAGGTTCCACCAGCCACTGCTCCACTCCGGTCCGGCCGCTGAGCAGGTGCAGATTGCCCTCTGCGCCGTGATATTCGCTGGATTCCAGTTCATCGGTGATCACCACACCAGGCGCCAATCCGGCCCCGCGCCGGGCGACCATAAGGCGTGTCCCCAGACCCTGGCTGGATTCACTGCCGTCCATACCCCAGATCCGATTTCCGCTGGCGCCCGAATAAGCCCGAACCGCTCCTGCTCGGTATAAATCGCTGCCACCGGCTTGGACGTTTGCCTGTGGGGCTGAGAAGACGGCGTCCAAGATGCCATCTCCAGTCAGTTCCGCATAAAGACCCTGAACGGGTCCGCCCGGGAACACCGCCTCCATGGCGGTCCATAGCAAGGAACCACGCACCGGATCGAGGACGTGAACCGATGCTCTGGCGTCCGTCCTGAAGGTGGCGGGAAGCACGACCAATTCGAAATTCCCGTCATGATCGAAGTCGACGAAATCCAATGCCGAACCAAGCCCAGCCCAATCCCAGGGTCCGGTCCATTTCCACAAGAATTCGCCGTTGCGTGGATCCAGCCTGGCAACAAAACCAGCCAACACCGGGCCGCCCAGCCGGTCCCCATTTTCATCGGCGAGGAAGATCTCACCAATTCCATCCCCATCGACATCCTGAACTTCGAGAAGAAGATCGTCCTTAAATCGACTCCTTCCGTTCTCACTTCTTTCCCACAGTGTTTCCCCGTTTCCGCCCAGGATCATGGCCATCCCCGCGCGGTCGTAGCCGAACCAGTCGTCGGTCAGGCACAGCAGGTCATCGAGGCCGTCACCATCTGCGTCGTCCACCACAATGAGTGAATCAACACGCCTCTGATAGAGAGGCCCGGTCTGCCGCCAGAGTTCCTGCCCGGAATCGGCGGCGAATAGAACCAGGAGCCCGATGCCGGATCCATCATCACCAAAGGCGGCGGCCAGCTCGAGTCCTGCGTTCTTATGAAAATTACCCACAACCACCTGGGTCCCAGGACCACGGCTAAAAACCGGGTCCTTCCACTCCCACAACGAGGAACCGCTCTTTCCGTCGGTCACGCGCAACCAGAACCACGGAGGTTCCGCGTCGCCACCGCGAATACGGTTATGGATCGCCCAATCACCAATGCCGTCGCGATTGATGTCGGGCAATTCAGTCTGAGTATGCCTGCTGGCCAAACCCTGGTTCTCCCAGATCGATTCGTGATAGCCCCCGGCCTGCGCCGGGACCGGCATGGGCGCAATCAGGGAATAAGTCAGCAAAGGAAGTGAGATCAACATGGCATTCAAGGATCGATGCGGATGGCGACAGCAACGGAAGCCCAGCGCCAGGTTTCCCAGGGCATGCCGGCGACGCTGCTGAACCAGATGGAATGGCCGATGAGGGCGGGCGGCAGGACGGATGGTGGGATCTTGAGCAGCACGGCGGCGGCGGCGGCGGCGTTCAGGATGCCCTTGGGTTGGTCCACCAGCGCGCCTGGATAGCGTCCCGCCCAGGTTGACCAGAACCAGGGGTCTGGAGTCAGTGGAATGGAGAGTCCGTCCAGGACCACGGGCTGGGTGCCATGTGCAGATGCCAGCAGCTGGTAGATGCCAAAAGCCATGGACGGATCAAATTTGAGATCCAGTTCGACGTTGCCACCAGCCGAACGAGAGATCGCGTCGGCAGTGGCGGCGAGGAAGGGTTGGAATCCGGCGTCGCTTCCCCGGTACAGATAGAGCATGTCAACGCCCTGGATGGCGATCTCGGGGCCAGGGATGCCGTCTAGATCCTCTGTGGGCGCGACCATGATCCCGATGCCCTCCAAAAAACCCTTGCCGAAAAAAGACCATAGCGGAGAGCCATCCAGTCCGGAACGCGCGGCAATTCTCCCGGTTTTCGATTGCCCCGCAGTTGGACTCCAGTCGAGGATTTCCGGAAGTCCATCATCATCCAGATCCAATACTCCCACGTGGTCACCGATCCCATCCTTATTCTCCTTTCCAGCGACGGACCACAGGAGGGTTCCGTCGCCCTGCCAGACCATAATCCCCCCGGCCTGACTGGCGGGGCCGAGGGCATTGAGCGCTGTGGCCAGCAACTCCTGGATTCCGTCGCCATCGGCATCGAAGACCTGGACCGAATTGCCAAGCCAGTCCCACGTTTCTTCTCCATAGCGGGTCCACAGAACCCTACCGTCCGAGCCATCGATCAGAAACACCCTACCGAAAAACCCACGGCTGCGTTCCTCTCCAACCCAGACGTCATCGATGCCATCGCCACTGGCGTCCCCAACGGCGACGCGGATTCCGAGTTGCTGGTGGAGCGACTCTCCATGATGCGCCCAGAGCAGTGCGCCGCTGGAACCTGACACGGCAAGGATTGCCCCTGAGTCAAATCGCCCTTGGACGTCCATGAAGGGGACCGGCAAGAGCACATCATCCCCGGGCAATCCGTCCAATTCGGCAGGGATCACTGCATAACCGACTTGATCTCCCTTTAATTGGCCTTTGATGCTCCACATCAAACCGGCACCATCTCCGGACCAGGCCTGGATCTGCCCGGCCTGAAAAATCGAACCAGATTTGGCATAGCGCCGATGAACGACCAGGTCCAAAGTCCCATTGGCATCAAGATCCAGCCAGGTCACTCCGCGGTCATTACTAAGACTGTTCTGGCCATCAATAGCTTCCCATAAGGCAAGTCCGAAGCGGTCCAGGACCACCGTGATCCCGATATTGTCAGTGGACCGGAATCCCTTGGGGGAATGGCTGGCAATCTCCAGCCAACCGTCGCCGTCCAGGTCAATGACCTCGAGTTTCTCGCCGAACCAGGCGCTGGCATTCGCTCCGACGGTCTCCCACCGAACGGAACCACTTCGTCCATCCAGGGCGGTCACATTCCCGGCCTGGGTCAGGCCAGCGATCTCGGTTGCGGAACTCCCGAGCAGTACCTCCTGGACGCCGTCGTGATCAAGATCGACCACCACGACTTGCTTGGATGGGTTTTCATAGGAACGATGGGCCTGGTATTCCCAAGCCATCGCCCCTGAAGTTCCCTCATGCAGCCTCAGGAAGGAATTGGAAAATCCCCCCGCTCGATAATCCTGGTTGTTGCCGATGAGGATTCCAGTGCCTCGCGATGGACCGAGATCGATTGCAACAATCCGCTCTCCCAGGTGGCTGTCCTGAGGACCGGCTTCGGCCCTCCAGACCTCCGCGCCGCTGGTCCCGTCCAAAGCGAGGACCAGCCCAGCGTTCTCGACTCCCTTGGCATCGGTGAATGGCAGGCCAAGGACGACATCATGGCTGCCGTCGGAGTCCAGATCGGCAACGCAATAGAACTTCCCCAGGAACTGGCTATCCTGCCATCCGCTGATCTTCCATAGTTGCGCACCGGTCATTCCATCAACCGCGGTCATGATGCCGGAATTGGTGGTCGTGGTGCCGGTAGCACGATCATCCACCATCAGCCAGTCGCGGATTCCATCTCCATTCAAATCTGCGACCGATTCGGGCGTGCCCTGGACCGGCATTTCCCACATCGGGAAATACCCCCCGCCATCGGGTTCCTGGGGAGTCGGCAGCAATAGGCAAGCGAGGAAGATCGGGATCATCGGAATCACGGAAGGAAGAGGATCGCGGCGGCCGCGGTTGAGATTTCCCACGTCAAAGGTCCCTGGCGAGAGACCGCGGCAAGGGAAAGGCTTTGCCCGACCATTGCCGCCGGTACACGCCCGGGCCAGAAGGTCAGGGTGAGCAGGGT
>JAJFFB010000104.1 GCA_021776925.1 Planctomycetota bacterium | reverse complement strand
TGCCCTTGGGCGCGGCGGTGACCTTGCTCTTGGCGGTGGCAGGTGCCGCGGCGGGCTGGTTCCCGGCGCGGCGCGCTGCTGCGCTCGACCCGGTTGAGGCTTTGCGCGAGGAATGAAAATGATTTCAATGCAATCCGTATGCCGGGACTATCACACGGGCCAGACCGTGGTGCGCGCCTTGATCGATGCCGATCTGGAAGTCGGCGCCGGCGAATACCTGGCGGTGGTCGGACCGTCCGGTTCCGGCAAGTCAACGCTGATGCACCTGCTCGGCTGTCTCGATACGCCGACTTCCGGCAGCTTCCGGCTCAATGGCGAAGAAGTGTCGAGCTTCGACGTCAACCGGCTTGCTGAGGTGCGCAACCAGACCATCGGTTTCGTCTTCCAGCGCTTCCACCTGATGCCGCGCTCCAGCGCGTTGGCCAACGTCTCGATGCCAATGCGCTTCGCCGGGCTGCCGGCGGGCCAGCGCCAGGAGCGTGCAATGCAGTTGCTGCACCGCGTCGGCCTCGGCGATCGTGTGCACCATCGGCCGTCCGAGCTTTCCGGCGGCCAGCAACAGCGCGTGGCGATCGCCCGCGCGCTGGCCAATGACCCGCGCCTGGTCCTCGCCGACGAGCCCACCGGCAACCTCGATTCCTCATCAGGCCAAGAGGTCGTGCGCATTCTTGAGGAGCTGCAGCAGGAGGGAGTCACCGTGGTGATGGTGACTCATGATGAGAATCTGGCCGCGCGGACTTCCCGCGTGGTGCGCATGCTCGACGGCCGCATCTGTTCCGACACCGCCTCCCCCACGGGATGCTAGGATCCGGCATGGGTAAACCCGTTGTTCACTGGGAATTCTGGTCCAAGGATCCTGAAAAGGTTTCCGACTTCTACGCCGAGGTCTTCGACTGGAAGATTCAATTCATGCCGGAACTGAACTACCGCCTGGTCACCACCGGTGGCGAGGGCGGCATCGACGGCGGCATCATGAAGCCCGAAGAGGGCCCGATACCAGGCAACATGGCGTTCTACATCGACGTCGAAGATCTGGCTGCCTATCGCGAAAAGATCGTGGCTGCTGGCGGCAGCATCATCGTCGAGGAAATGGAGGTACCGGGTGTCGGTTCCTTCTCGCTCTTCGCCGACCCCGAAGGCCGCGTGCTCGGTATCTGGAAGCAGGGGTGATCCCGGGCGATCCTGGTAGCCACGGCCATAACACCGGAGCCTGCGGATCTGGTGGTGCTGCCCGTCCTGCTGCTCTGCTGACCACCCCACGCTTGCGTCTGCGCCAGGTCGAAGCCGCGGACGCCGGGGCCCTTTTTGCCTACCGCTCGCAGCCGCAAGTGTCGCGTTACCAGGACTGGGTGCCAGCCGACACCCAGGAAGCCGCAGAATTTGTCGCCCGTCTTTCAGCCACAGAATTCGCCACTCCCGGACACTGGAGCCAGTTGGCGCTTTTGCTGCGCGACTCCGGTGAATTGGTCGGCGATTGCGGGCTGCACTTCCTGGAACCCGCCGGCGCCCAGGTGGCGATCGGCATCTCGCTGGACCCGCAGCACCACGCCAAGGGTTTCGCCACCGAAGCCCTGAGCGCGGTCCTTGGCTACCTGTTCGGCCAACTGGAGCGCCATCGCGTTTTCGCCTCGGTGGATCCGCGCAACGAAGCCTCGGCGCGCCTGTTGCGGCGGCTGGGTTTCCGCCAAGAGGCGCACTTTGTGCAAAGTTATTTCTTTCGTGGAGAATGGGTCGATGACCTGGTCTTCGCCATGCTTCGTTCTGAATTCAAGGAGTGATGAATACGATTTTTACCACCATTTGCTCTGCCATCCTTGGTCTGCATCTGACTGCAGTTGCGGGTGCTCATGCGGCTGATTTCTGGATCCAAGAGGAAGCACCCTCCAAGCGTGAACAGAAGAAGCTGGTCGAAGAGTACTTCGAGCTCGACCCATTGGTGGAAACCACTGCCGCGCGCCGTGCCGAAATCGTGGCGCGGATGGAAACTGTGGAATTGAGCAAGCCCAATCTGCTCAAGAGCTGGCGCAAGACCGTCACCCGGGAATCCGGCAAGTCCGGGCGCAAACTCAAGAAGAAATCCGGCAGCTACTGGTATTGGGAAGAACCGCGGCGCGGCTACTTCTTGATCGGAGGCAACACTTCCAAGCCCAAGGCCCTGGTCATCGGCATGCACGGCGGCGGGGTTGGTTCCGGCGACGCGGGCTCGATCCACAATGCCATGAGCAGCGCCGCCGCTAAGCTGGGGTGGCTCGCCATCAGCCCCGAGGTGCTCGAGAAGACCGAGCGCGGCTGGACCGATTCCGGCACCGAGGAGTGGGTGCTGCAACTGGTTGACGACGCGATCCGCACCTGGGATCTCGACCTTGACCGGGTCTATTTCTCCGGACACTCGATGGGGGGATATGGCTCGTGGACTCTCGGTGCGCACCACGCCGACCGGGTGGCCGCATTGGCACCTTCCGCCGGCGCACCGACGCCGGTGTACGGACCGGAAGGCACCATCATCGACATCGACGAAGGCGTCGTTCCGAGTTTGTTCAACGTGCCGATGGTGGTGTATCAGAGCGTGGACGACCCGCAGGTTCCGGCCGATGCCAATCAGGCCGCCAAGCTCGCGGTCGACAAGGCGAAAGAACGCTGGGGTGGCTACGCCGATTTCGAATACTGGGAAGTCGACGGCCGCGGCCACGGCTACCCGCCCGGAGGTCTGCTCGCCCTGTTGAGCAAGATCGAGGACTTTCGCCGCCAGCCGCTGCCGCCCAAGATCGTGTGGCAGCCGCGTTTGGACTGGAAGCAGCAGTTCTACTGGTTGTACTGGCCGCAGCCGGTGATCAACGCCATCGTCGAGGCCGAACTCGATGCCGACAACAATAGCGTGCATCTGCGCAGCGAAGCCGACCTGGGCGGACTGCAGATCCTGCTTGACGAGCGCGTGCTCGATCTGAAAAAAGAGATCACCCTGATCGTCAACGGCGAGACGGTGGCCAAAGGCCTGGCGAAGCCAGACCTGGGCACCCTGCTGCTGACCAGTGCGCACCCCGATCCTCAGCTGCAGTTCATCGCCCGCATGGGTGTTCCGAAATGATGGCGGGACCCGCCCGGCCCGTTTTTATTTGATGTCGACCGCAGATCTGCGCTTCTGGATCTACCGCTTCGTGGTGGAACAGTGCCGCACGCCGACCTTCGAAGAAATCGTTGCTCACCACGGCGTGGGAGAGATTGCTACCCGCACCGCCCTGCAGGATCTGCACCACCGCCACGAGCTGGTGCTGCTGCCGCAGAGCGATCAGATCTGGATGGCGATGCCTTTTTCGGCGGTGCCCACCACGGTGCAGGTCGAGGTCGGCGGTACGGCACGCAATGAATCGGACCGAGCGCCAGGAGTGGCGAGTTGGTGGGCCAATTGTGCCTGGGACGCCTTCGGCATCCTGGCGGCGCTCGATGTCGACGGCACCATCCGCTCAACTTGCCCGGACTGCGGCTTCGCCCTCAAGCTGGAGGTCATCCGCGGCCAGGCCCTGGCCCAGGAATGGGTGGTGCATTTTCTGCTGCCCGCAGCGCGCTGGTGGGAGAACATCGGCTTCACCTGAGCGACGATCCAGTTCTTCCGGTCGGAAGATCACGTGCGCGTTACCTGTGCGGCACGCGGTTTCGATATCGGCGAGGTCGTGCCCCTGGAACAGGTTCGGCGGTTGGCGCAATTGTGGTACCACGACTACCTGGACCCCCTTTGGGTCCGACCCGCGCCGCATCGTGCCCAGGAGCTTATGCACAAAGCCGGACTGCACGGGCCCTTTTGGCAGCTGTCGACTTGAGGCGGGCGGCAGTCGGCTTGAACTTGGCAGCGGTCCGCTTGAGCCTGGCTGATGCGTAGGATGGAGAGCCGCGATGGACTCCACCCAACTCAACCGTGCCAGCCGTGGGCTGACCACCCCGATGCTCTGCGATGCGTGCATCCGCCTGGGCATCCCGATACGCGTGGCCCCCGTCGGCGTGACCGCGGTGGTGCGCGGCAGCCGCGTGATCGGGCGCGTCCTGCCGGCGCGTCACTACGGCAGCGTCGACATTTTTTTGGAGGCCTGCGAGATCGCCCAAACGGGTGATTTACTGGTCATCGACAACGGCGGCCGCAGCGACGAAGGATGTATTGGTGATCTCACCGCCCTCGAGGTGAAGGGCGCCGGCCTCGCCGGCATGGTGGTGTGGGGCCGGCACCGCGACAGCGCCGAACTCGCCGCCATCGGTCTGCCGGTGTTCAGCTATGGGCGCTGCCCGGCGGGGCCGCAGGAATTGCGCGCACGCCCACAGGGAGCCTTGAACGAGGCGCACTTCGGCGATCTGCGCGTCAGCGCCGCAGACTTCGCCCTTGCCGATGACGACGGAGTCTGTTTCGTGCCACTGGAGCGTGCCGAGGAGGTCCTGCGAGTTGCCGCGGCGATCGGGTCGACCGAACGAAAGCAGGCGGAGCAAGTGGCCAGCGGCAGCAGCCTGCGCGAACAGCTGGACTTCCGCCGCTACCTGCAGCAACGCGAAGCCGACCCGGCCTACTCATTCCGTTCCCACCTGCGCTCGATCGGCGGCGCCATCGAGGAGTAGGGGGTGCGCGCCGACTTCGGTCCGACAGCGGCGGACTACGCGCGCCATCGTCCGGGTTTCCCAGCGGAATTCTTTGCTCGGCTCAAGGCCCTCGGCATCGGCCTGCCTGGTCAGCGCCTGATCGACCTCGGCACCGGCACTGGTGATCTGGCGCGGCGTTTCGCCGCGGCGGGGTGCGAGGTGCTCGGCATCGATCGTTCGGCGGCGATGCTGCAGGCGGCGCACGAACTTGCCGCCGAAGAGAGGAGGCACGGGTCAGAAACGCAAGCGCCGGTGAAGACCTTGGAATTCCGCTGCTGCGAGGTGGAAGACAGCGGTCTTGCCGCTCAATCTGCGGACCTCGTCACCGCCGGCCAGTGCTGGCACTGGTTCGACGCCGCCCGCGCTGCCGCCGAGGTGAGACGCGTCCTCAAGCCGGGCGGCCGCGTGGTCCTGGCGCAGATGGACTGGCTGCCCTTGCCTGGCAGCCTGGCTGCCGCAACCGAAGAACTGATCCTGCGGTTCAATCCGGCCTGGGACCTCGGCGGTGGCATCGGCATCTATCCCGAACGCTTCACAGATCTGCAGACCGCCGGCTTCACTCCACTGGAGTCCTTCAGCTACGACTTCGACCAGCCCTTCAGCCACGCCGACTGGCGCGGCCGCATCCGCGCCAGTGCCGGTGTGCGCGGCAGCCTGCCCGAGACCGAGGTGCAAGAGTTCGACGCCGCCCTCACCGCACGGATGCAACAGGATTTCCCCGCCGACCCCTTGGGTGTGGCGCACCGCATCTTTTGTCTGATCGGCGAAGCCCCGGGGTGATTGGCGGGGCCGCGTCCTGATCTTCGATGGAGGCCCGCCAGGAAGGCGACCTCAGATCCAGATTTCAAGCGCGTTGGACAGGGCCACCGGGGCGCCGGCGTTCAATTGCATGGCCTGCAGGTAGTAGGCCCCTGCGGCACTCGGCGGCACGATCACGACATTGTTCGCCGCAGGGGGCAGGATCTCGGCGATCCTGGTGGACCACTGCGCGAGTTCATGGGCATCGATGCCGAAGCTCGCGGACAGATTGTGATCGACCAGCGTCTGGGAAACCCACATCACGGTGAGCACTGGCAAGCCGCTGAGGTCGGTGGTGCTCAGGACCACTTGACCGGAAGGAACGGCCTCGACGTCGGTGCTCAACACAAGCTGGTCATCGGCCCCCGCGCCTTCGGACAGGCTGTAGGTCGCGAATGCATTGCGGGGGTTGCCGTAGAGCTGCATGGCGAACTTGCCAGGAGGCCAACCGAACCAAAAGCAACCCACGAAGGCGCCGTTGAGATTGGTGTGATCGAACCAGGTCCAAGAATCGTCCGCACCATGGCCACCTATCGCCACCCAAGGGCCGGTTTGATCGTTGTCGTAGGCTCCTCCCCAGCCGAAGAGTTTGTTGTTACTGGCATCGGTGGTTAGATCACATTCAAATCCGCCCCCTTCGAGGTCGACGGAGACCACCCAGCACTCAACGGCTCCGTTGGGGTCGCCCCCCGGCAAACCAACGAGTACGTAGCCGCAGTCGGCCGCAGGCCAATTGGGAGGACCAGCGCAACGAATCGTCTCATCGTAGAAAGTGATCGTAGTCGTAACCACTCCAGTACCTGGATCTGGTTCGGTAGAGCAATAAGTGAAGTTGAACCCGTTGATCTGCTCTCGAACACTACCAAGATAAGTGGAATTGCGATCTGGCAACACACCTTCGTCGATCCATTCTTGATCGGTGCCACTTCCAGGAGAATAATAGTTGAGCAGACGGTTGTTATTCCAGATCAGTTCCGGCCCCAGTCGTTGAGTCTGATGAGGTTGGAAACCAAGTGCAGGGTGATAGGTGCCGGCAAATACTGGCGATACGTTACTTCTCTTGAATACAGGCTTGTGCTGCGCGGCAATGCCGGAAACCAGGACGAGGGCGGCTGTGGCTGAGGTGATGAACCGAGCACTCATAGTTAAATCCAGATTTCAATTGCGTTGGACAGGGCCACCGGGGCGCCGGAGCGCACCTGCATGGCCTGCAGGTAGTAAACCCCCGCAGCGCCCGGAGGGAGGGTCACGACGTTGTTCGCCGCCGGGGGCAGGATCTCGGTGATCCTGGTGGACCACTCTGCGAGTTCATGGGCATCGATGCCGAAGCTCGCGGACAGATTGTGATCGACCAGCGTCTGGGAAACCCACATCACGGTGAGCACCGGCCAACCTGTGAGGTCGGTGGTGCTCAACACCACTTGCCCCGAAGGAACGGCCTCGACGTCGGTGCTCAACACCAGCTGGTCGTCAGCACCCGCACCCTCGGACAGGCTGTAGTTGGCGAAAGCGTTGCGGGGGTTGCCGTAGAGCTGCATGGCGAAACTCCCGAAGGGTGGACCCCACCAACAGCCCAAGAAGGAGCCATTGGAATTGGTGGGGTCAAACCACACGAAGAGGGCGAGTTCGCCCTGACCTCCGACGGCCAACCAAGGCCCTGTATCGTCAACGTGATAAGCTCCGCCCCAGCCGAAGAGTCTGTTGTTCGCTTCGTCGGTGGTCAGATCACACTCGAAACCCCCGCCGACGAGATCGACAGAAACCGTCCAACACTGAAGAGCGCCATTAGGATCACCGCCAGGAAGGCCACTTAGAATGTACCCACATTCGGCCGAAGGCCAATTGGGCGGGCCATTGCAAACCACATTCTCATCATAAAAGGTAATCGTTGTTGATACCACGCCAGTGCCAGGGTCGGGCACAGCGGAGCAATAGGTAAAGTTGAATCCGTTGATTTGTTCACGGCTGCCCGAGGATCCAAGTGAATTTCGGTCGATTAGCAACCCTTCGTCAATCCATTCCTGATCGGCTCCGCCATAGGAATAGTAGTTGGTGAGAATGTTGTTGTTCCAGATCGACTCCGGTCCCAGCCGCTGAGTCTGATGAGGCTGGAAACCAAGTGCAGGGTGACAGGTGCCGGCGAAAACCGGGGTCACGTCACTTCTCTTGAATACCGGCTTGTGCTGTGCTGCAACGCCGGAAGCCAATACGAGGGCGGCTGCACCTGAGGTGATGAAAAGAGAATTCATGGCTAAATCCAAATCTCCACAGCATTGGACAGGGCGACCGGGGCGCCGGCGTTCAATTGCATGGCCTGCAGGTAGTAGACCCCTGCGGCACCCGGCGGGACGACCACGACGTTGTTCGCCGCCGGGGGCAGGATATCGGTGATCCTGGTCGACCACTCAGCGAGTTCGTGGGCATCGATGCCGAAGCTCGCGGACAGATTGTGGTCGACCAGCGTCTGGGAGACCCACATCACGGTAAGCACCGGAAAACCGCTGAGGTCGGAGGTGCTCAGGACCACTTGGCCGGAAGGAACAGCTTCGACGTCGGTGCTCAACACCAGCTGGTCGTCAGCACCCGCACCCTCGGACAGGCTGTAGGTGGCGAATGCATTGCGGGGGTTGCCGTAGAGTTGCATGGCGAAACTTGCGTGGGGAAGAGAGCCCCACCAAAAGCAGCCGACGAAACTACCGTTGGCGTTCGTGGGATCGAACCACGTGAAGCTGTCATCAGCGCCATTCCCACCCCAAGATACCCACGGACCGGAGTTGTCATTGTTATATCTTCCTCCCCAGCCGAAGAGCTTGTTGCTCGCAGCGTCTGTGGTCAGATCACATTCAAACCCTCCGCCGACGAGATCGACAGTGACTCTCCAACATTGTAGAGCGCCGTTGGGGTCGCCACCGGGCAGGCCGTCAAGAATGTAACCGCAATCGGCGGTCGGCCAATTGGGCGGGCCACCGCAACGAATCGTCTCATCGTAGAATGTGATCGTGGTGGTAACCACGCCGGTTCCGGAATCTGGCTCGGAAGAGCAATAGGTGTAATTGAATCCGTTGATCTGCTCCCGCCGACCGGGGGAGCCAATCGAATTTCAATTGGGTAATACACCCTCGTCGACCCACTCCTGATCAGTAGGGCTAATGGTGTAATAATTGGACAGGCGGTTGTTGTTCCAAATCGATTCTGGCCCCAACCGTAGAGTTTGGTTCGGTTGAAAACCTAAAGCGGGGTGGTAAGTCCCAGCATGAACTGGCGCCACGCCGACCTTCTTCAGGGTGAGTTCCTGTTGAGCAACAAGACCGGAAACCAGAACTAGACTCGCGAAGCCTGAGGAAATGAACCAAGTCATTGCAAGGAGGCCTTCCGCCAAGGCCTGGGAAGAAATTACTCTGCCATCATACACTCTGCGATCTGGACGGCGTTGGTGCAGGCTCCTTTGCGCAGGTTGTTGGCAACTTGCCACATCCACAGGTGGTTAGGGCGGTTCAGGTCTGCGCGTACGCGCCCGACGAGAACCTGATCGTCCTCCAGGCAGTCCTGCGGGGTGGGATAGAGATTGGCGGCGGGGTCGTCGAGGACGCGGATTCCTTCTTGTGCGGCAAGAGCCTCGCGCGCCTGTTCGGCAGTCAAGGGGCGCTCGGTCTCGACCAGGATCGAGGCGCTGTGGCCGATCTCGACCGGGACGCGCACGCAGGTCATCGACACTTCGAGTTTGGGCAGGTCGAGGATCTTGCGTGTCTCATGCAGCAGTTTCATCTCCTCGATGGTGTAGCCGTTGTCGAGGAAGTCTTCACACTGCGGCACCACGTTGTCGGCGATCTGGTGGGCGAAGACTTTGCGCGGAGCAGCGCGGTCGTTTTGTTGCGCGTGCAATTCGTCGACGCCGTCGCGGCCGCAACCACTGACCGCCTGCAGAGTGGTCACGGTGACGCGGCGGATTCCGGCAGCGCGGTGTAAGGGGGCCAGCGCCAGGACGAAACCGGTGGTCGAACAATTCGGACTGGCGACGATGCCGGGAGTGCGTTCGACGAGATGTCCGTTGATTTCCGGCACGACCAAAGGAACTTCCGGGTCGAGGCGCCAGCTGCCGGACTTGTCGATGACCATCGCACCCGCTGCCACCGCGGCCGGAGCGAGCGTGCGCGAAAGACCTCCCATCGCAGCGAAGAAGACCAGATCACAATCCTCGAAGGAGTCCGCCCTCGCTTCAAGGACGGGCCACTCTCGTCCCTTGAACTCCAATTTCCCACCCGCCGAACGAGCGCTGGCGAGCAATCGCATGTGGCCGCAGGGAAAGGACCTCTGTTCAAGAGTGCGGAGCAGCAGCTGGCCGACCAGGCCGGTGGCTCCGACGACGGCGATGTTGGGTGCGGACATGATGGGAAGCGGTGCGGAGAGCACGGACGACGGCGGGGATCATGCGCAGCAAAGGCCAAATTGTCAATTCCACCCTTGACCCGATCAGGATTTGCCTTATCCTTCCGCGTCAAGCAGCACCAGCTGCCGACCGACGATGTTGCTCCACACGATGATGCCGATGACGATGGACATGCCCTGGCCCGGGCAGTGGTCCTCGTGCCGCAACGTCGTCTGAACGAGATCGACACGCGCTTGCGAAGAAAGACCACTGCCCCGGGCAGTGGTCTTTCTTTTTTTGCCCCAGCCAAACCGTTCCGTCATGTCCGATCCGCTTCAATCTGATTCCGCCTACCGCCTGGAGACCCAGGCAATTCACGCCGGTACCGCGCCCGACCCCCTCACCGGGGCGATGCTGACTCCGGTGCATCAGTCCACGACCTTCGCCCAGGACGGCGTCGGCAAGGACCGCGGCTACACCTACACCCGTTGCGGCAATCCCACCGTGGCGGCGCTGGAAGCCCGCCTGGGCGAATTGGAGGGCGTTTTGCCCGCCTGCGCCTTTGCCACCGGCATGGCGGCGACGACCTCTTTGTTCCTGGCGGTGTTGCGCGCGGGCGACCGCGTGGTGGTCTCCGACGTGGTCTACGGCGGCACGGTGCGCGTGTTGCAGCAGGTGTTCGATTCCTTCGACGTGCGCGCAGACTTCGTCGACACCTCCAACCCGGAGGCCTTACGCACCGCGCTGCAGGAACCTGCGCGCCTGGTTTTCGTCGAGACGCCGGCCAATCCGACCATGAAGCTGACCGATCTGCGCGTGGCAGCCGAACTCGCGCACGCCGCGGGCGCCCTCTTCGCGGTCGACAACACCTTTTTGACCGCCGCGCTGCAACGCCCCTTCGAACTCGGTGCCGACGTGGTGGTCTATTCGACCACCAAGTACATCGAGGGCCACAACTCCACCGTCGGCGGCGCGCTGTTGTGCCGCGACGAGGAACTCGCCGAGCGCATCCGCTTCGTCAAGAACACCGCCGGCACCACTCAGGCACCGTGGGAATCGTGGCTGACCCTGCGCGGAATCAAAACCCTGCCGCTGAGGCTGGAACGGCATTCCTCGAACGCGCTCGAAATCGCACGCTTCCTCGAGGGTCACGAGCTGGTCGAAACGGTCCACTACCCCTTCCTCGAGTCCTTCCCGCAATTTGAACTCGCCACCGCCCAGCAGCGTTTGGGTGGGGGCATGCTCGCTTTCGAATTGCGCGGTGGGGTGGACGCCGGCGTCCGTTTCCTGGAGTCGGTGCGTCTGTGCACGCTGGCCGAGAATCTGGGTGCGGTGGAAACGCTGGTGACCCATCCGGCGACCATGACCCATGGCAGTGTTCCCCCGGCACAACGGCGCGCGGCGGGCATCCACGACGGGTTGGTGCGGCTGTCGGTCGGCCTCGAAAATGTCGCCGACCTGACCGCAGACCTGGAGCAGGCGCTGAAAGAAGTCGCCGGGGGGGTGCCGCTGTGAACGCGTTCCCGATCCAAGTGCTGAAGTTCGGCAGTTCGGTGCTGGCCGATGCCGACAGCCTCGATCAGGCGGTCCACGAGATCTACCGTTGCTGGCGTCAGGGTCAGCGCGTGATCGCGGTGGTCTCTGCGGTGGGGGATACCACCGATCGTCTGCTGCAGCGCGCGCACCAGAGCACCCCGCGGCCAGACGCTGGCGCCCTCGCCGAGTTGCTGGCGACCGGTGAAGCCGAATCGGTCGCCCTGCTCAATCTTGCTCTGGGCCGCGTCGGAATCCCGGCGGCGGCGTTGGACGCGAGCCGCGTCGGTTTGCGCACCTGCGGGCCACAACTCGACGCACGCCCGGTCGGCCTCGACCACCAAGGCCTGCTGCGCCGCCTGCAGCAGACTCCGGTGCTGGTGGTGCCCGGCTTTGTCGGCGTGCACCCGGACGGCGGTTTGTCGCTGCTCGGCCGCGGCGGTTCCGACCTCAGCGCGCTGTACCTAGCGCACTGTCTGGACGCACGCTGTCGTTTGTTGAAAGACGTCGCCGGATTGTACGAATGGGATCCGGCGCGACCTGGACCAGAACCCGCGTTCTATCCAGCGATCACCTATGAAGACGCCTTGGCCCTCGACGGGGCCATACTGCAGCACAAGGCGGTCGAATTCGCGCGTGCGCATGGTATCCGCTTCGAGGTCGGCCGCTGCGGGGCCGCGCTTCACAGCGAGGTCGGCGCGGAGGCAACCACACGGGCGGTATCACCCCCCCCAAAAGCGCCGTTGCGGGTCTGTCTGCTCGGCCTGGGCAACGTCGGTTTTGGTGTGTGGCGCCATTTGCAACGTCACCCCGGGCGCTTCGAAGTTGTTTCGATCCTGGTGAGGTCGACTGCGGCACCGCGGCTTGATGGCGTGGATGCCGCCTTGTTGTGCACCGATCTGGAGCACGCTTTGGCGGTCCATCCCGAGGTAGTGGTCGACGCCGCCGGGTATCAAGCCTATGGGGCACTGGGTCTGGAGCGGATCCGTGAATGTTCCCGCGCGTTCATCACCGCCGACAAGGAGGTCATGGTGCTCGTCGGAGAAGGTCTGCACAGCGATGCTGTGGAAGGCTTCCCTGTGGGATCCTCCGCCACCGTGGGAGGCGGGATGCCCGCGCTGGAAGGAGTCACGCGCACCGCCGCCGCGGCCGGGGTGCGGTCCTTGTGCGGAGTCCTCAACGGCACCTGCAACTTCGTGCTGGATCGCGTCGCCGAAGGCGCGGAGCTGGAGCAGGCGGTGGCCGAGGCTCAGCAGTTCGGTTTCGCCGAGGCCGACGCGCAGGCCGACCTCGATGGCAGCGATGCAGCGCGCAAACTGGTCATCCTGGCTCGCGCTGCGTGGGGCGGAGACCTCGCTTTCGAGGACGTGGTCAGGCGTGGAATCGATACGCTGACCCCGGACGACCTGGTGCCCCGCGCAGGACAGGTTCTGCGTCTTCTCGCGCACGCCGAAGAACTGGAATCAGGCCGCATTCGCGCCCGGGTGGAGGTGCGCTGGTTGCCGCAGGAGCATCCGCTGGCGCAGGCCCGCGCCGAAGGCAATGCACTTTGGATTGAAGACCGCACCGGCCATCGCCGACTGCTGACCGGCAAAGGCGCCGGCCGCTGGCCCACCGCCGAGGCGGTCTTCGCCGATCTGATGGAGCTGTGGCGAGCCAGCCCAAGCGACGCGCCTGCGCGTCAGGAGGCGCGCGCATGAAAGCCGCCACCCGCCTGCTGCACTACGAGGCCTGTCCGGGCGACTCGCACCGGCCAACCTCGACGCCGATCTACCAGAGTGCGACCTTCGAACAAGAGGATGCGCTCCACTCCGGAGCCTACGACTATTGTCGCAGCGGCAACCCCACGCGCAGCGTGCTCGAGGAGCAGCTCGCCGACCTCGAAGGAGCGGCGCGCGCACTCGCATTGAGCAGCGGCATGGCCGCCCTCAGTGCGGTGACGCGGCTGGTGCCTCACGGCGGACGCATCCTTGCGGGTGACGATCTTTACGGTGGCACCTGGAGGTTGTTGTCGCAGGTCACCGCCGCCTTGGGTGTGCGCATCCAGTACGTCGACACCACCGACTTGAAAGCGGTGTCCGCCGAATTGGCGCAGGGTGCCGACCTGCTGCTGCTCGAAACCCCGACCAACCCTCGCTTGCAGATCAGCGATCTTGGTGCGTTGGCCACCTTGTGTCGTGCCCACTCCTGTCTGCTTGCGGTCGACAACAGCATGATGTCTCCGTTGCGCCAACAGCCCTTGGCGCTGGGCGCCGACCTGGTGGTGCATTCGGCGACCAAATTCCTTGGCGGTCACGCAGACCTCAGCGCCGGCGTGATCGCGGTGGCCGACCCGGCTGTGGGCGAACGCCTGGCCTTCTTCCAGAACGCCGAAGGCAACGCGCTTGCGCCCTTCGACAGCTGGTTGTTGCTGCGTGGTCTGAAGACCCTGGCGGTGCGCCTGCGCGCGCAGGAAATGAACGCCGCTGCGGTGGTGGACCTGCTGTCCAGCCACTCCGCGGTGCACGCGCTGGCCTGGCCCGGCCTGTTGCAAGGAGAAGCCGCGCGCATCCATGCGGCGCAGGCGAGCGGACCCGGTACCTTGATCTGTTTCCAGACCGGGGATCTACAGCGCTCGGCGCAGGTTGTGCAGGCCCTGCGCTGCTTTCCGACCACGGTGAGTTTCGGCAGTGTAAGCTCCACCGCGAGCCTTCCCTGTCGCATGTCCCACGCCAGCCTGCCCGAAGAAGTGCGCCGCGCGCGCCGTCTTCCCGAAGACCTGATCCGTCTCTCGATCGGCATCGAGGATGCTCAGGACCTGGTCGAGGACCTGCGCACCGCGCTCGACGCACTCGAGATCTGTCGTCATGTCCGCGTGGGTTAAGTGGATCCACTGCGAGGTCGCGGCCGACCAGGTCGTTGCCTTTGCCGCTGCCCAGGCGCAGTGGGGGAGGCTCGCCAAGCTAGACGGTTTCGTTGGACAGATCGGCGGCTGGAATGCCGTGGTGGATGCAGATCATGAGGCGGAGTCGCAACACCAAGCCTGTGTGATCGGGCTATGGGGCGACGCCGACTCCTATCACGCCTTCATGTGCGATCAGCATGACACCCTCGCCGCCGCCAACGCGCAGGAACGGACCTATCGGTCCTGCACGACTCGGTTGTACGCACCGGTCTTGGAGCTTCCCGGATCAGAACCTGACCCGGCCCAGGCTCTGCAAGCAACCGGTTGGTTGCGCGTGGCCCACTGCGTGGTGCGGGAAGATCGCGAAGAACACTTCGTGAACGTGCAGAGGGAAGTGTGGAATCCAGGAATGAAGGCCGCCGCCGGCATGCTCGGAGGCTTGTTCGCGCGGGCCACTTCGACTCCCGGTTCCCACCCCAGGGCAGCTGCGGCAACCAGGGAGTATCTGGTGGTCAGCGGGTGGCAGGAGGAAAGCAGCCACCGGCACTACCGAGAGCAGATCTTCCCTCAACTCAGGCAGCGTGCTTGCCCCGAGGATGACCTGGTCAGTCTGCGCGGATATCAGCTCCGCCCGCTTCCGGAGTGGCGGGTGCGCGGCGCTGGATAGAGCGCCACCAGTGCTCGATCGGCGGGTAGATCTGCTCGGCGCCGTCTTCGTAGAGCATCATGTGGCCGAGCTCGGGCAGCATCACCAGGCGCGCGTCGCGGTAAAGGCGGTACACCTTGCGAGCCACCGCTGGGGTGATGATGCGATCGCGGTCGCCGGCGATGACCAGCACCGGGGCGGCGACCTTGGCGGCGTCGACCGCCGAGGCGCGGTTCCGGTCCAGCCACCAGAACACGATCTCGAAATAGGCGCGGCCCGATTCGTGCACCAGCTGTTGCTGTTGTTGCTCGCGCGTAAAAGCGTCCATGCCGTGGAACAACCCGTAACGCGCGTGCCAGCGCGGCGGTCGGTTGGCCCGCCGCCAGAAGGCCGGACGCGCCAGGATGTGGCTGGTCGCCAGGGTCGAACTCGGGCGGATGATGTTGATGCCCGCGGGCGAGGCCGGGGCGAGCAGCACCAGGCCGGCGACTTCGATTTCGGTGGCCGCCATCTGCGCCAGCAAGCCACCCATGGAGTGCCCGACCAGCACCGGCGGCGACTCCAGCTTGAGCTGGCGGATCTGGTTGAGATGGAAGCGCAGGTAGTCGCGCAGCGAATGGCGTCCCAGGTTGTTGCGTAAATCGCGGTCGAGGCCGTGCCGGTGCAGTGGCAGGGTCGGTGCATGGGTGATGAGATCCATCTGCCGCAAGGCCGCCGCCAGCGGTTCGAGATGCTGCCCGGTGCACCACATGCCGTGCATCAGATAGGCGTGTGGTGCCAGGTCCGGCATCGGCTTCAACTGCGGATGCTGAAACGCAGACCTGACCACAGCCGGTTGATCGAGCAGATCTTGAAGTCGACCAGTCCGTGATCGAGACCGGTGCGGCGCACCATGGTCTGGGTCAGGTCGGTCACCGCTTCGGTGCCCTTCTTCTGCCACGCGATCCATAAGCCGCCGCCGGCACCGAAGCGTTTCATGCGTTCGATCCCGTCGAGCAGTTCCTTTTCACGCCGCACGAACCACACCAGCACCTGGGGCTTGCCGGCCGCGCGGTAGCGCAGTATTACCTCGTCTGGATATTCACCGAGATCGGCTTCGATTCCGTCGGGAGCCTTGCACAGCGCCAGGGTGGTCCCGGCTTTCACTCCAAGCTTCTTCCACAGCGGGGTGCCGGAGTAGCCCGACATGCCATCGCTGGGTACCACCGGATCGGCTGGAGCATCGTGGATCGCGCGTTTGAGTGCGCCGCCGATTCCACGCCAGGAACAAAAGACCGCATCGGGCAGCAGCTTCCTGACTCGCGCGATCTTGTCCTCGGCGCCGTCGACGAAGACCAGCGGCAGATGGCGGCTGACCTTGGTACGGCGCATGAAGGAGCCGAGTTCGCGTCCGTGCGAAGGCAGGCGCGACAGATCGATGACCACCGCGTCGGGCAGCTTGCGCTTCAGAGAAGCGCGGTAGTCGGGACCGAGTGGCGTGGTGTCGACGGTGCATCCAGCTCGCTCCAGCCGTGCCACCCGCGGCGGCAGCTCGGCCTCCTTCCAGTGCACCAGCCACACCTCGCTCATGAATCCTGGGTCATGTGGATCGACATGACTTCACGTTCCTCGCCTTCCGGCGGGATCAGGAACATGGTGTAGTCGGCCACGCCATCGCCGTAGACGGTGACGTGGCGATAACCGACCAGCACGTTGGGGTCTTCGAAACCAGGACCCTTGCCGGTCATCGTCAGGGTGCGCGTGGCGGCGTCGTAGCTGCCCTCGGTGTGGCCGACTTCGTCACTGTCGGAGTCGGTCCACTCGGCGACCAGCTTGCCCTTTTCGGCGTCGAAGCGCAGCTCTTCATGGCCCTGGAATCCGCCTCCGAACTCGCTGTGGAAATCATGAATCAGGGTGTCGCCGCCTTCGAACTTGATGTCGTAAGTGGCGGCGTACACGGTTTCGGCGCCGAACACCACGTGCTCGGCGTTCCAGTGCCCGATCAGGTGCTCAAAGGGCTGCAGCTCACCTTGGACTTCATCGCCCGAACAAGCGGGAAGCACGATCAGGATAGCGCCGGCAGCGGCGCTCAGCAGTCGTCGGATCAGGCCATGCATGGCCCCAGCATACGAGACCCATGTTGGGCCTTCGAGAGGACATGCTCAAGGCGTGATGGTGACGGCCACGGCCACCGAGCTGTATCGCGGAAGTTGGCCGGGTTGACTGGCGACGGCGGCCAAATAATAGACCTTGCCCACAAAAGTCGAGGGGATTCCGGCGGGGACCGTGAGGCTGCCGACGGCATCTCCGTTGGAGTCGAGAATGCCGTGAAAGTCGGTCGTTGGAACGGTGTAGTTGCCACGAAAGGTATCGACCACCAGGCTGTCCTGGGTGAGAGGGATGTCCACTCCATAGTTGGTGGGGCCCGTACCCGTTGCCGAAATCAGGACCTTGTACTCGTCGAAACCCGCGGCCTTGGGGAAGTCAAGATCAAGACTCAGCGCGCCCCCGGCCGCAGCCGAAATGGTGGCGGTGTTCGCCTGTAGAAAGTGGTTGAAGCTGTAGACAAAGACCGAACCGGCGTCCCATATTCCTCTGGGGTCGGCGTATGAGGCGCCCACCAGCAGGTCGTCAAAACCATCTACGTTGACATCTCCCGCCCCCGAGACGGAGTCGCCAAAAAAATCCCACCGAGATCGTCCATCCCATTGATGGAGCAG
>JAJFFB010000103.1 GCA_021776925.1 Planctomycetota bacterium | reverse complement strand
TCCTGACCGACTCCGGCGAGGCGTCGCATCGCCGCGCGGGCGGGGCGCGCGATCGGCCAGGCAAGCCAGGTCATCAGCTGTAACGGCCATGAAAAACGCGGCGCGAGCGCGGCGGCGTGGCGCACGCCGAGACTCTTGGGGATGATTTCGGTGAGACCCAGTACGGCCACGGTGAACGCCGTCGCGAACCAGACCACCGCCATTTCTCCGAACTCACTCGCCACCATCGCCCCGCACCAGGCGGCGCCGACGGTGTGGGCAACGGTGTTGACCGTGAGGATGGCGGCGATCGGCTCCTCGATGTTGTCGCGCAGACTTCCGAGCCGCCGCGCACCGCGGCCGCCGCGCTGCTTGAGAAGCTCGACCTGGGATGGCGTCACGGAGTAGAGGGCAGCCTCGAACAGCGAACAGAAAAAAGAGGCAGCGAGGGTGAGGGTTGCAACGACGAGAATCAAGCCCATGGTCTTCTATCAGGATGCCCCATGCTAATGGCCATCTTCGGGGACGGACCGCGATTCCCCGACAACGACGATGTTTTCACCGGGGGAATCGACGCAGAGCAACTGATACTCGCCGGGGGGGAGGAAGGCTCCGCCTCCTTCAAGAAAAAATCGGGTCTACTGACGTTTCTATGGGTGGGCGACCGGGATAACCGGGCGGCAATCTCCGTCTGAGCCCTTGACTCTGGCATTGCCCGGCCGGTCGATTCCGGTCCCCGGCTGCGAGCCTCACGCCTGCCAGGGGCTTGGTTTGCCTGGCCTGGCGCGAGTTTCCGCAACGGCCACCGCATTCGGCCTGCCGCTTAAGGCGGCAGGGCCGTGCGCCCCGCTCATACCCAATTTCATGAGCAGAATGCACCCACAGAAACGTCAGTAGAGCCCAATTTCAGATTTGATCTCCGCAGAAGCCTCAGCGCGCGCCGATCTCGGCGATCGCTTGTTCCGCGGCCTGCTTCAGGACTCCGCGCGGCGACGCATGGGTGGCGGCACGATGCAACAGCGGAAAGTCGTCCTGATCGCCGACCCGGCCGATGGCGCGCAAGGCTTCGGCCTGGGCGAGGTAGCTGTCGTCCTGCTCGAAGCGTGCCCGGAACAGGGCGAGGTGGGCGCGGTTCCTTGAGCTGGAAAGGGCGCGCAGCGCGGCGACGCGGACCTTTGAATTCGGGTCGATCACGCTGGAGCGGAACAGGTCCTCATGGCTCCCTCCTGGCACACCCTGCAAGGCCTGCACGGCCGCTCTGCGCACCGCCCAAAAGGAATCGCTGCGGGCTCGTTCCAACAGGCACGCAATCACCGCGGGGTCGTCAACCGAGCGCGCCAGCTCGCGGACCGCCCATTCGCGGCCGATGACGTCGTCGTGGCGCGCCTGGAAGAGCAGCTCGGTGCGTTCCTTCGCGTAGGTCCACTCCTTGAGCAGACGGTTGCCCTCGTCGAAGCGCACCAGCTGGGGGCGCTCGGAAAGCTCGAAGCGGAAAGTGTGCTCGGCCTGATCAAGCCACAGTCGTTCGACCCGCTTGCCGGCACTGGTGACCAGAGCGACCTCGACCGGGATGCGGTAGATCGGTACGCCCTTTGAGGTGTCCTGGACCTGAGCGATGCGCAGGTGCAGGACACCCTCGCCCGCGTCCCAGTTTGAAGCCACTTCGAACACGGGGTGGCCGGGCTGGAACAGGAACTGCTCGAAGAATCCGTCGAGGTTCTGCCCGGTGGCGTCCTTGACCGTATTGATGAAGTCGTGGGTGTCGACCGCCTGGAAAGCGTGGTCATGAAGGAAGCGCGAGAGCGCGGCGAAGAAGGGATCGTCGCCCAGCACGAAGCGCAGCATGTGCAGGACCGCCGCCCCCTTGGGATAGGTGTGGCTGTCGAAGTTGTCGTGGGGCCGGTCGTAGCGATCGAAGACGATCGGCCGCAGGTAGCGGCTGCGCGCCTCGTGCAGGTAGCGCTCTTTCTTCTCCTTCAGGTCCCAGGCTCCCTCGTCCGGACCGCGCTCGTGATGGGTGTAAAGATAGTCGGAGTAGGTGGCGAAGCTCTCGTGCAGCCAGGTGTGGGACCATTCCCGTAGCGTGATCAGATCGCCCCACCACTGGTGCGCGACCTCGTGCGCAATGATCCATTCCCAGGAGAAGTCCTGCTCGGCGCGCCGGTCATGGATCACCTGCTGGCCGAGCACGGTTGCGGAAGTCGCCTCCGCGCCGCCGCCGACGTGAGGCGTGGTTACCTGGTCGTACTTCGCCCATGGATAGGGGTAGTTGAATAGCTCGCTATAGAAGTCGAGCATGTCCGGTGTCTTGGCGAAGATCCACTGAGCGTCCGCGGCCGCATCGGGGTAGACCCAGGAGTGAACCGGGATTTCACCATAGGAGTCCTTGATGATCGCGAAGGGGCCGATGGCGAGCATGAAAAGGTAGGTGGAGTGGGGCTGCTCCTGTCGCCAATGCCAGGTCGTGGTGCCGGCTTCTGGATCTTCGCGTGTGCCGACCAGCCGACCGTTGGAGAGCACCTTGTTGCCGAGCGGCGCGGTGACGATGAGCTCTTGGGTGACCTTGTCGTGGGGATAGTCGTAGCAGGGGATCCAGCGTCGCGCGTTGTTGGGGAAGGAATCGGTAGAGACCATCAGCGGGTGCTCCGGAGTCTCGTCGTCGAAGTAGAGCCCGAGCTTGGGATCGCTCCCCTGATAGGCAACGCGGAATTCCACTCTTTCGCCGAAGGCGTAGGTGCGCGCGAAGCTCACGTCGAGAACGCCCTCGCTTTGTCGGAAGACCAGCGCGCGGCCTGCGGAGTCGAGCACCGAGTTGACCTCGAGGTCGACCGCGTCCAGCCGGATGCGATCCCAGCCGTCGCGGAGAGGAAGCAAGGTGACGTGGTTCTCGCCCTCGAAGGTCTTGGCGTCGAGATCGAAGGCAAGCGTGATGCGGTAGTGCTGCACGTCGAAGTCGCGGCTCGGCTCGGATTGGACCGGGCGCGCGTAGACGTCGACGCTCTGCGCGTTAAGGGCACCCGCCGAGAGCAGCTGCGCGGCAAATAGCTGCACCGCGAGCAGAATGGGCGCGAGCATGAGCCGCGAAGATCGGCCGATGTGGATCGAATGGCTTCTTTGCATCAGGGGCCGTCCATGCGTTGCAGGAGTCCGCGCTGTTTCATCAGTTGTTCGATCGCGGCAACGGTTCGGGGGAGCCCCGCCGAGAGCACCTCGCAGCCGTCCTCGGTGATCACCACGGTGTCTTCGATACGCACCCCGAAGTCTTCGTCCTGAGGCATGTTGATGTCGCAGGCGAAGACAAATCCGGGCCGCAGCACCTCGTCCGGGCCGGTCATGCTGGCCATGACGTCGTGGGTGGCCATGCCGATCGGGTGGTTGTAGCCGCCCCAGATTGCCATGGAGCGGAAGCGCTGGTCTTCAGGATCGAGGCCGTGTGCGACCAGGTAGGCGGCAACGTCAGCGCCGACGTCGCGCAGCGTGCGACCGGGTCGGTAACCGGCGAGGCAGACCTGATGGATTTCCTCGGCGAGTTCATACAACTCTCGATGCCGCGCCGAAAAGACCCCACTCACAGGGAAGGAAGTGGAGACATCGGCGTTGTAGTAGGCGTAGTTGGGGCCGGCGTCGAGGATCAGAAAGTCCTGGCTCTCCAGCGTCCGGTCGTAGCGGTGATAGTGGCCGAAAGGATGATGGGGGCCAGCCATCAGGATGGTGGCGTAGGCCAGCTCATGGGCACCCTCCTTGTGGCAGATGAAATCGAATAGCGCGGCGAGTTCCTGCTCGTGGATCCCCGCTTTGGTCGAGCGGATCACCGCCAGGTGAGCATCCACCGCGATCTGGGCGGCGCGACGGATGAGCGCGACCTCGGCCTCGGACTTGATCTTGCGCAGATCCCAGATCATGCGCGAGCAGTCACGGACTTCGGCCTGCGGAAACTTCTCGCGCAGGCGCGCGACGAAACGCTGTTGGCGGGTCTGCCGACCGTCCCAAGGGTTTTCGGTTACCGTGCGTTTCCAGGTCGCCTGTTCCTCGGTCGCGCTGACAATGCGGGTCAGCTCCTGCGGGAAATGGGGGGTGTAGAACTGCGCACTGCCCGCGTTGAGCTTGGTCAGATAGGGCGCGAAACCCTCGACGCTCACGACTCGCTCGACCCCGGTCGCCGCCACCGGATCCCGGACCAGCTCAAGCGGGATTCCGGCGCCGCGGGCTTCCTTCTCGCTCAGGTCGAAGAAAAGCGCGCTCTCTCGAGCAGCCCCGTCCACCACCAGGAAGGCGCCGGGCACCTCGACCCCGGTGAAGTAGAAGAAGTCGTTGTTCTGCCGGAACTGCACCGAAGCCACCGGTTCGGTGGCGCCGGCGATGACCGCGGCGCCGTCGCCGATCTGCTCCATCAGCCGCTGGCGTCGCAGGGCGTATTCGCTCAAGGGAGACCGCGTCCCGGCGGGGAGATAGGACTCGGAGGGGTAAAGCGGCCCGGTGCTCCCGCATCCCTGAATCGTAAGGCCCAGAACGAGGGCGCCGACCGCTACCGCGGCCGGGAAGAGATCGATGCGACGAGTTTTCATGGTCCGTGTTTCGGTCGAAGTGGGCTCAGACAGGTTAATCACCGAGGCCCTTCGCTGGCCGGGTTTCCTTCCATGCCGCCCACAGCATGGTCGCGGCGGTGAATCCGACGACCACCACCACCAGCCAACGGACGGCGGTGAGGGACATCTCTTTGACTACGAAGGCGGCGATCAACACGCCCGGGACCCCGCCTAGGGTGAGCCCCACCGCAGGCCGCGGGCGGTAGTTTTCCCTGCGAAGGAAGCGGGCGCTCGCCACCGGCATGAGGAAGGCGCATGCGCCCATCATGACCGGATAGGCGGCTTTCGGGTCCATCCCCAAAAAGGAGATCAGGATCAGGCACGGAGCATAGAGGCCGACGCCGATGGTCATCAGCGCGCCGAGGACGAAGGTGCCGACCATGCCGATCGCGAGAGGGAGGCCATTCAGGCCGAGGGCATCTCCGCCGAGCGGGAAGGCATGGAATTGACTCACCACCATCAGGCCGGCGGCGGTGATCAACGCCAGGCCCATGCCGATCTGAATCTGGCGGCGGGGCAGGCGCGTCACGATCCCCGAGCCCAGCCATGCCCCGGCCACCGCCGCCGCGATCATCAGGACCAGGGTGCCGGGCAGGACCTGAACGATGGTGATGTAGATAAATGCCTCAAGGACCACCGGCAATGTGTGGCCGACGTTCATCGTCCCGGGAATCTCCTCGTCAGGGACCATCCGGGTATAACGAAAAACCGCCGTAGTCGGCGCAAAATTGCCGATGCCGAGCGTGTCGAAAAAGTTGGTGACGAATCCGATCGCGAGCTGCAGCCAGCTGGGCCGCGGCACCGCGCCCGCCATCAACGGTTCCGCCAGCGATCGCCGCCGCATCCTCAGACTCCGCACCCAGAGGACGGCGTAGGTGGCCGCAAAGATGGCAAGGAGGACAAAGAGGGCAGACTTCATGGGGCTGCAAGTGAACTGCGCCCCGTTATAGGCCTTCGGGCTATGCTCCGGCCGCCGGAAAGCAAATTCCGGCGGCAAGAACTGGCGAGTTCAAATCAACCGAACTAGGGGACGATGAACTCGATCGCTTCGGATGCAGTCACAACTCCCGTGCCCGGCGTCCAGTGCAAGGAAACCGCGTAGAAGGAGCTGCCCGAAACCGCGCCGTCTGGCAGGTAATTCCAATGGCGGGCCCAGTTTCCGGTGGCGTCCAGCACGCCGCGGTGCGGGGTACCCAGGCCGAACTGCCAGTTGACCTGGTGCTGCGGGATGTGCAGTCCATAGAACCAGCCTTGGCCCAAGCCGCCAGCATTTCGCGGATCGGTTGTCACAGCGGTGAAGAAGGCGTCGCCTGGAGTGCCGTGGTAGTTGACGATGCGCAACGATTCCCCTCCCTTCGGTTGGTCCACGACCAGCCGGTAGACGTCTGGCATGGGGACGTTCTCAAACCAGCGGATCGCCCCGGTATTCCAAGCGATCAGGTCCAGGTCACCGTCACTGTCCAGGTCGATGGGCGGCATGACCCGGTCAAGATCGAGGTCCAGTTCAAGGCATTCCCACTGGTAAGTGCTGGAGTATGGCCAATTCCCATCGATCAGGAAGGGCAGGTAGAGCAACTTGTCTTCGGAACCGGCAACCACCATCTCCATGTCCCCGTCGTTGTTGAAATCCGCTACCGATCCTCGAAGAGTGCCATGAATGGCAACAGAGTAAACCGGGTAATCATTGGTGCCACCACCCCAACCAGGGATCACGCACCCCAGGAAAGGGCCATTTCCCTTATCCTGGCGGACCATGGCCTGGAGAGGGGAGCCGTGGCCATAGACGTCGCCTAAGGCAAACAGGCCAGTCCCATAGCCATCTAAGTAGTCAATGAAATCCCACAGCCCCCTGTTGTAGTGAACGAGGAGTTTGCGCTGACTGCTCAGGGAAACGAAGTCAACGGCGCCATCTGCGTTGAAGTCTCCGCTGAGAAGGTATTCGATGGTTTCACCAGGAGTGCTGACCACGTGATTGGCGTAGCCCGAAACCCCAAGGTTCTCCAAAATTGAGATCTCCTGATGCTGACTGCGGTAGACCAGGTCCAGGTCACCATCTCCGTCCATGTCTGCGGGTGATTCTAGGCAAAGCAATCCCGAGGGACCCGAGAGTGTATGAGCGGTTGTCCAATGGAACACTCCAGTTCCATCATTGTCCCCGATCAAAATCCTCAGATTCCCTCCGCCCAAGTAGCCGGCAGCAACCAGATCGAGATCGCCGTCGTCATCCATGTCGGCCGGTGTGATTTGCGGGAAGTCCCCAACCGCACCCCGGTCCTGCATGGTGAAGTTCTGAAGCCCGTCGTTTTCAAAGAAGTGCATTCTGCTACTCCTGGTGAAAACAACAAAATCGACATCTAGGTCAAGGTCGAAGTCACCGGCCGCGACGCCGGCCCATTGGATGGTGCCACTGCTCCACGGAACGTCATGGCCTTGCCAATCCACCTGTGCGGGCGCTGTGGCCGCAAACAAGAAGGTCAGTATGAAAACCCTGCTGCAAAGACCTGAACACATGATCAAATCCTCCAAGGATTGAGGTATTGGGCAGCGGGCGCAAAGAGGATAACAGGAAATGCCGATCCTGGATTGATATGAATAAATAAATCGAGTGGTGGAATTGAAAACCGGTCTCAGTTCTCAATTTGTCGGCAATCCTCGAGCTGGAGGTTCACTCTGTATTGTTTCGACTAACTATGGAGCAAATACCAAATTTGATCCACCCTTCTATGGCCTGCAGTCCTTTCTTTTGAGAATTGAGTTAGCTGACCGTGGACAAAGTCATTCCGCCCCACGGCAGCGTCTTTTTCCCCTGGACGGCGTCAGCAGAACCCGCCCCTATCTAAAGATAGGGGCGGAACCAGCTTCCTTGCCAGGGAACAAAACCACTTGCCATGG
>JAJFFB010000102.1 GCA_021776925.1 Planctomycetota bacterium | reverse complement strand
CGGAAGGAAGAGGATCGCGGCGGCCGCGGTTGAGATTTCCCACGTCAAAGGTCCCTGGCGAGAGACCGCGGCAAGGGAAAGGCTTTGCCCGACCATTGCCGCCGGTACACGCCCGGGCCAGAAGGTCAGGGTGAGCAGGGTGTCGCCGCGGTCATCCAGGAATCCAAAAGGCTGATCCACCATGCCGTGCGGATAACGGCCCAGCCAGGACAGAGTGAAGGCAAGGTCATGACTGAGAGGCACGGCGAGATCACCGACCCAGGTAGGCCCGGTCCCACTCAAGGACGCGAGCAGACGGTATTCCGAGTTCCCAAAGGCCTCTGATAGGTCGATGAATGCGCCGATCCGGCCTCCATGGGCGACCGAGATGTTCTCAGCCGACAAGGCAAGCCCGGGTTTCCAGCCGCCGCTGCGCCCGTCCACGGTGAAGATCCGGCGGCTGTCACGGAGGACGAGTTCGGGCAGGTGGTCGCCATCGAGGTCGGGGCCATCGAAGTCCACCAGCTTGACCCGAGGATGCTCGCGGCCCATTTCCCACAGGGCCTTTCCGCTGGCGCCGTCCAGCATGAGCAGCATGCCGATGGACCAACTTGGCGGTTCATGATCGACTGTGTGGACCGACAGGATTTCATCAATACCATCACCGTTGAAGTCGCGTGCGTGGAGCACCCTGCCTACATCGCCTACATAGGAATCTCCGAACAGAGACCAAAACTCGCGTCCGTCCCTGCCCGAATAGGCGGCCACCCGGCCGTGATCGAAGCCGGAAAGATCGTCTCGGTCCAGATCCGGCTCGCCGACCACGACATCGACCAGCGAATCATGGTCCAGGTCGGTCAGGAGGATCTCGCTACCGAACTCGGAATTGGCCTGTACTCCGTGTTGCGACCACATCGGCATTCCATCGCGGCCGTCGATCGCGGTGACCACTCCGGAAAAAACTCCGCTTGGCGATTGTGCGCCCATCGAAGCCACCACCGGATCATCGATTCCGTCTCCATTCAGATCAGCGATCCATACCCGGCCCTCGAATGGATAGGTGAAGACGTCGGGCCGGTACTCCCAGATCAAGCTCCCGCTCGATCCGTCCAGCAACTTCAAGGAACCTTGGGCACGCTCCACCAAGGGATTCTCGGATTGGTCCTCGATCAGGATCGCCGGATAATTGCCTCCAGGTCCGCGGATCGCATGGACCGAAGAACCCAGCCGGTGACGGTACTCGCTGCCGTCGATCCCCCACAGCCGGTTGCCGGTCAATCCGTTGTAGGCGCGGACCGAGCCGACTTCAGGGGTGCGTACGCCCGCGATCTCAACCTCGGCGTCTTGCGCGGCAAATATGGCGTCGGGAAAGCCGTCACCAGTCAGATCGCCGTACCAAGATTTCACCGGGCGGTACCCCATCCGCACGCCCTCCATCGCGGTCCATTTCAGGATGCCGCTCAGGGCGTCGAAGACGCGCACCGTGGTGCGCTTGCCAGGGTCGGAGTCCGACAGAACCACGACCTCTTCGATACCGTCGCCGTTGAAATCCACGAATTGGAGTTCCGATCCCATCCCAACCTTCGACCAAGGTCCGGTCTCCAACCAGAAGAACTGGCCGTTGCTGGGATCCACCCGGGCAACGACACCGAGTTGGGATTCGGTCGTGCCCGGTCCGGCGACCGGCGAATGGAGGAAGACTTCGTCCCTTCCATCATGATCCACGTCCCAGAGACTCAAAAGGGGGGTATCTCCGATTCGCTCCATCCCGTTTTCATCTCGAAACCACAACGGATTTCCGCTGGCGCCACTGAACAGGGTCATCCGCGCCTGCTGGGCGTTGTTCCAACCGGGTGACAAGTTGAGCAGGTCCTCACATCCGTCGCCATCGACGTCGGCGACCGCGGTCATCGAGTCGACCTTGGTGCCGATCAGCACTCCGGCGCGGCGCCAGCGCGGCACCCCATCTTCTCCATTCAAAACGACGACCACGCCCTCGGACGCGTACTTGGGTTTTGCGCCCAAGGCGATTTCAGGGCGGCCATCGCCGTCGAAATCCCCCAGCGCCAGATTGACCTTGGGGAATTCTGAAAAAAAAGAGTCCGACCAGGTCCATATTGTTTCCCCATTGCTGCCATCGACCGCTCGCACCCAATCGAAGCCGCTCTGGCTCGTCTCCAGGGACATCGGCCAGTGGATGATCCAGTCCTCAACGCCGTCTCCGTTCAGATCGGCAACGGAGGTCTGCGTCTGTGGATGATCCAGCGCAGGATGTTCCCAGTAGGGCTCGGAATAGCCGCCGACGGTGTCGCCGGAGCCTTGGCCGGCGCAAAGGAGAAACAGCAGGGAGACTGTACCCATCAACGTAATCGGTAGGAGGGGAATGAAAATGGCCGAGCGGCCTGATCATTCATCCGCAAATTCCATACCAATCTGTGCAAGCGCAACCGGGGGGAAGAATGAAAGCTTCCGCACAGGGTTGCTGTTCGATTCCGCTCTGACCGCGCACGCGGGGCCGCGCGCTGGGGAGCGCGGCACCGCCTTGCCTGGGCATCGGTTGCTACTTCACCAAACGTTCGATGCGTTCGGCGTAGCGGTCGCGCAATTCGGTCTGGCGGCTGGTGAGTTCGACTTCGGCGCCGCCGATCCACATGCGGCGGATGCCGCCGGGGAAGTCGAGCGGGTCGCCGGCGCTGAGGAAGAAGTTGGCGGCCTTGCCGGTTTCGATGCTGCCGGTGAACTGGTCGACGCCGAGCATCTGCGCGGCGCCCAGGGTCAGCGCGTGCAGCGCGGCTTCACGTCCCCATCCCCACGCCGCGGCGGCGGCGGCCTGGAAGGGCAGGTTGCGCGTGACCTCGGCGTTGTCGGTGCGCAGTGCCAGTTCACAACCGGCGGCGGCGAGCACCGAGGCACTGCGCCAGGTTGCGTCGTAGGGATCGTTGCTGCGCATCGGCAGATCGTGCACCGAGCCCAGCACCACGCGCGCGCGATCGGCGCCGAGATAACCGGCGACCTTCCACGCTTCCTTGGCGCCGAGGTAGATCACTTCCAGGCCGCGGTCCTTGGCCCACGCCCGCGCCGCCATGATGGTGAGCGCGTCGTTGGCTTCGATCAGGACCGGCTTGTGTCCCTGGGCATAAGGCGCCAAGGCCTCAAGCTTGCGATCGCGCAGCAGACGCTGCTCACCGGCCTGGCCGAGACGCTCCTTTTCTTCGGCGTATTCGAGCGCGCGATCGAACCATTCATCGAGCTCGTCGATGCTGTCGGGCATCTCGACACCCTCGCGCGGATTCCATTCCTGCGCCGCAACCTCTTCCACCTGCTCCTGCACGCGGCCGGCGGTCAGGCAGTCGACATCTTCATGGTCCGAATGGTCGTGATCGTTTCCCAACTGGCCGAGGTCGGGCGCACTGGCGCGCGGGAAGCCGATGACCAGACCGAAGTCCTTGGTCACCACCATTTCGTCGGTGGTGTCCCCGGCGAGCTGGATCAGCGCCGCCTGTCCACGGATGCGCCCGCGCCCGGGCCTCACCAGCACGTGGGTGATGCCGTTCATGCGCGTGACCCGGTGGTGTGCCGAATCTGCATGGATCGCCGCGGCGACCGACAGGTCCGGGTGATCCCTGCCCGCCTCTCGGGTGTCGTCGGTGCCGCGCACCGAACCGATCTCCATCAGGCCGGTGGTGTCGGTGGCGTTGATGAAGCCCGGATAGAGATCCAGACCACGCGCCTCGATCTCCCGCGTACCAGACGGCGCCTTGCCGCGGAACTCGCCGATGCCGGTGCCGGCGATACGCCCGTCTTCCACCAATACCCAGCCGCGGTAGGGCTCGGCGTCGACCATGCTGTGGATGCGCGCACCCTCGATCAGATAGGAACGACCCAGGCCGGGCCGCGTCCAGGCGCTCCAGTCATCCTCGCCGCGATTCGAGCGCGGCGCAGCTTCTTCGCCGGCGTCGGCGTTGCGCTCGCGCACCTGCCCAGCAAACTCATTCACCGCGGCGCCGTAGGCCTGCCACACTTCATCGTTGTCGGTCTTCCACGCGAACAGCGTGCGCCCGCGCGCCAAGGTCAGGCGGCAGCGCGCGTAGGTCGAAAGCGGATGCGCGTCCCATACCGCCACCGTGCCAACCTTGCCGACCTCGAGCGAACCGATGCGCTCGTCCATGTGCAGCTGCATGGCGGTGTTCAAGGTGGCAAAACGCATCGCCACGTCCCAGGCGTGGCCGCCGTAGCGCAGCGACTTGCCGGCTTCCGTGTTCAGCCGCCGCACCAGATCATTGGAATCAGAATTGATCGACGCGACCATGCCGGCGCGGTCCATCAGCCCCGGGTTCCACGGAATCGCGTCGTAGGCCTCGATCTTGTACGCCCACCAGTCGGCGAAGGACGAACCCATCGCGCCGTACTCGGCGAGCTCGGGCGCCACCTTGTAGCCCTCGAGCACGTGCTGGAAGGTCGGCTTGAGAATGCCGAACTCCTTGCACACGTTGAGGAACATCAGCAGCTCATCAGCGCGATAGCTGTGGCACTGGATGTGCACGTCGTTGGCCAGAATTCCGGCGAGCACTTCCAGGCGCACGTCGCGGCGGAAAGAGGGCAGCTGCCCCGCCTCGAACTGCCGGCGCCGCTCCATGTAGTCCAGTGCCGCGGTGAAGGCGCGGCGATAGGTCGCCTGCACTCCCATGCGGCTGTTGGGGAAACGCTGGCCGAAGTTGTCCCAATTGGATTGCTTGACGTTCTCGCCCAGCGCGAACTTGATCCCCTGCTTGGCGTCGGGGAAGACCACGTCGGCGATGCGCGCCTGACGCGAGTCCATTTCCCACACCACCGCCTGGCCGCCGATCGGGTTGGCCGAACCGTGCAGCGACTGCACCATCGCGGTGCCGCCGGCGGCGGCGCGATAGATGCCGTAGTGCTGGGTATGCACCATGTCGTAGATGCGGCACTCCGCGGTGATCGACACCGAACCCTCGTTGACCGAGTCGAGCGCCAGGTGGCTGTGCGCGTCGAGCATGCCCGGGCTGACGTGCAGGCCGCTGGCGTCGTAGACCGGAACCCCGGCGGGCGCCGACAAGCCCTCGCCCACGGCCTCGATGCGACCGTCGACGATCAGCAGGTCACCGACGAAGGGGTCGCGGCCGTCCAAGGCATAAAGGGTGCCGCCCTGGATCAGCACCGAACCAGTGAAGTCCAGACCTTCCGCCGGGACTCGTTCTTCTTCTCCTTCGATCAGCCACTCGGGGTGACCGGTGGCCACGCCTTTGACCTCGTCCTCGCCGGCTTCTTCCTCGCCTTCCTGCGCACCCTCCTCGTCTCCGCCGGCAGCGCCCTCAGCGGCGCCGGCCGCACCCCCCCCCGCGACCCGTTTGCCGGTCGCCGGCACGTCCCCGAAGGGAGTCGCCATCTTTGCCGTCAGGGAATCCCCCCTGACCTGCGCCGACAGGGTGAACTCGATGTCCATCTCCTCGACGTAGTAATTGAACTTGAAGCGATCGCCGTCGAAGCTGATGCCCTTGGCCACATCGCTGTCGGCGCCGAGCGCGTCGGTGACCTCGATCGACCCCTCGGCTTCGGCAACCATGGCGTAGAAGACCTGCTCTCCACCGGGGGTCTGCACCGAGATCTTCCAGGTGCCATCGGCCAGGCCGCTGCCACCCTCGCCCGCGCCCGCCTCTTCATCACCGCCCTCTTCCTTTTCCTCTTCAACCTCGAACTCCCAGCCGCGCCCGTCGGCAAACACCCAGCGCGGTTTGAGCTTGGCCTCCGGCTCGCCCGCCAGAATGACGAAGTCGGCCCCCATGCGCGCCTCGACGCGACCGACGCCTTCCAGGCCGAGCACCTCAGCTACGTCGGCCGAAGCCGCCTGCCACACATCGCCGGCGCTCAGGCCGGCGTCGGTCAGCTGCTGCACCGCGTCCTGCCAGTCCTTGGTCGAAGACGGCGGCACCAGGGCGCACACCACACCGGAGTCCCGAAGTTTGAGGAAACCGCCGACGCGCTTGGCGTGCTCGCCGCGCTCGATCTCGCGCAGCCCGGAGGGTTCCTGCCAATAGGGCCGCTCCTCGACCGCTTTGACCTTCAGCTTCTCGTCGTCCTTCGGCGCCTCGCCGAAATCGGCGCGCCACAACACCGCGACCTTCTGTTCACGCAGGCGCACCGCGTGCACCCAGGCCTGGCGGCCACCCAAGATCACCGCGGGCAGACCGTCGCCAAAATCGCGCAGCAGGTCGAGCACGTTCTCGATCTCGCGGCGGCCGTTGGCGACGAAGATCGCCGGACCCAGGTCGACCAGATCCGGGTCGACAGCGTGACGCGCGTAGCCGCCCGCCAGGCGCTGGTGGTCGATCAGGACCTGGCGCAGCACCGCAAGCGAAGCCATCGGCGTGCCGGGGTAGCCACCGACTCCGCGCAGCGCCATGACCTGGTGCCCTTCCCGCTGCAGCAGCGCCTGACCCAGTGGCAGCCCGTTCAAGGACAGTGTGGCGGCACGTCCGCGCACCACTCCTCGCCCGGGCAGGACCTGCGCCGTAGTAAAGCCGACATCGCGCCAATCCCCTCCCTTGGAGGCATCCCACTGCAAATAATCCGCGGCGTGGACCCAGCCACGCAGATAGCGCCGGTCGCCGTACTCCATGCCCGGGATCGGCCCGGTGACCGGATCGGTCGCCTCTTCCTTGAAAGCGCTGTCGCCCGGAACACTCACCGGCGCCTGGAAGGCGGCGTGGATCAGCCCCGGCAGCAGCACCCAGTCCTGTTCCGCCTCGATGCGGTGCGCGTCGGCCGGCACCTGCAGCCCGCCAGCGCCGTGATCGACCATCTGCACGATCCAGCCGTCCCGCACCAGCAGGTCCTTGGGCTCCGACAGCGCCTGATCCTGCATCACGCGGATGCCTTCGATCAGGAAGACCCCGTCCAGCACCTTGGGTTCCTCACCACCGCCAACAGGAGCAATCGCTGCGACCAAGGTGGCGGCGCAAGCAGCGGCCGCAAGCGAGGAAAGGGTCAACCAGACAGCAGACAGGACGAAGAACTTGCGCAAGGGGGCGGGAAGCATCCGCCCATTCTAGAGCTAGGTCGCGGTGCCCTTGGCCAGGGCATATATCCAGCCGGCCAGCAGGCGTGCATCGACCTGGACCCCCTCTGTTTGCGGATTCAGCCGGAAAACATCTCGCGACCGCGGCGTTTCAAAGCCCAGGTCCTGCCGCTCGCGCTGTCCGAGGTACTCGACCACACACAGGCGCTCACCCTCAGGATCCCAAAAACGGAAATCGTGGCTCATCGGGTTGGGCCGTTCGATCTTGCCGATGCGTTCGCCGTCTGGGCCGACCAGCATGCCGGAAAAGCCGCTCCATCGTGGGACACCCCCGGCCACCTGACCGCCGGGCCCGACCAGGTCGAGGGAGTGCATTTCGTCTGCGTCGATCTTGAACTCGAAATGAAAGGCATAGTCCTGGGTTTCCGGCACCCAGCGGTACATGCGCGCCTGGGTTCCGGAGCCGTAACGGAACAGCCCAAGAAAGCGTCGATAGCGCAGCGGCACCCCGACCACCGAGGCCAGCACTCCGCCCTCAGGATGGAACATGAACAACTCACAATTGCCGAACTTGGGCTGAAAGCGCATGCCCAAGGGGCCCACCACGATCAGCGGCAGGGGCAGCACTAGGGGTTCAAATCCGGTCAGCGTCATCCGCAGTTTCGGCGTTCTGGGATCGATGGACGAGGTAGGAAAGAGTGAAGGCGTGCGCGTCGATCAATGCGTGCAGCGCCATGGCCATCCACAGACTGTTGCTTCCAACATACACCACACCAAAAACCACGCCGGCGAAACCTACCCGGACCGCGCCAGCGAGCCCTTGGTAAACGTGGGCGACGCCAAACACCACCGCGACGGCGATCAAACCCAGCCACGGATCCAGGACCGGCTGCAGCCACCAGATCAGGAACCCACGAAAGGCCACCTCTTCGGTGCAGCCGACCACCAGGGACAAACTCAAGCCACGCTGCCATTCCCTGCGGGTGTGCGGCAGCATCGACGCCAGCGGACCGAAGCCGGCCAGGACTTCTTGCTGCAGTTTTTCGTCGACGGCTACCCGCTGCCAGGTGCGCAGCATCAGCACCGCCGCCCACAGCAGCATGAATGCCACGATCCAGCCGCCGACCGGATCGGGGCTGCGCAGGCCCAGTTGTTGTGGCGTGCGCCCTTGCTGGAACCAGTGCACCAGCAGCAAGCCGACCAGGATGGCCTGCACCATGATGGTGCGCAGATAAGACCTGCTGCGCACGTTGGGCATGCCCATTTCCAATCGACGGCGCATGCGGCGGATCGAAGCCACGCTGTAGAACGGAGCGGCGACCGTCAGCAGCAGGACGAAGACTAGGTCGATCATGGTCCGGCCAGCCTCGTGCCGCGCGGTCGCGCGTTCAAGGCAGCGATCCAGCTGGCAGTGTTGGGCGGTCCTGGTTCCGTGCGATATTCATGGCAGAAACGGGAGCAATTGAGATACGCCCCTCGCTCGCCTGGGTCGCACAAAAATCCCCATGATCAAAAACTAATTCCAAGCAAAAAAAATGGAACCCGGAAGGCCCGGGTTCCGTTGGCAGCCAGCACTGTAATCAACGCCAACGCTCGTCCATTGGGTTGTCCGAAGGCTTTTCCGAGTCGGTTTTTTTCTGCTTGTCCGCGGCCTTCCGGAACAGATCGTCGAGGTCTTTGGAACGCTCCTTTTCGGCCTCTAGGGCGTCGGAGAAGGCATCTTTGGAGGATTGCCCCCCACCTCTGGAGGCCGCTTTGAGAGCGCTTTCCAAATCCTGGGGTGGAGGCTGGTGAGCTACGACATCCCCGCTGACTGGGTCGATCTCCAATCGCGCCCGACAGCATGGGCATTCGCTGCGGATCGGGGTTTTGCTCATGGCACCAGCCTACTCCTTTCTGGATTCTCCGGAAAATCAGGAACCCATCCTGATCTCGACCCATCTCAATCGCCAGAAGGGCAGCACTCTCGCCGAATTGGATTCATCCAGGGGGCTTTGGCGATTGGGTTTGTCCTTCTTTTTTTTTAGCTGGGCTCGCCGAGCGCGCGGATCTGGGCGCCGTACTTGCGGGCAACCGCATCTTCCATGTCGACCCCGAGCAAGGTGGCGGTGGTGACCAACCAGGCCAGCACGTCGGCGAACTCTTCCTCGAGGTTTTCACGGTCCTGGCCGCGGCGCACTGCCCGGGTCAGCTCACCGACCTCTTCGTGAAACCAAAGAAAGGTGCCTTCCAAACCACGGGCGCGGTCCTTGGCCCCATAGATCACGTCGATCAAGCGCTGGAATTCGCGCAGGCCCAGGCTGCCCGGCTCGCTCATGCAGATCGGTGGCGGAGCAGCGCAAAGGCCAGGTCACCCTCGGGCGGCCCGCCGAGGAAGGCGGTTAGTTTCTGTTCCATGACGCCAAGCCCCTGCTCCAGGGCGATCTTGGCCAGCGTATAGACCCCGGCCTCGCCCAGCCCGCGCCCCGCCGCGTTTTCAAGTTCGAACAGCCCCGGACTGAACAGCAACAGCGCGTCGCCAGGCACCAGATCCAGGTGCACCACTTCGAGCGATCCGGTGAAGATGGCGCCTTCGTCAAAGCCCAGGGCGATGCCATTGGGTTGAATTTTGCGCAATTGCCCGGCGGCCGCATCCCAGCGCACCGCCGGCGCCTTGTGTCCGGCGGAAACCATTTCCGCCTTGCCATCGCTGCCCTGGAGCTGCAGCACCATCGCCGAGGCATAGAGGCCGCGCGCCAGGTCGCGGTTGAGCGAAGCATTGGTCCGGCCGCAGGCTTCGGCGGCCGAAGCTCCCTGCTGGATCGCGCCGCGGAGGTAGGCGCGGGTCATCGCCATCAGCAGCGCGCCGGGCATGCCGCGGCTGGCGGTGGATCCGACCACCAGGGTGTTGCCGCCCTCGGCCCCACCGATCGAATCGACGAAGTCGCCGGTGCCGGGCCCGCCGGCTTCGAGCTGCAGAGTATCGACGTCCCAGCCGGCAGGGCCTTCGGAACTGAGCGGCTTCAGGTTGCGCCGCAACTCGCGCAGGGACTCGGCCTCGAGCTGCCGCTGCTCCAGATCACGCCGGTTCTGCTGCCCTTTGACCAGGTCGCGGACCATGCGGTCTACGGCCCGCGCCAGGAAAGTGATCTCTTTGGCTTCGCCCTCGGCGTGGATGTGGCGGTCGAGCCGCCCGCGGCTGATCGCGGCGACGTCTTCGACCATGTCCATCAGCGGGGCGGCCACCCGCCGCGCCGAAACCGCGCCGAAGATCACCGTGGCGACGACCAGGCCGCCACACACCATGACGATCAGGACCAGCAGTTCCTGGCCGGCGTCGGCGGTGCCACGCACCGGCGCGTACAGCAGCCGCCGCTGGCCCTCGGCGGTGGGATCCTCGGCGGCCACGCTGATCTGGTAGACCAGGGCCTCGATCGGGCCCTTCTCGGTAGCGACGTTGACCTGCCCGGTCTGAATCGTCACTCCCTCGGGCGCCGACAGGTTGCGGCCCTGGATGGTGCCTTCGCGCGGACCGCTGGCAAGGATTTCTCCGGTCTTGCGCGCCATCTCGGCGCGCGACTTCGAGGCCATCTGGTTGGAGAGTTTGTTGGCCCCTTTCCAGAGAATGAAGCCGGCTACCAGAGCGACTGCCGTGGCCATCAGGCCGAGGCCGATGGTAAAGCGCCCGGCCAAGCCCATGCCGGGTGGGGTGCGAACCTGTGCGGCTTCTTCTTCGTGAGGGTCGTATTCGCTCAAAGCCCCAACACCTGCGGGAGGAACCGGTGCAGCAGGCCCATGATAGCCAGGGCCCAGACTCCGGCGACCAGATCATCGAGCACGATGCCCATGCCGCCGGGCACCTTTTCCATCGAGCGCGCCGGCCACGGCTTGACGATGTCGGTCAGGCGGAACAGCAAGAAGGCCGCCAGCAGCTGCGGCCAGCCGAAAAAGGCCACCCCAGGCAGCGCCACCGCCACCAGGTAACCAGCCACCTCATCGAGGACGAAGGCGCCCGGATCCTTGCGCCCATAATGGCCCTCGGCCCAATCCCCGACCGGCCGCGCCACCCAGGTCAGCAGCGCGGCGGTGCCCCAGCACAGCCACAGGAAATAGCCCGGCCAGGTCCAACCGTAGAGCGCTGCCAGGGCGACGCCGCCGAGGGTGCCGAAGGTGCCGGGGGCGATCGGCGCCAGACCGAGGCCGAACCAGGTCGCGAGGGCGGCGTAGACCCGGTCGCGCAGAGAAGAGGGAGGGTTCACAGGATCTTCTCCAGCATTGAGTAGGCGGCGAGCAGGGTGCGCTCCTGGCCGGAGTCGTCGAAGAGAACCACCAGGCGCTGGTTGACGCCTTCGCCCAGGACGCGCTGCACGCTGCCGTCGCCGAACACCCGGTGGTGCACCAGATCGCCGGGGCGCAGGATGCCGTCGTCGTCGTTGTAGAGGCTGTCGTCGTCTGGGGAGTCGCCCGCGTCGGCAAAGGACTGCTCGCGCAGTTCGCTGTGGAATTGCACGTCAGGCAATACGTCGGGCGGCAATTCGTCGAGGAATCGCGAGGCCGCCTGCGGCCCCGGCGCGCCGGTGCGAAAACGCATGCGCGCATGGGTCAGGAAGATCTCTTCGCGCGCGCGGGTCAGCGCGACGTAGAACAGGCGCCGTTCCTCTTCCAGGCCTTCGGCCTCTTCGAAGGCGCGCGCGTGCGGGAACAAGCCCTCTTCCATTCCGACCACCGCCACGCGGTCGAACTCGAGCCCCTTGGCGGCGTGCACCGTCATCAGGGAAACGCGTTCGGCGCCCTCTTCCCAGCGGTCGACGTCGGTGAGCAGCGAAATCTCTTCAAGGAAACCGCGCAGACCGCCCTCTTCGCGCACGTCGTATTCGGCGGCGAAGGCGAGCAGTTCGTCGATGTTCTCGCCGCGATCGACGTCTTCGGTGGCGCTGAGGCCGTCGGCGAAACGACGGTAGCCGCTGCGGTCGATCACGCAGCGCAGCGTTTGTTCGGCCGACTTGGAAAACTCGCCGGCGTCGAAGACCACCTTGAGGAAGTGCAGCACACCCTTCTTGGCTGGCCCGCGCAGCGCCTTGCGCACCTCGTCGCGGCGCAGCACCTGGAGCACCGATTCGTCGAACTCGGCCGCCGCCGCGCGCACCCGGTCGATGCTGGTCTGGCCGATGCCGCGCGGCGGCACGTTGACCACGCGCAGCGCGGCGACGTCGTCGCGCGGGTTGACCACCAGGCGCGCGTAGGCGAGCAGGTCCTTGACCTCGCGGCGCTCGAAGAAGGACAGGCCGCCGACCACCTGATAGGGAATCTGGCGGCGGGTGAAAGCCGCCTCGAGCGAACGCGAACAGGCGTTGGTGCGGTAGAAGACCGCGATCTCCTGACGCGGGGTGCCGCTGCGTTCCCAGCGCTCGGCGGCCATCGCCACTTCCTGCGCCTCTTGGTCTTCTGTGGGCAACTCGCGCATCGCCAGCGGCGGGCCGTCCTCGCGCTCGGTGTAGAGATCTTTCTCCTTGCGCGCATGGTTGTGGCGGATCACGTGCTGCGCGGCCTTGAGCACGTTGCCGACCGAGCGGTAGTTCTGCTCGAGGCGGATCACGCGGGTGCCGGGAAAGTCTTCTTCGAAACGCAGGATGTTGCCGATGTCGGCGCCGCGCCAGCGGTAGATCGACTGGTCGGGATCGCCGCACACCGCAAGGTTGCCGCAGGCCGCGGACAGCAGGCGCACGAACTGGTACTGCAGATCGTTGGTGTCCTGGTACTCGTCGACCAGAACGTGTTCGAACTTGTCGGCCCAGCGCCGCGTAGCGGTGGCGTCGAGGCGCACCAACTGCAAACCCTTGAGCAGCAGGTCGTCGAAATCGAGGTTGTCCTGACGCGCCAGCGCGACCTCGTACTTGGCGTAGATGTGCGCGGCGCGCTCTTCGTCGAGGCCGAACAGTGCCGCCTCTTCCAATGCCGCCGCCGGCTCCATGCTTTTTTGCTTCCAGTGGGAGATGTACTGTTCGAAACGCCGTGGGCGGTAGAGGGTTGGATCCCAGCCGGCGTCTTTGATCAGCTGGCGCAGCAGCTTGCGCCGGTCCTCGACGTCGAGGATGGTGAAATCGCGCGTGCGGCCGACGCGTTCGGCGTCGATGCGCAGCATGCGCGCGCAGGTGGCGTGAAAGGTGCCGCACCACAGACCGGTGCCAGGGACCCACTCGGCGATGCGGTGGCGCATTTCGCGCGCCGCCTTATTGGTGAAGGTGATCGCCAACACGCGCCCCGGCGGCACCGCCAGGTCGCCGACCAGATGGGCCACCCGCCGGGTGATGGTGCGCGTCTTGCCCGTGCCGGCGCCGGCCAGGATCAGCAATGGGCCGTCGGCATGGGTGACGGCCTCGAGTTGGGCCGGATTCAGGCCCTCGGTGACAACCGCGGTCATGAACCATCCATTGTGCCGCGGCCAGGGGTGCCGCCGCTATCCTGCCGGGAAGGATGGCCGCAACTCTTCCCGCTGCAGTTCCGGGCCTGGGCATCGACCTGGTCGAGGTCGAGCGCTTTGCCGCCAGCCTCGAGCGCGGCGGCGCCGGCATGCGCGAGCGCCTGTTCACCCCCGCCGAACTGGAGGAGTGCGCGCGCCGGCGCCACCCCGATGTTCATCTGGCAGCGCGCTTCGCCGCCAAGGAAGCCGCGATGAAAGTGCTCGGCACCGGCTGGACCGGCGGGGTCACCTTTCGCGACTTTGAGGTGTGGTCGGATGGTCGGCGCAGCCCGCGCCTGACCCTGGACGGGCGCGCCGCCGAGATCGCGCAGGAGAACGGCATCGTCGCCATCCGCATCAGCCTCAGCCATACCGCCGAGCTCGCCACCGCCATCGCCATCGCCGAGCTCGGCGAGTAGGCGCGGCGCCTTCAACCGGGACAGGGCCCGCGCCAGCGCGCGCCCCTGTTCGCTTTCTTCTGCGGCGGCGTAGGCCAGGCTTTGTTGCAAGTGGGCCAGCAGCTGCCGCCCGGCCTGCGGACTCCCGCCGCGAATCAGGGCGATGGCGCGCGAGTCGGCCGCAGTCAGCGCCTCGACCTGGTTTTCGGCGCGCTCCTGCCACTGCTGGAAGGTGCGCGCGGCCTCGGCGTAGCGGCCGAGGTCGAGCAGGGTGCGCCCGGCCCACTCACGGCCGTCGTTGGCCAGCCGCAGCGGCGCCTCGACGCGGGCGGCCAAGGCCTGATAGGCCAGCAAGGCCCGCTGGTAGAGACCTAGACGCCGATCCAGGTGGGCCATTTCCAGGCGCGCCCGCAGCTCAAGGGTGGAGCCGGGTGCGGCATCGACCGCCTGTTGGAAAGCGGACCGTGCCACCCCCGGCCGCCCGAGGATGCGCTCCAGTTCGCCGCGGCGGAAGGCCGCCTCGCACTGTTCCGAGCCAGGCCCGGGCCACAGCACGCCGACCACGCGATAGGCCTCGGCGGCGGCCTGCAATGCCAGGAGCCGCTCCAGGCTGGTCTTGCCCTGGGCTGCGCGGCGCTGGAGCCCCGCTGCGGCGAGTTGTTCTTCAACGCTGGCAAGCCGCAGGCGGCGTACGCGCCCCACCTCCGGCCCGGCCAATCCGCCGACCGCGCGGAGGTCGCCGGGTTCGCCGGGTTCGCCGGGTTGCGGGGTGCAGGCGGCCACGGCCACCACTGCGGTGGTGATCCAATGGCACAACATGCGTGGCGGATTCACAGCAAAGAGGGCGGATTCACAGCCCGGAATGCGGCTTCACAGCCCCGAGGCTTCGTGGCACTGGCGTTCGAGCACCGCCTGAAGGTGCTTGCGCGCTCGGTGGAGGCGGACCTTGACGTTGTCCAGACTGATGCGCTCGCGAGCGGCCAGTTGCTGGCAGGTCAACCCGTCGCGGTAGTGGCCGACCAGCACCTCTCGGTAGGGCCCCGCCAAACCGTCGAGAGCGGCGGGCACGCGGCGCAGCAACTCGGCGCGCGGCACGTCACCGCCGCGCGTGCGGAACCACTCTTCCTCGGGAACCACGCTGGCCGGATCGGGCACCCCGCCCAAAGCCTCGATCCCGATCGCCGCGGGCAGACGGCGCCGCACCACATCGACGGCCAGGTTGTGGGCGATGCGGAACAACCACGACTTGGGATTGTGCAGCGGATCGCCCTCGACCAGGCGCAACCACAGGCGGCTCAGCGCTTCCTGGGCGATGTCCTCGGCCAGATCGCGATCGCCGAGGCGGCTGATGACATAGCGTTTGAGCTGGACGGACCATTCTTCATACGGATTCTCCTTGGGCACTTGTTTCTCTTCCGATGTGGGAACACCCAATCGGACGAAAATGAAGCCGCCAAGTTACACCTGTGGAGAACCCCGCCGTGGTGGAAAACAACCGCCACGCCCAGATCCGCAACAAACAACCCAATCGGATTCGGTCAGCGCAGCTGCCACTCTTGGGCGAGCTTGGTCCACCAAGGCGACTGCGGATAGAGACGCTTCAGGCGGCTGGCCAGCTGACGCGCCTGCTTGATCGTTTCGGTCTGCTTCATGTTGCGCAAGGCAACCGCAGCGTGGTAATGACTGCGCGGCACCAGGGCGATTGCATCCTGGTGCATGGTGATCACCCGCAGGTGGTTCAGGGCGGCGCGCTCATACTCATCGCGCTGGCGCGTGCCCGCTAGACCCTGGGCACGATAGTAGTGGCAGTCGCCCAGACCGGCGTAGGCTCCGGCCAGGGTCATCTCGTCGGCCGAACCACCCTTGACGATGCGCTCGAAAAAACCCTGCGCCTTGTCATATTCCTTGGAGCTCACCATCACGTTGCCGATCTCGACGTTGGCGCGACTGGCCACGGTGGGAAAATTGGCGTTGTTCTTTTCCGCCAGACCGGCGAGCAGGCGTTCCTTGGCCTTGCCGCGCAGCGACTTGTCGAGCAGCGCCTGCCCCAGTTCGGCTTCGCGCAACCAGCGCTCCGGCAGCCCCTTGTTGGCGACCTCGCTGGCCAGCTGTTCGAACACCGCCTTGGCCTGCGCGTCTTGGCCGGCGATCTTCAGGGACTCGGCCTTGACCATCAGGGCCGGCGCGTAGAAGAAGGTGTCGGGCACGCTGGTCAACAGGCTGTCGACGACGCGGGTGACGTCTTTCGGACGGGCCATCGCGTAGAAACAACGCGCCTGCCGGTAGAGCGCGTGCTGGCGCACCCAGGCGAAGGAAGACCGCTCGAGCGCCTGGTCGACCAGAACGCCGTCGAGCAGCGTGGCGGCCTTGCCGAAATCACCGATTTCCATCGCATCGACCGCGCCGGCGAACTCGGTGAGCTGCTTGGCGGTCAGGTTGTGGCGCACCTCGAGCACGTCTTCGGAGGCCTTGCGGCTTTCGCCGCCGCCGGTGGTCTGGTAGATGACCTCTTTGAAGGTCTCTGCCTTGATGCGGCGGACGGTCTGCACCTTGCCGTTGGTCAGGACCAGGGCATCTTCCTGGGGAGCAGCGGCGGCACAGAGGAGGGCGGTCGTGAAGGCGACAAGCATGGGTTCAGGTACAGGACTTTGGGCGTGGGGCCGGCAAAGGGTGGGACAGGATAGCCGTGGTTATGGAATACCGTCAAACTGCGCTCGGGTGACGCTTTTCTTGGCCCTCTTGGGCCTCAGCGGGCTCTCCGAGACGGCGCAGGCGCACCAATTCGGCCACCAGCGACAGCGCGATCTCGCCGCTGCTGCGTCCGCCAATGGGCAGGCCGATCGGCGTGCGGATCGAAGCCAGCCACTCAGGATCGACGCCCTCGTCGGCGAGGATGCGGTCGAGGGTGGCCTTTTTGGCCTTGGAACCGATCATGCCGAGGTATTTGGGCCGGCACTTTCGGCCCCAGATGGCACGCAGGGCCTCGGCGTCGTCTTTGTGGCCACGGGTGACGACCACCAGGTAGTGGTGTTCGGCGGGGGCGACGCTGGCGACGGCGTCGTCCCAGGCGCCGGCGAAGGTGGCGTCGGCCTGCGGGTGGGCCAGTTTGCTGGCGTACTCTTCGCGCGTGTCGCACACCAGGGTGCGCAGGCCGCACTCGCGCGCCAGGCGCACCGCCGCGCCGGCGACGTGGCCGCCGCCGAGCAGGACCAGCACCGGCGGCACCACCGGTTCGGCGAGGATGGTCACCTGGCCGCCACAGATCAGTCCGGATTCGGGCAGGTCCTTCTGGTTGAGACGGAAGCTGCAGGTCTGGGCGCGGTCGTCGGCGATGACCTGCAAGGCCATGTTCACCGCGTCGGCCTCGACGCAGCCGCCGCCGACGGAGCCGAGGGTGGAGCCGTCGCCACGCACCAGCATCTTCATGGCGTCTTTGCCGGGGGTGCTGCCGCGGGCGAGGAGCACGGTGCACAGCGCCGCCGGCGACCCGGCCTGGCGCATGCGCACGATCTCCTCGTAGATGTCTGGCTGCACGGGCATGACCCTTGATTCTACTCCACGCCCACCCCTCAGCCCCGAGCGGCGTAGAATCGCGGCGTCGGGGCAGCGGCGCGGTGCGCCCGTCGTGCCGGCTTGCTCCCCACGATCATGAAAAAGGACATCATCCTCGCACTCGGTGGCGGTGGTGCCCGCGGGCTGGCCCATATCGGCGTCATCCGCGCGCTGGAGGACGCCGGTTACCGCATCGTCGGCGTGGCCGGCACCAGCATCGGTTCGGTGGTTGGGGGTTTGCACTGCGCCGGCGTGCTCGACGAATACGTCGACTTCCTCGACAACCTCGACCGCAAGGGCATCTTGATGCTCGTCGACCTGCGCTTCCCCATCCGCGGGCTGGTCGGCGGCCGCCGCATCGAGGCGCTGATCCGCAGGCTGGCGGGCGGCCATTCCATCGAAACCCTGCCCCTGCCGTTCACCTCGGTGGCCACCGAATTGAGCAACGGCATCGAGGTGCGCCTGCGCGAGGGCGATCTGGCCCAGGCGATCCGCGCCAGCTTTGCCATTCCCGGCTTCTTCTCGCCGGTGCTGATCAACTCGCAGTGGCTGGTCGACGGCGGCGTGTCGACGCCGGTGCCGGCGGCGGCGGCGGCGGCGCTCGGCAGCGCCCCGGTGGTGGCGATCAACGTCAACAGCGCCGAACTGCCGCCGGTACAGAAGGCCTTCGAAGCGATCCACCCGCCAACGCCCGAGCCGGAAGGACCGCCCAACATCCTCTCGGCGATGAGCGACGCCATCGCCCATCTGCAGTACAAGCTCGGCGTCTATCAATTGCAGGACCACAAGCCGGCCTTCATCCTCGAGCCGCAGTTACGCGGGGTGGGCCTATTCGATTTTCACCGCGCCACCGACCTGATCCGCGCCGGCGGCCGCGCCGCAAAATACGTACTCGACAGCGGCGAATTCGAACTCGCGCTGCAAGAGGCGCACGTCAGGCGCTTGGACCTGGAAGCCACAAGCGGTCGCCGCAGCCGGCCCGGTGATTGGCTGCGCGGGCGGCGGTGAACAGCCAGTCACTGAGGCGGTTCAGGTAGGCGAGCTGCAGGGCGTCGACCGGCTCGGTCGAAGCCAGCGCCACCACTGCGCGCTCGGCGCGCCTGCACACCGCGCGCGCCAGGTGCAGGCGCGCCGCCGCCTCGCTGCCGCCGGGCAGGATGAAGTTGCGCAGCGGCTCGAGCTGCGCGTCCCAGGCGTCGATCTCCTGTTCCAGTTCTGCGCAGGCGTCCGCCGGCCAGGATGGCAGCTGCGCACGCGCCGACGCGCTGGCTTCGCCCGGCGTGGCCAGATGCGACCCAAGAGTGAACAGCCGCGCGCACTCGCGCTCAAGCGCCGCCCCCAGGTCAGGGTAGGCCTCCAGAGCGCACCAGCCGAGGGTGGCGCAAAGCTCATCCACCTCGCCGTAAGCGGACACGCGGCCCGCGGATTTGAGCAGCCGCGGCCCGCCGAACAGCCCGGTCTCGCCCCCATCTCCGCCGCGGGTGTAGATCTTCATGGTGGCAATAGTACCTTGCAGTAGACAATGTCCTGATCCTGAATCCAAATGTGGGACCCAAAACCCGGATCCATGTCCACGCCTAAGGACTATCCCAATGATCCATCGGTTCGCCCACGAGAATCCCCATCGAACAGTCCGGGAAACTGTGGTCAAACTCCAGGGAGGCTCGGCCCAGTATTCCTGCAACCACCCTGCAAACGATGGGGCCGTACCAGGAGGATTCCGAGTTCTGATCGAACCTCATCCTCCGCCTTCAAGTCGAAGGAACGGTCGTTCATGATGGCCAACGAATCTCTCGGTTTAGCCGGCTTCGCCACCGCGTGGCGGGCTGATTTGCTCCATGAGCTTGAGTTTGTCAACTCCGGAACGTATCTTTGCTGTAGATGCCGAGCCAAATAGGCGTGGCAATACCGCGCATGCATATCTCCTAAGGATTTTCATTTTCCCTTTTCTTGAATTAAATCATCCTGATCACGAATATCGTTGTTCCTTATATTTTGGAATTAGACGCATTTGCATTAATATTTTGATTCCGTACACTATTCCTCGTTATGGGTGATAGGTATCCCAATTCCTTGGTCTGGGTTCCGGCAATGAGCGTGGGGTCTCCAGAAATGGACGGCCATCACCGGAGGATTTTCCAGCTGATCAACCGTCTCGCCAAGGCCAGGGACAAAGCGTCCGGCGAAGAAACTGTGTCCGAGGTCATCGGGGAGTTGATGAAATACTCAAGTGACCACCTTGCGGCAGAGGAGGCCCTGCTCGACCGCATTGGCTTTCCGGAATTGGATGCGCACAAGGAATTGCACAAGGACTACCGGCTCACACTGGCCACAATGGCTCTCCAGGCGCTGGAATCAGGTACCCCTTCCGTGGACAAGGTGATCGGTTTCCTACGTACCTGGTGGACCAACCACATCCAAGTCGAAGACATGAAATACAAGTCACATGCCCTCAGGAGTCGCGGGGTGGGCGAATAGGACACGGGCCCTGGGATCATTTCTGCCCCCCAGGTGGCGCGGCCAGGGTTGCTTCCCCCAGCAGGATGAAGTTGCTCTGCAGCTCGGTTTCCCGGAGGTTATTATTACCACCGATGTCCACATCGCAGCCATTCAGGCTCACCTGGACTTCTCTATGGAGCGTCGGATCAGCGGAAATGGACGCCCACCACCGCAGGATATTCCGTCTGGTCAATCGACTCGTCCAGGAGAGGGACCGTCACTCGGACCGGGAAACCGTGGCCGAGGCCATTGGTGAAATGATCAAGTACTCCAGCGATCACCTGACTGCTGAAGAGTCCATGCTCAGGGAGATTGACTTTCCTGGGTTGGACGGCCACGTGCAATTGCACAAGGCCTTTCGTAGCAGCGTCGGCACCATGGTTCTGAGGTCGCTGGAGTCCGACCCGCCATCTTTGGGCGAGGTGCTTGAGTTCCTGCACAACTGGTGGACCAATCACATACTGGTCGAGGACATGAAGTACCGGGATCTGGCCCTCACGTCGCGTGGGGAGAGCCCATAGATAAACGGGGCCTGGAAGCATCCAGGCCCCGTGAACGGGGGCGCCACAGCCGCTGCAGAAGGGCGCGCTGTCCGGCCTCGGGCCTACAGGTCGGAGCCCTTGGTGGCGAGGTACTCGGCCACGCCCGCGGCGGAGGGGGTCATCGCGGTTTCGCCTTCTTGCCAGCCGGCGGGGCAGACGTCGCCGTTCTTGCTGTGGAAGTCGAGCGCGTCGACCATGCGCAGCATTTCATCGATGTTGCGGCCCAGCGGCAGGTCGTTGATGACCTGGTGGCGGACCACGCCCTCGGCGTCGATCAGGAAGGAGCCGCGCAGCGCGATCGCCTCGTTGAAGAGCACGTCGTAATCACGCGCGATGGTCTTGTCGAGGTCGGCGACCAGCGGGTAGTTGATCGGACCGATGCCACCGTTCTCGACCGCGGTGTTGCGCCACGCGAGGTGAGTGAAATGGCTGTCGATCGAGCAGCCAAGGACCTGCACGCCGCGCTTTTCGAATTCGGCCATGCGATGGTCGAAGGCGATGATCTCGGACGGACACACGAAGGTGAAGTCGAGCGGGTAGAAGAACAGCACCACCTTCTTGCCGCGGTAGTCCGAGAGACTGATCTCTTGGAACGAACCGTCGGCCATCACTGCGGTGGCCTTGAAATCGGGAGCTTCCTTGGTAACGAGGACGGCCATCGTGATTCTCTTGCGTTTTGGGGACAGTAGGGAGCACCCTTGTAGGACAGGCAAGGGGCTTTCCAAGCCGATTTGCGGCCCACCGGACGGGTGGGAGGCAATTGCGGCGGCTTATTCTAGCGGCGCGGCCAGCACCGCTGCGCGCAGCACCTCGGCGGCGCGTTCGCCATGGGCACTGGCGGTGTCGAGCACTTCGAGGTGGTCCGGATCGCTGCCGCCGAGGCCGGCGGCGTAGTTGGTCAGCAACGAGATCGCACACACGCGCGCTCCGGCGGCGTGGGCGGCGATGGCCTCGGGAATCGTGCTCATGCCGACCGCGTCGGCGCCGAGGCCGGCGAGCATGCACACCTCGGCCGGAGTCTCATAGGTGGGGCCGGTGAGTCCGGCGTAGACCCCCGGGCGGACGTCGGCCCCGCCCCCGGCGGGCAGCCCGAGGCGCGTCAGCAGGGCGGCACGCCAGGCCTCGTCGTAGAGGCCGACCAGGCTGGTGAAGGTGAGGGCAGTGTCGACGGTCTGACCGGCGTGCAAGGGGTTGGGCAGACCCAGATTGAGGTGATCGCTCAACGGCATCAGGCCTCCTGGTGGCCGCTCCAGGTCGAGCGAGCCGGCGGCGTTGAGCAGCAGGAGATTGGGCACCCCCCAAGCCACCAGGGCGCGCACCCCGCGCACGATTTCGCGGGCTTCATAACCCTCGTAGGCGTGCACCCGGCCGCCACACAGCAGGGTGCGGACGCCGTCCAGCTCGCCACAGTGGAGGTCAGCGGCGTGCCCCTCGACGCGCGGCCGCGGCCAGTCCGGGAAGTGGCTCAGCGGCACCACGCGGGGGTCGCTCAACAGGCCGGCGGCGCGCTCGTTCCAGCCGGAGCCGAGAACGACTGCAACCGTGGGTGGGGGTCCCAGGGTCTTAACCAGCGAATCGGCCAGAATCTGCAAGAGCCGTTTCTCGTCCATACCGCGATTATGCGTCTGCCCACACCCAGAATCCCATTCCTGCCCGGCGTCCTCCTGCTGCTCGTCAGCAGCGTGCTCGGCTCCTGCGTCTTCATCCTCAACGACGGCTACCGCGCCGAAGCGAGCGATGACTACAACTTTTCCACCAGCGGGGTGAGCAAGGTGCGCATCGAGACCTACAACGGCAGCCTGTCCATCGCCGCCACCGATGGCAATACGGTCGAGTGCACGGCCAAGTTCTACGCCACCGGCAAGAGCCAGGCCAGCGCCGACGAGCGCGTCGACAAGATGCTGGTCACCGGGCAGTCCGACGACGGCGTGCTGCTGATCAAGGTGCCTACGCACCCGGATCTGGGTACCAACAACGTCGGCGCGGCGCTGACGCTGCAGATTCCGGCTGGGGTCGATCTGGAGCTCTACACCTCAAACGGGAGGGTCGAGATGAACGACCGTTTCGACCACCTCGACGTGCGCACTTCCAATGGCAGCATCGTCGCTCTTGCCGGTGACGGCGGGGTGACGGTGCGGACCTCCAATGGCACGGTGCGCCTGGATGCTGTTGGCGACGGCCCGGTGCGGGTGCGCAGCTCCAATGGTTCGATCCTCTATCAAGGCCACAGCGCCGACATGGAACTGGTTTCGTCCAACGGCAATGTCACCGCGACCCTGCCCGATCAGTGGTCCGGAAAGGGTTATCTGCACAGTTCGAACGGCAACATCACCATCGAATCAAGCGGGCGCTTGCGCTTCAGCTTGTCGGGTTCGACTTCGAACGGCAAGGTGCGCATTCACGGGCCGCGCATGCTTGAGCGCGGTGCCGACGGACCGATGGTCACCGCCGAGACTTCGAACGGCAACATCACCGTCAACCACAAGGAATAAGCGACCACTCGGCCAGTTTCTCGGCGAAGGACTTGGCCGCCATCGCCGGGCTGGTCGAAGGCAGCGCCTGGCGCAGGATCCTGGCCTCGGCTTCGGCCAGGTTCGGGAGCACGTGCCGCGAATAGCTGGCTTCGGCTTTGCGCCCGTTGAAGTAGATGGCTTCGATCTGCGGGCAGGTGTGGGTGAAGAAGGTGTGGAAGTCGTTGGCGACTTCGCTCGCCGGATCGATGGCGCTGTCCAGACTGCCGGGGCGCTGGCAGTGCGCGAACACGTCCCAAACCGCGATGCGTTGAGCGAGCAGGCGTTGCACCCGGTCGTGGTAGTCAAGGGCCGGGCCGGCGTCGATCAACTCCCCCATCAGCCGCCAGAAATGGTTGCGCGGGTGGCCGTAGTACTGCCCGGCGGCGATCGATGCGGTCGATGGCATCGAGCCGAGAATCAGCCAGCGCGCGTCGGCGCGCGCCAGCGGCGGGAAGCCGGTGGTCTTGGTCATGGCCGCCAGCCTAGGCTCAGTCCTGTCGGTCGGCGAAGTGTGCCACCACCACCACGCTCCCGTCGGGCGCGCGCACCACGACTTCGTCGGCACCATAGAAGGTGGTGCGCCGCGGCATGACCTGGTCGAGGCCTTCGAGCGCCGGCAGGATTTCATCGATGGGACGTTCGCTCTCGATGAACAGGCCGCCAGTCGGCATGCCCTGTGCGCCGGTGGCCATCGCCGGCACGTCGGCGGCGACCGAAGCACGGCTCTGCAGCATCAGCTCGGCGCTGCCGCTGGTGAGAATGGCGAAGCCGATGGCGTCTTCGTGCGGCACTTGCACACCAGCCTCGAAACCGAGGCGCTCGCACCAGAAGGGAAGCTGCTCCTCAATGGAGTCGACCATAAGAACGGGGGTGAGTTTTTTCATCGCGTGGCCCGCTAGTCTAATTTAGACTAGTGAGCGTGTCCAGCCCCCGCCTGATCGACCTGGTCTCGGTCGGCCCCGCCACCGTGGCCGATCTGGAAGTCCTCGGCATCACCACCGTCGAGCAGCTGCGCGGCCAACAGGCCCAGGTCCTGCTCGGCTTGCTGCAACGCCGAACCGGCCACGCACACGACCCCTGCTGCGAAGACGTCTTCGCCTGCGCCATCGCCCAGGCCGAGAACCCGGATCTGCCCGCCGAGCAGAAACAGTGGTGGTGGTGGTCGCGCCAACGCAAGGCCCGCAGCGACGACGCTGGCGGCAAGGGCGCCTGAGCCATGGCTGCCCCTCGCGCGACGATCCCCGACCTGGTGGTGCTGGCCTTCCTCAAGGAGAAGCCCAGCCATGGCTACGCCTTGATCGCCGAACTTGAGCGCTGCGAGGTCGAGGACTGGGCAGGAGTCTCCCGCGCCCAGGTCTACTACTCGCTGCGCAAACTGGAGCAGAACGGTTGGACCACGCCGGTCGCATCGGTGGGCCGTGCCAAGAGTAGTCCCGACGGCTCAACCCACTCCGCCCCCCAAGCCAGCGGTCCCGACCGGACCACCTATCGCCTGACCTACGCCGGACGCTGCCTGCTGCGCCAGCAGCTCGCCCTCAAGGAATGGGCCCAAAGCCGCCCCGCCCCTCCCTTCCTGACCTGGATGGCCCTGTCTCCGCACGCCACCCCCAGTGCCCGGCGCAAGGTCATTCAAGCCCGCCACGACTTCCTCAGCGCTGAAATCGCCAAGGAAGATGCCACCTTCATTGGCATCCGCAACGACACCCAGACACCCCGCGAGCGCCTGCGCCTGGCTGAGGCCATGGTCTCCTTCACCCTGCAGCAGTTTCGCGCCGAGCTTCGTTTTTTGGAAGGTAATTTGGAGCTAGGAGGCCGGGGATGATTCTAAGACCAAAAAGCCCCTGCCGATTAAATGGAGAATCAACATGAGCATCAGAAACCAGAGTCCGAATTCTGACCACCGCCGTGCGCTTTTCCTGCTCCTCTCTACAGCTTCCAAAGCACTTTCTTCCAGATCCTCTGACTTTTCAGTATCAGATTTCTCCGTGACGATGAACGGCTGAATTTTTCCCACAACAGTTAAGTCACCTCGCCATCGAAAACACAACGGCTCCGGTACCAGAAGAACAACAGAAGTACCGAATTCAAAAAGTGCTCGCTGAGAACTTGAAATGAATGAGAGGAGATTACTCGGTCTTAATTGATTATTTTCTCTGATCGCAAGGAGCATGAGGACCAGAACTGTGATCAGGAGCGGCCGAACAACCTCCATCAAGGATGATCCTGCCCCTGGGATAAACAGCAATATTGTGGCGAGGCTTGCAATCCAGATCAAAAGGCCAGATTCGAGGCGAGAAATTCCAAGAGATCGAGCCGCCTCAACTCCGAGGACTTCGGACCTAAAGCCCGAAAGGTCAACCCCCATATCCGCCTCAACAGCAGTACTTTTTTCCAAAACCCTACGGAATGCGGAATCAGAAGAATCAATGGAATACCCAAAGCCGGGCGAAAATGAATACCAGGAAAGACGCGCCAATAATTTCCTGAATTCAAGGCTGTCCAGTTTTTCCGTCGATGGAAAGGCGCGCCTTAGAGCATCAAGTGCCCGGGAATATGCTGCTCGAGTTTCGCTTTCTCGCCTAACTGCGTTAGCCAAAACGAAACCACCAAAAAGGGCGAAAGTGGTAAAGAGAAGTTGAACGAGAGGTGCTGCCCGCATCTCTCCATCGCCCAAGGAAAAGCCCGGTGCCCAATCACTTACCCTTCCAACCACCTCCCCGACAGCCCAAGAAGAGACTAGGCAAATCAAGACAATTTGACGCGTTGAAAGTCGAAGGGATCGACTTCGCGTCAAGATGGCTCCATTCACGACAAATGCAAGGGCCAGCAGCGCCAGGAGATCGAAGCGTCCATCTTTGAAAACCATTAGATTAAAAACACCAAAGACCGGAACCAAATAGACCACCGCAACAGGCTCATGCCCCTCTGATTCTTCTTGGGCATTGATCCAAAAGAAATGCCCAAAAAACCACAAGCCCCCATACACTCCCAGGACGATTGCCTTATTAGTCTCCCATTTCAAGATGGGTTCGATTCCGAATGCCATCAGGAATGCCCAAATGATCAAGTTACCTAACACGGCGACCCATATCATGACCACCACCCGCTGAATCCTCCTGTTCACGTCACCTTTTTTGGAAATTCCAGTAGTAGTCTCTCCTTCCGCTTTCACCAGCCCTGAAAACACTCCATACACCGCTGCACCTACAAGTGCGAGCAAATAGGGAAGAGAGGCCCGAAACGCTGATTTCAAGGAATATGTGTCAGCTCCACCTTCTCCAGGATCCAAGAGCAATGAGATAATTAGAAGAGCTCCAAAGGCAGCACAAAGGACTCCCAATATTTCTTCCAGTCGCGGAATCCGTTTCGCCAGAACTACCGCTGTTCCAAAGGCAATGAGCGGCCATAAATAGTTAAGCAGTGTGGCCGCTACAGGTTGCCCGAGCTGAAGCCCAGTAAAAAAACAAACTGGATATATCAAAAACCCAAGTGCAGCAAGGCCGAACATTCGTCGTGGATTTCTGCATGAGTCCTTCCATCCCGACCTAGAGAAAACCAACTTCGGACAACGAATGAGAAGTGTTGTAATCCCAACGCACCCTGCAACTAAAAGCGTAATCGCGGCGGCGAAAAAAGGCTGAACTATGCCGGAGAACTTGGTGATCAAGAGTGGAGAAAAACCCCAAATGACCACCACAAAAACAAGCGAATGCCAGTTTTTTGATTTTGCTTCTTTCAGGAGACTCATCATTTGCAGGAAGCTCGCGGCAAGTATACTGCCAGGAACTTGTGACTTCCACGATCTTGAATGCAAGGCAAACGCCGGAAGAACGCAGCAGGCCACCACTACAAGAACCAATTTACCGAGCGAATGACTTCCGAGTTTCTCACTCCTTTTCCTGCTGGAACGGTCCAGGTTCTTTTGGATCAACGAAAAATCGAAAGGGCCGGGGTGCTTAATCCGATGAAGTCACCCTTCTCGCGTCTCCTTGCCCAGTTTGAGCCTGCGTCACCAGGATTCACTGCTCTCGACCTTGGGAGTGGATCTGGAATTCAATCTCTGGCACTTTCCCTGAAAGGAGCTTCATCTGTGGTTGGCGTTGATATTTCACCAAAATGCATCGATGTTGCCAGCCATCACATGTCATTGAACGCCTTGCCAGGCTCTGTTTCTTTTATTACCGCGGACTTGTTTGATCCCTCCTTTACAAAATGTGTTACCCCAAAAGGAAAATATGATTTGGTCATTTCTAACCCTCCGACCATGCCACCATCCGCCTCTCCTCCTCTGTGGGCATTATCCGGCCTCCAGCGACAGGGGGGATCGAGCTCAAATGCACGTTCTTTCCTCGACATGATGATTCATTCCGTTTCCAAATTACTAAAGGACCGCGGGATTTTTGTGTTTGTTCAATCGTCTTTGGTCGACTTGGACTTATCTCTTTTCCATCTTTTCAATAACGGCTTCAAAACCTGTGTGATACAGGTTATAAAAAATGAACTAATTTATGATAATAATCGAGACTGGATTTGGGAAAGGGTTCGATCAGGTGGACAAGCAAGAGTGTTTGAGTCCGAAAACAATACGCACTTTGAGTTGCTGTACTTGATAAAGGCACAAAGGAGGATCAAGCCTTAGTACCAAAAACGGAATTGTCATGAGGGTCAAAATGGAGTGAACGCTGTGGGGCGATGGAACTTCTGGAAAGAATATGGAAGCTCGCGACCACCTTAACTGAATCTCTCGACTATGGCCCAGGATCTTCATCTCATTGGGCGTTTCCTGTTCCCGCGGTGAACAGACCCGCAAATTAAAACCATATTGGTGCGTAGCAGGTACGGAGGAATAAACTGTGATGAACCCCCAGAAATGGAATGGGCGGCGTGCTGCGACTCGGTTCCTTTTTGCAGCAACTTGGTTCTCGATGTTGGCTCCTGCTTCCGGCCAGGAAGCGGTCGCCTTTCCGCCGGCGACCGCGGAGTCCCAGGGGATGTCCGCCCAGGCCCTGGAGGACTTGTCGCAGGTCGTCCAGGGCTTTTTTGACTCAGGCACGATCGTTGGGGCTGAACTCCTGGTGATCAAGAACCGTCGCACGGTTCTTCACCAGGTTTATGGCTGGCGCAACCTGGAAGAAGAGCTGCCGATGGAGAAGAACAGCCTCTTCAACATCCGTTCGATGACCAAGCCGATGACGGGTGCGGCCCTGCAGATCCTGGTCGATGAAGGAAAGGTGGAGTTGGACGCCGCGGTTGCCAATTACCTGCCCGGCTTTGCCAATGACCGCTCCAGAGAGATCACCGTGCGACAGTTGCTGACTCATCGCAGCGGACTGCCCTCCATGATCCTCACCGGTCCAGAGGAGTACCCCGATCTGGTTTCGATGGGCAATGCGGTCGGTGAACGCGGACCAGAATTCGAGATCGACAGCAGATTCTGGTACAGCGATTCGGCTACCGACGCGGTGGGCGCGATCGTGCAAGAGGTGTCCGGAATGCCGCTGGACCGTTTCATGCAGCGGCGCCTGCTGAACCCCTTGGCTATGCAGGACTCCTTGTACACCCATCATGAAAAGGACGCGCGCTGGCAGCGACTGGCCAGCTTGTACATCGGCAGGCCCAACAACTGGGTGCGTTTCTGGAGTCCCGAAGACGGTCCTATGTACCCCTACGCCTGGGGCGCTCAGTCTCTATTCTGCACTCCTGCGGATTACGCCCGCTTTCTGGCGATGTGCATGGATGACGGTCTGGTCGGCGGCAAGCCTGTGCTTTCACCCCAAGCCGTGCATCGGTCCCTCACTCCGGTGACAGCCATGTGCCTGCCGGAGAGCGAGACTCCATTCCCGACCGGATTCCCCGACCTGAAAGTCTGGTACGGCCAGCTGTTCATGCTCTTTATGCGTCCTGGCGAAGAAACCGAGACTCCTCAGGTGGCGATCTTCGGCCACAGTGGTGCCGACGGAACCCGGGCATGGGCGTGGCCGCAAGAGGATTTAATGGTGCTCTATTGCACTCAGTCACGCGGTCAGGCAACAACGCTGCGCCTTGAAATGTCGATGCATCAACTCTTCTTCGGCGGCGACGATGGATTGGCTGACGCCCCGAAGGAAATGCAGCCCTTGATCGGCAGTTACGTCGCCAATTACGACCTCTATCGAAACGTGGAGTTCCAGGTGATCTACTGGAACGGCGGTATGGCCCTCGACGTGCCAGGCGTCATGGTCTTTCCATTGTCGCCACCCGACGAGGAAGGCAAGTGGGCGTTTACCGACTTTGAAGGCCTGGCGGTTTCCTTCGAAAAAGACGAGAAGGGCGAGGTGCAGTTCATGCGCGTCCACAAACCGGGGGTGGTGCATGAGCTGCCCAAGGGCCGGGCCGCGGATCTGAAGATCGAGCGCCCCAAATTGAAAAAGGAAAATGTCGATAAATTTCTCGGCTTCTACCGCGATGGGGAATCGGGACCGGAAATTGAAATGGTCTTCCAGGACGGTGCATTGGCGGGGATCATTCCCGGAGTGCCGACGCCGATTTTCTTTGACCCACCGGATGACCAGGGATTCCGCATCATGCAGGCCAATCCCCAAGTACGCATCCGTTTCGACCTCGACGCCGAGGGCCATGTGGTTTCCTATACGGCCTACGTGCCGGGTGGCACGCTCACCCGCCAACGCATTGAAAAGGAATCAAAGCTCTAACAGCGCCGCGACCGCGTAGTGGTCGGAGGGCCAGACCTCGTTGACCGGTGCGCCGAGGGTTTCGGCGCTGAGCGCGGTCCAGGGACCGCGGCGGAGGACGTAGTCGATGCGGCGACCGCCGCTGGGGTCGCGGAAGCCGTTGAAGGTGCCGCGTTGGTCGGCGGGGTGCAGCTGCAGATAACTGGAGGCAAACCCCTGGTCGAAGAACTCCCTCAGCGGAGCCGAGGACGGGTCTGCGTTGAGGTCACCCATCACCACCACCGGCAGCTCGCTCGGAGCATGGCCGGCGATCAGAGCGGCGCTGTGGCGGCGGGCTTCGGCGCCGCGGTGGTCGAAATGGGTGCCGTAGGCGCGAAAGCGCGGCGCGGGAGTGGTTGCTGCACGCTCCGGATCCTGACGCGGATTGGGGCGGAGTTCCAGCGTGGCCCACGAGGCGGTGCGCGGCAGCGCCGCGTCCCAGCCGCGCGATGCGACCTGCTGCGGAGTGGGCGACAACCAGAAGTGGCCGCTCTCGATCACGCGCAGGCGCTCGGGCAGAACGTAGAGCCCTGAGAACTCACCCTTCAGCCCCCCCCCACGGTGCTGGCCGATCTTGTGATAACCGTCGAGCACCCCGGCGAGTTCCTCGAGCTGGAAGTCCAGTGCCTCCTGGATTGCAAGCACGTCGGGGCGTTGCGCGCGGATCAAGGCCGCTACCAGATCGCGGCGCAGCGGCCACGCGTTGGCTCCGTCGTTGGCGGTGCCATAGCGAATGTTGAAGGTGAGGAATCGAATCCCCGGGTCAATCACTTCCAGGCTTTCGCTACCCGCATCCTCGACCGGCGCCGCGCACGCGCTCAGCAGCAGAAGGAGGAACGCAAGTGTCCTAGACCTCATCGCCGTACTGTAGCTGCACCAGGCACCAGTAGAGCCCGCGCTGCTCCATCAACTGCTCGTGGCTGCCCTGCTCGGCGAGTTCGCCCTTATGGAAGACGAGGATGCGGTCGGCGTCGCGCACCGTCGACAGGCGGTGGGCGATCGCCAGCGAGGTGCGCCCCTGCATGACCTCGTGCACGGCCTCCTGCAGCAGTTGCTCGGTGCGCGAATCGACGTTGCTGGTTGCTTCGTCGAGCACCAACACGCGCGGCGAGGCGGCGAGCACGCGCGCAAAGGACAGCAACTGCTTCTCACCCGCCGAAAGATTGCGGCCGCGCTCGCGCACCGGTTCATGCCAGCCGCCGGGGAAACGCGCGACCAATTCGTCGAGGTGCAGGCGGGTGGCGGCGGCGATCGCGGCCTCTTCTGTGACCTCGGGGTTGCCGAGGCGGATGTTCTCAAGGATGTCGCCCTCGAACAGGAACACGTCTTGTGGCACCAGGCCGATGCGGCGGCGCAGGTCGCGCGGTTCGTACTCGCGAATGTCGACGCCGTCGAGCAGGATGCGACCAGCCAGCGGGTCGTACAAGCGCGTCAGCAGTTTCAGCACCGTGGTCTTGCCGGCGCCGGTCGCCCCCACCAGGGCCACCTTCTCTCCGGGAGCGACGGTGAAGTCGACGCCCCTCAGGACCGGCTGTTCGGGGTCGTAACCGAACTCCACTCCCTCGAATCGGATCTCGCCGACCACCTGCGCCGGCCGCACCGGGTTTTCGACTTCGGGCAGACGTTCGTCGACGTCGATCAGGTCGAAGATGCGCCGGCTCGCGGTCATCGCGTTCTGCATCACCGTGTACTTCAGGCTCAGGTCATTGAGCGGCTGGAAGAACTTCTGCATGTAGTCGATGAAGGCGAACAGCACTCCCAGCGTCAGGCCGCCTTCGATGCCTTCGGTGCGCCAGTTCTCGGCCACCAGCCCACCGCCGTACCACAGGATCAGGGCGACGGTGAAGGAGGACAGGAGTTCCATCAGCGACGACAGAACGGTCTCCCACCTCACCGACTTCAGCTGCGCGTCGCGCACGCCGGCGTTGATGCCACCGTAGGCCTTGACCGTCGCCGCTTCACGATTGAACATCTGCACCACCGGCATGCCGCTGATGCGTTCGTGCAGGAAACCGTTCATTTCCGACAGCCGGGCGCGCATCACCACGTAGGCGCTGCGCACGCGCAGGCGCACGAATAGGGTCACGAACAGCAGCAACGGCACCACCAGCAAGGACACCAGCGCCAGCTTCAGGTGCAGCGACAGAAGGATGACCAGCGTCGCACCAAGAAAGATGAAGTCGCCAATGATCGTGACCACGCCGCTGGAGAACATCTCCTGCAGCGCCTCGACGTCGGTGGTCACGCGCCCAACCAGCCGCCCGGTCGGAGTGCGATCAAAAAAGGAGGTCGGCAGTCGCTGCAGGTGGCGGAACAGCGACAAGCGCAGGTCAAGCAGCGCGTTCTGACCACCGGTCTCGACCGCAATCTGCTGGCTGCGGCGCATCACCGCGTCGAGCAGCGCGACGCCGAGAAAGCCGCCCAACAACGGGAAGTAGCCCGCCAGATCATCGGCGGCGAGGTGGTCGTCGATCGCGATTTTGACCAGCCATGGCAGCACCAGACGCGACGCCGACAACATCAGCAGGAAGCCCAGGCCGGCCCACAGATAGCGCTGGTGCGGGCGGATGTAGACCCACAGCCGCTTCAACAGCTCGGGGTCGAAGGCGCTTCCCGGGCGGTCTCCGGGCTCCATGCCGTGGTGACGGATCGGAGGCATCAGTCGCCCCCCCCCAATTCCTGACGCAGGCTGGCGCGCTGCTGCTGGCGCCGGTGCAAGGAGGCGTAGAGCCCGTCGGCGGTGAGCAGTTCCTCGTGAGTGCCGCGCTCGACCACCCGCCCTTCGTCGAGCACGATGATGTGGTCGGCGTGCTGCACCGTGGCCACGCGGTGCGCGACCAGCACCGTGGTACGCCCGGCAAAGAAGGGGCGCAGACCGGTCAGAATCTCGTCGGTGGTGCCGGCGTCAACCGCCGAGAAGGGATCGTCGAGCAGCAATACGCGCGGCTCCATCAGCATCACCCGTGCCAGGGCTGCGCGCTGGCGCTGGCCGCCGCTGAGGTTGTGGCCGCGTTCGCCGACGATGGTGTCGAGCCCCTCCGGCATCTGGTCGAGGTCCTTGGAGAGTTGGCTGGCGTCGAGCGCCGCAGCGAGTTCGACCGCTTCTGCTTGAGGCCGACCCAAGGCGATGTTGGCGGACAAGGTCTCACTGAACAGGAAAGCCTCTTGCGGCACGTAGCCGAGATCCCGCCGCAGTTGCGTCAGGCCCCAGTCGTGCACGTCGACGCCGTCGTAGCACACCTGTTCGCGTGCCACCTCGAGCTGGCGCGCGAGCACTTGCAGCAGCACGCTCTTACCCGCTCCGGTCGGACCGACCACGCCGAGCACGCCGCCCGAGGGCACCTCGAAGTTGACCTGGTCCAGCACCGTGCGCGCCTCGCCTTTTTCGTTGCGCAGCACCACGGTCAGATCGCGCACCTCGATCGCGCCCTGCTTCAGCCCCCCCCCCCGCGGTTGTTCCGGGTCAACCAGCGTCGCTTCGGTGTCGAGCAGCTCGCCGACGCGCGCCATCGCCGCGGCGCCACGTTGCAGCGACGAGATGACGAAACCGAGGACCCCGGTCGGGGCCGCCAGCAGGTTCAGATAGAGCACCATCGACAAAAACTCGCCGATGCTGATGTCGCCGGCGGTCACCATCGGACCGCCCACCGCCAGCACCACCAGGGTGCTCGACGCGGCCAGCAGGGTCATGCCCGCACCCAAACGCGCGCGGATGCGCGTCACGCGGATGTTGAGATCTCGGTACTCGCGACAGCGCCCGCTGAAGCGGTCGAGATCGAAGTCCTCCAACGCCAGGGAACGCACCACCATGCCGCCCGACAGGCTCTCTTCGACCTTGGCGCTGATCTCGGCCAGCGCCTCCTGCGAGTCGCGGGAATACTGCTGGATCTTTGCCGCCAGCGCGCGCGCGCCCCACAGGAAGAATGGAAAGGGCACGAGCGCGAGCAGGGTCAGCTTGACGCTGACCGAGAACATGAAAGCGAGTCCGACCACGTACAGCGCCGCAGTCTCCGACAGATACATGAACACCGGACCGAGCAGGCTCTGCACGAACTGGACGTCGTTGACGCAGCGCGACATCAGCTTGCCGGTGGAGTTGGCGCCGTAATAGGACGGCGACAAGCGCACCAGATGCGCCATCACCTCGCCGCGCAGGTCGTGCACCGCGCGGCGGCTGTTGCCGAGCACCATCAAACGGCTGAGGGTGCGGATCGCGCCGCCGAGCAGGGCGACACCGGCCACCGCCAGGCCGCCGTTCAGCGCCAGGCGCATCAGCTCACTCTGGTCGAGGCCGCTGGCCCCGGGATCCTGCGCCGCGCCACGCAACACGTCGATGGTGCGTCCGAGCAGATAGGGCACCGAAATGCGCAGCGCCACCGCGCCCAGAATCGCTGCTCCTCCGATCACGTAACGCCGCCGATAACGCCGATACAACGGCCCGATGCGGCGCAATTCGGCCAGACCGGAAGCGGCTGTTTCGGGAGCAGGTGCGGCTTTCATCACGATCGCCCGGGGTCAGCAGGCAGAACCGTCGCACAGGGTAGCCGGATCTTGGAACCCGATGCACCCGAAGCCCGTCCAACAGACAGTTTTTCGGTGTGACTCAGGTGCGGTCCTCGGACATCTCTCTCCGTCCGGGGGCCGCTTTTTCCTTGCTGGACCGCGTCGGCTTGAATGCCTGGCGCTTCACTCCTTGATTTGTTCGCAGTTCTCAAGAGCCGCCGACAGGACCAGGACCGGGCCCATGCGGTGTTCCAAACCCACCAGGAGTATGCCGATCAGGGTGCGCTGAGGAAAAATGATCGGGAGTACGGTCAGCGTTACCGGTCTGCCGGACTTGGTCTCAAATGCCAGCATGGGGCCGGTGAACTCGGTGTCGGCTTCTCCATGGCGGACGCTGAAGCTCTGGCTGCCGAGGAAGCTGGCACCTTTCAGTTGCGTCGACCGGAGCCTGCCCAGCAATGGATCGAGGTCTCGGTCCAGATCAATCTCGCCTGCGTGCGAATACAGCCACATGCGCGGCCCTTCTAGTTCGTTTCCTAAAACGACCCCTTCCATTCCGTTGAGTTCTTCTGCAGGGACCCGCCCTTCGTGCAACACCGAGGGCACCACCGTTTGGAAGCCGGGCAGGCTTAGCGTTTGAGTCGGCGCTTTGGACTCTGCCACGTGACGGACGTCATATTGAGCGAGCTTCACCAGGGCCTCGTACATGGCCTCTTCCTGGCCAGGCTTGGGCCTGGCTTCCATCAGCACTGCGCGCCTGTTCGAAGTAGGGAAAATGACCTGGGTCAGGGGGACCTCGAGGCCGTCATTTTCGCGCATGACGATGACCGTGCCAAGAATGACACGCTCACCAAATGGAATCCAGGTCGATCTTCGAGCGACCACTTTGCGCAACCCAGAGTCTTCCATCTTCTGGAGTCGAGTAACCGAGGCCTGTTCGAAGGCGGTCATTTCTGTTTGCACCTCGGCATCGATGGGGACCTTGGGCGAGACCAATAGATCAATCGTTCCGCTTGGTGCCTGGATCACAAAGTAGCTCGCCTTCTCGACCATTCCCTGTTGCATTCCCTGCCAGGAAGCAGGGAAGAAGAAGCGCAGATCCTCGGTGCCGATGCTCCGCTGCGTATTGACCCCAAGGCCGGGCGCGATCAAGGAATCCAGACACGCGTCGACAGCGGGATCGGATTCCGCCCCGGCGCGGAAGGTGCGCAGAAAAATCACGGCGTCGCCCTTTCTCCATGAATAGAGGGTCATCGAACCGATCTTGCTGGAGTCCTCTTGGAGTGCGCAGCGATAGACCAGGCCCTGCCGGAGGTCTCCGTCGATGCGGCGCTCCACCGCCGTTGCTTCTTCCTCGAGCAGCCATCCGTGTTCTGCCAGGTCCTCGGCCTCCATCTCAGTGACTTGCCGGGTGAGGTCGGCGAGGTCGTGCAGGCTCAAGGTGGAAGCCAGGCGGAACAGCGGCGGAGCGGAGGCGTCGGGTCCGACTTCCGGACCAGCGCTCACCGCCATGCCCCAGCCCTTGCCCGTTTCTTCGTAGGACCAGCCCGATGGCTGCTGGAAGCTGCAGATCGCCGCGTCTACGCGGATGCCTTCCTCGGGTGGATCTTGCGGATCTTGCGCAGCAGCGGTTGCGTTGCCGAAGACGGTCCAGATGAGAAGCAGGGAGGTCAATCGCAACATGCCTGATTTATTGTTGGCGCAAGAGGCTTGGAGAACAAAAGGAATCGACTACTCCTAGTCCCCGTCCTGCCCCCATGTCAGGGGCGGTCTATCGCCGTTTCAGGGGAATCTTCGTGCCGGCCTGATGGAAGACCATGCCCTGCGCGGGACCTGAACCCTGGCGTTCGAAGGAGACCGCAGCCTGATCGGTGAGGACGAAATGGCGTTTTCCTTCTGCGTCGGGCTCCTTGAGATCGAACACGCGGTCGTCGGGAAGCCGCACCGCCAGACGACCGTCCTGCGCCAGGATTTCAAAGTCCAGCGACTGGCCGCCGAGGTCGGTGCTGTAGACGCCGAGGAAGGGCTGCAAGGCCGGCGGAATCACGATTTCCATTTTCCGCAGATGCGGGCCCAGCTGCTTGAACTCCGCCAGCACGCGGTCGACGCAAGCCTGGGTGTAATCGGCCAGCACTCGTTGTGCCTTGCTCTCCTGGCCCTGGCTGCGGAGGTTGGCGGCGAGTTCGACCACCGCACCGAGACCTTGCTCAAATTCGATCTCGAGCGGATCGAGGGCCTTGCGCACCACCGCGTTCCTAGGGCCGTAGTCGGCTTGAACCAGATCACAGATCTGACGCGCCTGCCACCAGTAGGAGTCCGCAGCGAAGGCGTCTTTGGCGACGCGGCTGGGCGGGGTGATCGCGCGTCCGACGGTGCCCGCCTTGGACAGGATGGCCGGGATTTCGCCAGCCTGGATGAAGTAGGGAACGAAGCAGCCGTTGCTGGGAGTGCCTGCGCACCACCAGAACACCGGAGTTGCCGCAGGGCCTGCAGGAAGAACCGCCACGCAGGAACTGGCGGTCACGTCGAGGTCGAGACTGGGGGTGGTGGACCGGTCGCGCGCCACGCGCATCATCCAGCGGGAATCGATGCTGCCGTTTTTGTGCTTCAACAACCCGGCCGAACACGCCGCACGGGTGCGGGCGCGCACCGCCGACGCCAGTGAGGCCGGCGACGGATCGCTGCTGGAATCGGCGAAGTGAAAACTGCTGGTGGCGTCGGCGGGCCACCAGCCGTGTTCGACCGCGTCGGAGATCAGCCCCTGCGAGGCCAGGTCCCATTCGGTGCCGATGCTGGGCACGTTGGAGATCGAAGTGGTTCCGGATCGATGGCGTCGCGCCACCCAATTGCGCCCGCAGGTTTCGACCACGTAGGCCTCAGAGGGGTCGGCGATCAGGTAGGAGTTGTCGTACGCCCCTTCGACGAAACCCATCATCGGCATACCGGATCCGAATTGGCCATGGGCCTCGAGCAGGGCGCCGAGGGTGGTCACCGCCTCCTTGGCGGTGCGCGAGCGCTCGAGGGTCATGCGCAGCAGATCCATGCCGGTGGGCCCCAGGGGCGGGCCTTCGCCGCGCGATGCCGCGACGACGTCGGCTTTGCGAGCCCGCGTGAAGATTCCTTCGTTGCCGATCGCGACTCCGAATTCGTTGATTCCCTCTTCGTAGCCCCAGCACCAATAGGGACTGGATCCCATCGTGGCGTAGGTTTCCGCGACCTGGGGGACCGAGACGCGGCCGAGGTCGATCTTGCTTCCTGCGGACCATTTCTGGCGTGGGTGAAGGAATAGCGGCTGACAATCAAAAACGGTTCGATCGCTGTTCTTCGCCAGGATGGTGACGCCGGCAAGGGTGGCGTCGGGCAAAGCCACCCACGTGTCACACGGCAGCACCGCCTCCTGGCGCAGGCTGTGCAGCGCACTCAGGATTGGACTGCTTACCTTCTCCTGGGAGTCAGCAGGGCCGGCGAGTAGGTGTTCTTCCTGGGCGAGTGCGGTGCCGGCTGTGATCAGGGCCAGGGCGCTTGGGAGCAGGCAGGGAATCCTCATGACCCTTGGCTACGCATGAACGCGTGCGGCGTTGATAGTGGCCTCGTCTTGCGACTCAGTCCTAACTAGTCGCGGAGATGCACTTCCTAATCATCGAGTTGGGACTCGATCCAAGACGCCGCGGCTTGCATCGCCGCGTCGCGGCCGGCGCGCAGGTCCTGCAGGCGCAGCGGAACCACCAGGTCGGGCTTCACGCCGTCGCTTTCCATCGAATCCCCCTTGGAGGTGAGGAAATCGCCGATCGCGTGCAGCAGATAATCGCCGTTGGGCAGTTTGGTGAGCAGGGCGGGCAGCGCGGCGCCGGCACTACGTTCGCCGATGACGTGGGCGCGCCCGAGCGCCTGCATGCCGCCGGTGAAGACCTCGGAGCAACTGCCGGTGGTCTCGTCGGCGAGGATGACCAGCGGACCGAGGAAGGGCTCGACCTTGTCGCCATTGACCTTGAGCCGCGGGCGGATGGTGTAGCGCATGTTGCGCTGGCGCATGCGCTGGATGCCCAGCACCTCGCGCTTGGCGAAGAAATGCCCGGCCACGCGCGCGGCCATCATGCCGTCGCCGCCCGAGTTGCCGCGCAGGTCGAGCACGAGGCCATCGCAATCGCGCATCGCCACCAGTGCAAAGTCGATCTGTTTGGAGATTCCAGAAAACCAATTGGAGAAGTGCACCACGCCGATGGTGCGACCTTTGTGTTCGAATCGATGGCTGCGCAGGACCAGATAAAAGGTGGGCAGGCCGGCGATGTCGAAGGGAACCGCATCGCGCTCGACCCGGATCAATTTCAATTCGACGCCGGCAAGTTCCATCTCGCCCGATCCTGGATCTACCGGGGATTGGGCTGCGCCGGAATCGTTGGTCGGATCTGAACCAACAAAGCGGTAGCTCGCGGTGGATCCCACCGCACCCCCGATGCGTGGCATCAAGGCCTTGCGCATGAAGGTGTCCGGCCGCAAGGTGTCGCTGGCCGGCGCTTCCTGAATCAGTTCTTTGACCGATTTGCCGTCGATCGCCTGCAGGATCCAGCCCGGGCGCACGCCGGCGAGCGCGGCCGGCCCCCCCTCTTCCACCTGCGTGACCCACGCCTGTCCGCCGCGAAAACGCACGTCGAAGCCAACGGTTCCAGCCGGACTGGCTGCGGCTCCCTGGGCCCCGCCGCCGAGGAATTCCTTTTCGATCAGCGAGAAGTGGGACTGGCCGAGGCGACTGAGCATGTCGCGAATGACGGCGCGGATGCCCTCCATGTCTTCCGCCGCCTGCGCTTGCGGGCGCAGTTCCGCGCGCACCGCATCCCAGTCGACGCCGTTGAAATCGGCGTCAAAGTGCTGGGTGTTGATGATCTTCCAGGCGGCGTCGAAAGACTCAATGCCGTGCTCGAGCTCGGCCTGCTGAGCCAGAGCAGGACACGCAACAAGAAGGCTGCAAAGGAGGGTGGTGAGTGGTTTCATGGCAGCCAGGACCTGGAGGAACTGTTTGAGCTACGCACCTTTCAGGGTAGGGATAGCAGGAATCTCCCACCGGGCCCAACTGCTTTCGGCCATTCGATCTAGACTGGAGTCAGGATGAAAGCTGCCCTGCCCCTGAGCATTTCTTTCATGATGGCCTCGATCCTCTCGAGCAGTCCGGCCCTGGGCCAGGTCGCGCGGCCGGCGAAAGCGATGGACAGCGACCGCGATGGGCTGCCCGACGTGAGCGATTCCTGCCCTGAGGTCAGCTATCAGCCCGGGTTCAATGGTTCGGTGTGTGCGCCGATGGATCTGAATCCGAACAACGACAACAACCCCGAGTGCAAGGCGCGCGAGCGCGTCGCCAACCTGCTTTTGAACAATGGCATGTTCACCACCCGGATCGCCTTCGTCGTGGTGGAAGACGGCAAGGTCCACTTTGCCGACGCCTTTGAGTACGTGGGTGGCGGCAACTTCGAACATGACCCCTCGGGGATCCATCGGCTATACAGGATCGGATCCACGTCTAAGTCGGTTACCGCGGTTACCGCCAAGATCCTGGAAGAAAACGGGGTCCTTTCCTTCGATGACTTTGTCAGCGACGAGGACGGCAGTCGCCTGACGAGCAATGGCAAGCGCACCCTGCGCCAACTGCTTCGGCATCAGGGCGCCTTTAAACTCGATGCTGGCGCGCTGCACCTGTTTTGCTATCCCGGAAACCTTGCCTCGTTCTGGGCCGAGACCAATGACCTGGTTTCGCCGCATTACGACAGTGCGGTCTACGGCAATCTTGGCGGGGGCTACCAGTATTCGGCGTTCAACTACTCGCTCGCCGGCACCTATCTCAATCACCGCACCGGACTTGCTTTTTCTGACCTGGCTCAGAGCTACCTGTTTGATCCTGCCGGCATGTGCACCGCCAGTTTCGACGGCTCACGCGCGGTCAAGACTTCGATCGGCAACCTACCCGGCGTTTCTCAATCGCCGGTCATGCACGTCGGCCCGACCATCAACCTGGTATCCCAGACCGATCTGCTGTGCATGGACAACTACTACAGCAGCGATGCCCTGCCCGGAGATCCATACACCTGGCTGTACTACCGGGTCGACGAAGCCGCAGCCGAGGCGCGCGATCCAGCCGGTGGCGTGATCGCCTCGGTCATCGATATGGGGCATTTCGCCGAGGCCCTGCTGGCCAGTTATCACCGTCCCAATGGGGTGCTGAGCCAGGCCGGAATCCGCGAACTCTGGGGCGGGATCAGCGATCTCGGCTGTGGCTCAAACTGTCCCTACGAGCCCTATTACGGCACTGGTTTCTTCACTGATACGCTGCCTGGCAATCCGGTCAACCAAGTCGGGCACGGCGGCAGTCGAGCGGGTTTTGCCAGCGCCTTCGTGCTGCGCCCGGAAGAGAACCGAGCGGTGTGCATCCTGGCAAACGCAGACGTCAGCACCGTGGCCATGTCGGATCTGGCCAAGACCATTCTGGATGACTTCCAATGACCCGGGGTCAGCGCGGCCAGTCGATCTCGGTCCAGCGGAATCCCCCGGCCATCTTGTCATCGACGACCAGCACTGCAGAGGCCCTCGGCGCCTCGTCGGCGGCCTGCAGGGCACGGAGCACCGGGAAGCGCACTTGATAGGCGCCCTCTTCGCGCGATAGCACGGTGACCGGACCGATCCATTCCTGATCGAGGAAGGTGCTGCCGCGGGTCCCCCGCCGCAGTCCGTTGATGAAGGTCATGGCATCGCGCGGGCTCATCGATGCATCGATGCGTGCCATCGCCGGGCGCATGAAACGATTGCCGTCGTCATAGAAACAGCGCCAATTGGATTCGGCCATCGCATAGACCTCTTCGATGACCTTCTGTTCCGGCGTGCGTGGAGTGGCACCTCCGGGAAGGAAGGGGCGTACGTCGATCAGCTTGACGCTCTGGTCCCAGCGCAGTTGCTCCAGGAACCAGTACTTGTGGCCGGCGCCAAAGGTGATCAGCACGCGTTTGCCCTGGTGCTTCCGCAAAGCGGCTTCGATCAGCTGGTAATGAGCCTGGTTGATGTTGGTCCAACCGCCGAGCCCGATGCGTTCATTGAGCCAGTGGTCATAGGGCAGCAGCGTGCCCTTGGTGACGTGGTCATAGGCACGCGAATGGATCACCATGGGGTCGTCCCCATCGGGACCTTGCTTGAGCGCCCACTCCGAAACCCAGGCATCGGCGTCGCGGTAGGCCTGCAGGGCTTCGGCGTCTTCGGGATCCGCTCCCGCAGTACCCTCGAAGGCGGCAATCGCCCGCTGTCTTGAAGCAGCCATCTCGGCGGTCCACGCGGCGCATCCTTCGACCTCGAAGTGCAACTCGTCCATCAGCGGCAGGAGCACATCCGTGTACTCCGGAAAACGTTTCACGCGCTGGTCAAGAATGGTCTTGCTTTCGTTCCAGGTCTCCGCAACCCCCGGCCATCGTTGCGGCGGGATCTCACACAGCACCACGTCCGGCTTGATCCTGCGGATGGTTTCCCGCACCTCATCCAGCCCCCACTTCTCGCTGCTGCGGTGACTGCCATGGATCATGCCAAGCACCAAGACCTCGGTGGCCTTTGAGGGGGCAAGCGCGCCCTGATCCTGAGGGAGCTCAGCAGGACTCTGGGCAAGACAAAGGGAGAGAAGTGCGAAAATCATCGTGGATCAAGGCATGGCGAAGGGACATTGGCCAACAGGGGGAAACGAATCCAGTATGGACCTCGACGACCTGAAAAACCCGTTTTCTGTGGATCCCCCCGATGAACAAACCCTTCTGCATCGCCCTCCTTGGTCTACTTTCTGCCCCCAGCCTTGCTCAGGAGGTGCATTCCGATGGACAGCGGGTCCCCTCCGAAGGCTGGATGCAATACGCCAGCCCTGCCGAGGCTGGTTTCTCGGCGCAGGGACTGGCCGAGGCGCGCGCCTACTTCGACGGCCTCGACGCGGCCGCGGCGATGGTGATTCACGATGGCGTGGTGCTCGCGTCCTGGGGCGAGGTCGAACGCCGCTTCATGTGCCACTCGGTACGCAAGAGTTTCATGAGCGCCTTGTGGGGAGTCTACGTCGATCGAGGGGAAGCCGATCTGGGACTCAGCCTCGCCGAACTCGGTATCGACGACATGGAGCCGGTGCTGACCGAAGGCGAGAAACGCGCGACCATCCTCGATCTGCTCAAGGCGCGCTCGGGGGTGTATCGCCTGGCCGCCTACGAACCGCCGCAGAACCCCAAGCCGCCGCGGCACAGCCACGAACCGGGCACCTTCTGGTGCTACAACAACTGGGACTTCAACACCCTGGTCACGATCTTCCAGCAACAGATCGATCCTGATTTCTTCGCCGCCTTCGGGCGCGAGATCGCCACACCGATCGGCATGCAGGACTACCGCCCGCGCGACGGTTATCTGCACTACGAAGCCGAGAAGTCGATCCATCCGGCCTATCCATTCCGTATGTCGGCGCGCGACATGGCGCGTTTCGGCCTGCTGTTCCTGAATGAAGGACGATGGGGAGATCAGCAGGTGCTTGCCGAGCAATGGGTCGAGCGCAGCCGCACGTCCTACTCGGACGCCGGCCGCGGTCGCGGCTACGGTCTGTTGTGGTGGACCGCCGGTGCGCCTGATCTGAAAGCCCTCGGCATGTATTCCGCGCTTGGTTATGGCGGCCATGCCATCGACGTGCTGCCGGGCGCCGACCTGGTCCTGGTCTTCCGCGTCGACACCTTTGAGGGCGACAACGTTCCCAGCGCGCAACGCCATGAATTGCTGCGCAAAATCCTCGCTGCGCACACCGGGGAGCCTGGCGACCAAGCCGAACTTGTGGCGCTGGAATCTCAAGCCGACGGCACCTCTGCCGCAGCGGATCCGGGCGATCCGGGCTCCACCCCGACCCTGCTCCCCGACGCTCTGCTTGCGCGTTATTCCGGAACGGTCGCCAACCCCTTCTTCAGCGAGGTCGAGGTGAGCAAAGTGGCGCCGGGCCAGCTGGGAATCCACTTGCCCAACCAGGGGAATTTTGATCTGTTGCCGCGTGGCAACGGCCGCTTTCTGATCGAGGACGTGAACCAGGAAGTCGTGCTCCTGCTCGACGATAGCGGTTCCCTGGGCGAGGTCGCCCACCCCGAGGTGATCGCGGTGCTGGCGCAACAAGCCACCCAACAAGGAGATGGGAATCGGGCGCTGGAACTCCTGCGCAAGAACGCCTCCCTATTCCCGGAGTCCATCGCCGCGAAAGATGCCCTGCGCGAAGCCGAAACCAAAGCCCAGGCTCAAGGAAACCTCGAACCCTATGCAACCGTCGACCAAACCCTCGACGCGCTCTACGGCGCGGTCACCTTCGGTCCCGGCGGCGAGTGTGACTGGGAGGTCCTGCGCGAGGTCTTCCTGCCCGATGCGATCTTCAGCCAACCGCCACCGCGCGGCGAGCAGCGCAGGCTGATGGACCTCGACGGTTTCTTTGCCGACTTCCGTGACTTCATCGCCAACTCACCGGTCAAGCAGACCGGTTTCAGCGAGGCGATCGCCCATCGCAGCAGCGATCAATTCGGCGACATCGCCCACGCCTACGTGATCTTCGAACCACGCCTCGGCGG
>JAJFFB010000101.1 GCA_021776925.1 Planctomycetota bacterium | reverse complement strand
GCCCTGGCCGAAACCGGTGCTTACCGAGACATTGAAGTTGGCCGAGTAGCCGCCGGTCCGATAACCCTGTTGGTAGAGCAGTTCGGCGATGGTGCGGGCGTCGTCGCCGAGCACCGCGAGCTCGTTGTTGACCTTGTGGCTGGAGCAGAACAGCCCGCTGTGCATCGACGCCATCGACGGGCGCGTCCATGGCGCCTGCGCCCAGCAGTTCTCGAACACCGCGCCGCGCGCGGCGAGCTGGTCGATCAGCGGCGAGACCGCCTGACCATCGGCGCGCCGATAGCCGTAGGTGCCGAGGTGGTCGGCGCGCAGCGTGTCGATCACCACCAAGGTGACGTCGGGTTTGCCCCGGGTGTCGGCGGCGTGTTCCCCCAACGCGCTCGAAGCCATGATCCACGGACTTGCGACCGGCAGCAGCAGCACCAGCACCACGGTCGCGCGCAGCGCCGCGCGCGGCGCGCGGTGGGCGGCGGCGCGCACCAGCAGGTGGATGACGAAGACGTCGGCGGTCAGGCCGAGGAACCACCCCAGCCCCTCGCCGCCGAACATCGAGCTGCCGCGCAGCATGCGCGCCTGCACCCAGTAGTTGCCGAGCACCCAGACACCGGTGCCGAGTACCCAGCTGGCCAGCGCCGGCGCGGTGTCGCGCTTGAGACGCAGCAGTCCGGCGACCACATAGGCGACCGGTACCAGCACCGCGCCGAGCAGCGCGTAACGCCACTGCAGGCCGAGGATCTCGAGCCATGGCATTTCGAAGCGCAGGCCGGAGAAATGCAGCAGGCCGAGCCCTTCGCCGGCGCCGAGCAGGGCGCCGAAGAGCATGGCCAGCGGAAAGGCGCGCAGCGGGATCTTTTTCACGAGCGCTTCGCCTGCAGAAGTCTCTCGATCAGCTCCTCGTGCGCGCGCACCATCTTGTCGACCGAGAACTCGTCCAGTGCGCGCTGGCGCGAAGCCTGGCGCATCTGCGCGGCGAGCACGTCGTTGGACAGAACGCGGGTCATCGCCGCGGCGAGCGCGTCGACGTCGCCCGGCGGCACCAGCAGCCCGGTCTTGCCGTCGTCGATGATGCGCGGAATGCCACCGATCGCGGTGGCGACCTGCGGACGGCCGGAGGCCAGCGCCTCGAGCATGCAGATCGGCGCACTTTCAACGTCGGTCGAGGCCAGGCAGACGACGTCGCTGAGCGCCTGGATCTCGGCGATGTCGTGGCGCGAACCGAGGAACTGCACCACCTCGTCAAGGCCGAGATCGGCGCACTGCAGCTCGAAATCGGCGCGTGACGGGCCGTCGCCGACGATCAGGAAACGCGCTTGCGGCAGCTGGTCGGCGACCTGGCGCGCCGCCTGCAGGAACAGGTCGTGGCGCTTCTCCGGGCGCAACGCGGCGATGATCGAAGCGACCTTGTGGTCGCCCTCGATGCCGAGCTCCTCGCGCAAGGCGGCTGGCGGATCGTGCGGATGGTAGTGCTCGGTGTCGACGCCGTTTGGAATGACGTGCGACTTCTCCAGCGGATAGCCCTCGTGCTCGTGCAGGTAGTGGCGCAGGTCCTCGGTCACCGTGGTCACGCCGTGGTTCAGGTGCATGAACTTCTTGTTCCACTTGCCGAGGATGGTGCGGCCGACGTGCTCGGGGCCCGGCGTGCAGTGCAGGCCGGACAGGATCACCGGCACGCCGGCGCGCTGCGCGGCGATGCGCCCGAGCAGGAACTTGTCGCCGAGACCGACGGTGAAGACGCAGTCGGGCTTCCAGGCCTTCATCCAGCGCACCAGGCGCGGCAGCGCGCGGAAGGCACCGAGCGCCCCGCGGCGGAATTCGGGCACCACCAGCACGTGGTTCTTGACGAAATCGCACAACGGGCCGCGCTCCTTGGTCAGCAGCAGGGCGACCTCCCATTGGGCCTGATCCATGCCGTTGACCACGTCCATGATCACGCGTTCCTGGCCGCCCACGATCATGGAGGTGGTGATGAAGGCGACACGGCGGCGCCCGGCGCGGGCAGATGCTTGGGGTTCAGGCATGGGTTTCGGTCAGGACTCGGCGGAACAGGGCCTCGGCACGACGGATATACGCACTCAGATTGTAATGTCCCCACGCCAGCTCGCGCGCGGCGGCGCCGCAGCGCTGCGCCAGGTCCGTCTCTTCGATCAGGCGCAGGATGGCCGCGGCCAGACGGCTCTCGCCGCCCTTGGGCACCAGCAGGCCGTTTTCTTCGTCGCGAACCACCTCGCCGACGCCGGCGACGTCGGTGGCCACCAGCGGGCGCGCGGCGGCCATCGCCTCGACCACCGCGACTGGGAAGCCCTCCCAATCGCTCGACTGAACGAAGACGTCGGCGGCGGCGAGGCACAGCGGCACGTCGTCGCGCTGGCCGAGCATGGTCCAGGCGTGCTCCACGCCATGGCGGCGGATCTCGGTCTCGATGCGGCCGCGCTGGTCACCCTCGCCGACGATCGCGAACCGCACCTGCGGCTGCTCGGCGAGCACGCGCGCGCTGGCGCGGACCAGCAGCGGAAAGTTCTTGGCCGCGTGCAGGCGGCCGAGGCCGAGCGCCAGCGGTTGGTCGGTGGGCAGTCCGAGGCGGGTGCGCGCAGCGGCGGTCGGCGGAAGGTCCTGATAGGGGCGCAGGTCCACCCCGTTGTGCAGCACCTCGATGCGGTCGGCGGGGATGCGCAACTGTTGCTCCACCGCCTGAGCCACCGCGCGGCTGACCGCGACCACCTGGCCGGCGCGGCGCAGGCACCTGCCGTGCAGGCGCATGCGCATACGCTGGCGCAGGTCGAGCTGCGGGCGGTGCAGGTGGAACTGCAGCGAATGGATCAAGGGCACGTGGACGCCGCAGCCGCTGGCGCGCACGCAGCGGCCGGCAAGCAGGTCGTCTTCGGGAATGTGCGTCTGCACCACGTCGGGCTGGAAGTCGCGCAGCAGGGCGCAAAGCCGTTGCTTCAAGGCGCGCAGGTCCTGCCACAGGCCCAGCGGCTGGCGGATCGAGCGGCGGTCGATGCCGAGGATCTCGAGGCGCACGCCGAGGTCGGTGCGCACCCGCTGCTGCTGCGGGCCGCCGCCCTTGATCGCCACCAGCATGGCGGCGTGACCGGCTTCGGCGAAGCCGTTGGCCAGGGTCAGCGCGACGCGCTCGGCGCCGCCGACGCGCAGATCGGGGATGACCTGCACCACGCGCAGTGGCCTGGTGCTCATGACGCATCCTCCGTCCGCCCTCGGCGCCAGCGCAGGGCGCGATTGGCGACAAAGGTGTGGGCGCGGTACAGCGAGCGGCCGCGCAGGCGCTGCATGCGGCCGATGAAGTGCAGCACCGAGGGCCACGTCCAGCCGGTCAGCTCGGGACCACGCTGAGCAAAAAAGCTGCGCTTGACCAGCAGCGGATCGGCGCCGGGCAAAGTGACGCCGAACTCGGTGGTGTAGGTGGCGTCGTAGTGGCGCAGCGCGATTTCCTGCAGGCGGGTATCGAATTCGCCGCCGGGCCACGCCATGAAGCGCGCCTCGGCGCCGGGGACGTGCTCCTCGATCAGACGCCGGCAGGCGACGCATTCCGCTTCGAAACGCGCTTCGAATTCCTCGCGGCTTTCAAATTTGGGCGGATCGGCACGCACCGCTTCGGCGACCTCTTCGAGTTCGAAGCGCCAGTCTTCGCGGGCGAAGAAGAGTTCCCCGCCGTGCGCGGCGGCGTGCGCGGCGAGCGCTTCGCCGAGCGCCGGGTCGGGGCGGCACGCGGGGGCGACGTGGCTGCGCGCCGATTCGTACAAGGGGGCGCCGAGCGGATAGCGCTGGCGCACTCCTTCGGCGCCCCAGTCCAGCCACGCGGACTTGCCGGCGGCATCCGCGTTCCAGGCCTGCACGTAGGCGGGCTGGTCGGGGGTGTGGAAACCGGCGATGCGCTCCGACTGCGGCAGCCAGCCGTGGGTCATCAGGTGCGACTGCACCTCAAGGGTGCCGGCGGCGCTCATCTGGCGCAGTTCCTCCCACGAACAATAGCCGAGGCCGGGCAGGTCCTCGCGGCGCAGCCGCCCAGCGGCCACGTCCTCCATGTTCGGTCGTACGCTGTCGGCCTCGGTGACGAAATCGCCCGAGACGAAGATCACCCCGCGCTGGCCGTACTTCTTCAGCAAAGGATGGACATAGACCCAGTTGTCCAGATAGCCGTCGTCGAAGGCGAGCACCAGACTGCGCTCGGGCACCTCGGTGCCGTGCACCAGGTGCTGGTGCAGCTGCGCCAGGGTCAGGCTTTGGAAACCGCGCCGGCTGAGCCAGCGCAGAACGCCCTCCAACACTTCCGGGGTGGTCGACAGGTGGCGCAGATCCCAGGGCAGCGGTGCGTCCCCGACGCTGTGGAAGCTCATCACCGGGACCGCGGTCATGGTGACTCGTAGGGGGAAGGGACGTGGTGGCTGCGCAGCGGCTGCTCGGGGTCTTCGGGCTCGAGGCCGCGACTCACACGCCGTTCCTGGCGCCGGCTCAGTTCCTGGAACACCAGGCACATGCCGAGGATGTACCAGGTCTCGGTGCCGATGATCGGGTTGTTGACGTAGAGCGGCACCTGGATCAAACGGCCGACGAAGGCCCACGGCAGGAAGAAGGCCATCATCTGCACGAAGGTGAAGCCGGCCGGTTTCAGGTGCAGGGTGTCCTTGAGCACCAGCAGCCAGATCCATAGCAGCAGCAGCAGCGCCGGCACTCCGTACTCGGAGGCCACGTAGGCGAAGCCGTTGTGGACGATGAAGGGGAACTCGGCCGAGTGGTTGACCGCAGTGGTGTCGTACTTGCCGAAGACCTGTGTGTAGTTGTCCCAGCCGACCCCGGTCCAAGGGTTGTCCTGGATCAGGTTGAAGGCGATCTGGTTCATGTACACGCGCGCGTCGGTCGAACCCTGGTCGTCCGTGATCAGCCGGTGCATCACGCCCGGGGTGGCGACCAGGATGATGATGACGAAGAACATCATCCAGCCGAAGGCCAGCAGCGTGCGCGAGGTGCGCAGGCGCATGCGCAGCAGACGGTAGAGCGCGTAGCCGAAAACCAGGCCGCTGGACAGCCACACGCCGCGCGACTTGGTGCCGAGGATGGTCAGGCCGGTCAGCATCAGTGCGCCGAAAATCAGCAGCTTGTGGCGGCGCAGGTTGGCGAACATCAGGCCCGCCGGATGGGCGATGAACAGGCTGAGCATCGCAGCGAAGGCGTTGGGGGTGGCCAGAGTGCCGACCATGCGCGACATGGTCTCGGTGCCCTTGACCTCGGTGCTGCGCTTCTTTGGCGCACCAAAGATTTCCATGCCGACGTTGGAACCGGTCAGTTCCTGAGCAAAACCGACCATGCCTTCGAAAACCAGGCAGCCGCAAACCGCCATGGAATGCAGGTAGTAATCGCGCACCGGGCGGATGTTGTTGACCAGATACAGGAACAACAGATAGCTCTCGAGGTAGCGCAGGATCATCCACCACGCCGAGACCTGGTCGACAACCGCGCGCGAGCCGGCGTAGACCACCAATGGCAGCAGCAGCGCTGCCGGCACCGTGTAGCGCGGCAGCCAGCGGATCGGTTGGTTGTAGAGAACGATGCGGCGCAGCCATGCCAGCACCAGGACGATCACCAGGCAGTCGAAGACCGAGATGACGAAGCCAGAGGCCGAGTGCGCGCGGTCGTAGACCATTGCCTCGGTGAGGTGCATGGTCACGCGGATCGGCACCAAGGCGGCGAGCAGAATCAGCGAGACGCGCTCGAGGTCGCGTACCAGGGTCACGGTGATCAAGCCGGCGACCAGCGCCAGGGTGGCGAGGATGACCGGCTTACCGGCGAAGCCGAGGCCGATGCACGCCGCGGCCGCCACCACCGTCCAGAAAACGGTGTAGACAAAGCGGCGGATGGGTTGTGCGTGCAGCACTCTTCTCTATCGGTCGATCTTGACTCCCAGCTTCGAGAGCAATCTAACAAGCGGGCGGCCGCCGGCGACGAGGACGTCTTTGTCTTCCTGGGTCAGGCCCAGCGCCGCGGTGATGACGACGTGGACCGTGGTCACCGCAATGCCGCCGAACACCGCGTGCAGCAGAGTGACCTGCAGGACGCCACTGTAGATCAACAGCCAGCCGACGCCGAAGGCGGCGAGGCTGGCGGCCATCGGCTTGAACAGGCTGCGGTGGATCGGGTTCAGTCCCAGGATCAAATAGCCCTGGGTCAGGGTGAGCGCGCAATTGGCGACGCTGGCGCTGGCGCGGGCGATGGCGGCGCCGACCATGCCGTATTCGGGGATCAGCCACCAGCCGATGCCGACCACGGTGGCCAGCATGACTGCCGAATTGAGCAGCGTCAGGCGCGAGTAACCGGCCATGGTCACGGCATATCCAGCCGGATGGCCGAAGCCGTTCAGCGGAATCACGCTGAGCAGGATGACGAAGGCCAGCGCGCCCTCGTCGAAACCATCGCCGAGGTGGCCGAGCAGCGGCGTCGACCACAGGATCGCGGTGATCGTGATCGGCATGCTGACCGAGAAGATCCAGCGCACCGAGGTCTGGTACAGCTTGCGCAGGTCGTCCATGCGCTTGCTGGAGTAGAGCTCGGCCGACAGCGGGGTAAGCAGGGTCAGGAACAAGGCCAGCGGGAAGCCCAGCATTGGCGCCAGCCGTGCGCCAGCAACGTATGCACCGAGCTCTCCCTGGCTGCGCATATTGCCGAGCATGAAGATGTCGGCGCTCAGCGAGAAGAAGGTCAGGATGTCGACGCCGACCAGCGGCAGCGCGTAGCTCAGGAACTCCTTGCGGTCGATCTCGTTGGGCGCCTTGGGGCCGAACAGGCCAAGGATACGGTGCAGGACGTAGAAGCCGAGCACGCACACCGCGCCGGCGGAGAGCACCACCGCCCAGGCGAGGCCGTCGAGGTTCTCCTTGCCCAGCGTGAACAGGAACACCACGATCAGGCTCACGCGCAGCAGCGGCCACAGGATCGAGCGCAGCAGCACCTGCCAGCCGACCTGCTTGAGCGCACGCAGCGAGCGGCCGATGACCATCACCAGCGCGGTGGTCGGCAGCGCGAAACACGACAGGCGCACCACCGAGGCGACGATGTCTTTGGGCACGTCCTTGGCGTCGCCCTTGTCCAGGCTCTCGGCGACGACGTCGGCCATGAAGGCCAGTCCGAGGGCGTAGAGGATGCCCACCCCGAGCATGATCTTGGCCGCGAACAGGATCGCGCCGCGCACCTGGTTGGTCTCGCCGCGTGCGCTGTGAATGGCGACGTGGCGCATCACGCCGTCGTGCAGGCCGGCCGACGAGATGCGCTGGCCCATCTCGTTGAGCATCATGATGAAGCCGAACACGCCGTAGGCTTCGCGCCCGTAGTTGCGCGTGACCACCAGCATCGACAAGTAGCGCAGCACCGCCTCGAAGATGGTGCCGACGCCGGCGAGTCCGGCGCCCCTGGCAACCTGCAGATGCTCGCCGGGTTGGTCCTTGCCGGAGCCGGGCTCAGGCGCGCTTGCGTTTCCGTCGTCGGCCGCGCTCATTCTGAATCGTTGCCAGCACCGGCAGGCCGAGTTCGCGCTCCGCCTCACCCGGAGTGTCGAGGGTGCGGTCGAGATAGCCGGCCATGAATACCGAACTGATCGCCAGGAACAGGCCGAGGGCAACCGCCAGGATTGAGGTCAGCCAGATCGGCGGCGGCAGGCTGGGTTTGTCCGGAGTGCCGGCGCTGGCTGCCAGCGAGACCTTGACCTCGGGTAGATCGAGGCCGCCGGCGGCGGCGGCGTCGTACTTTTTCTGCGCCAGCTGGTAGGCGTCGCGGCGCGCGCCGTAATCGACCAGCTGGCGGTCGAACTCGGTGTGAAGGTCGGCGAGACGGTCGACTTCGCCCTGCAGTTCGGCCTGGCGGCGGCGGAAATTCTGGTTTTCCGCGGTGCGTTCGGCGATCGACGTTTCGAGGTTGAAAATGATCGCGTCGAAGGCGATGAGCACCGCCGAATCGTGCAGCCCCACCGCCGCGTCGTACTCCTGTTGCAGCAGCTGCACGGTCAGAAACGCGTCGGTGCTGGTGAGCTTTTCGCGGCTGAGGCGCAAGCGCAGGGTGCGCGCGTTGTCCTCGAGGCTGCGGATGTGCGGATTCTCGGCCAGTTCAGGCAGGCCCTTGAGCGCGTCGATTTCCCCGCGGTCGATCGAATTCAGCGCAGCGAGGCGCGAATTAAGCGAGGCCAGCTTGCCTTCGCCCTCGGTCGCGCGCAGCTCCATCATCGACTGCGATTCCTGCAGCCGGTCGGCGACGTTGTCGACCGTGTTGGTGGAGATGCCGTGCTCGCCGCGGAAGCCGTCGAGGTTGTCGCTGGCTTCGTCGTAGGCGACCTTGGCCGCAGCCATCGTGCTGCGCAGCACGTCAAGAACCGCGACCCCTCCCTGCACGCTCATGCGGTGCTGGACGAAGGCCTTGCCCAGGCGGTTGACCAGGGTGGCCGAACGCTCGGCAAGCCAGTCCTCGAACTTGATGATCGCGGTGTTGGTGTTGGGGACCCCCTCGAAGGAGAAGCGGCTGAACAGGTAGTTGCGCCATTCGCGCTGCTTTTCTTCGTCGCTCTTCTGGTCCCACAGCGGCATGTCGGCGTAGGGAGGAACCGAGAAGATCTCTGCATCGGTCGACACGATCTCGCGGATCTCCTTGGCGCTGAACAGCTGGATCTCGGCGTTGACGTCGAGTGCCGTCATCGGACGGTACTTCGCCAACGCCAGGTTGTCGATGTTCTGGGTATCGGTCAGCTCAAGGCGCGAATCGAAACGCACCACCGCGCTGGCGGTGTAGGTGCGCGGCAGCTTGTTGACGCCGAAGTAGAACGCCGCGGCAAAGACCAGGAACACGGTCCAGTAGAGCCCCCGGCGCTTGTACATCGAGGTGAACAGATCACGCGCCGACTCCGAGCGGAAAAAGCTGTCAGCTACGCTCTCGTCCACTCGTGAGCGGGGATCGATGAACTTATCGGCCACTTCTTGTTCCTAGTTGGGAGGGTTCGTGGTTTCGAGCCGGTAACCGATCCCGAGGCTGGTACCGCGGAACAGCAGCAGTTTGCCGATGTACTGATCGACCCAGCGGTCCAGCTTGGTGATCGTGGTCGAGGGCACAATCAGCACGTCGTTGGGCCCGAGCAGTGCGTCGCGGGTGAAGTCGCCTTGGGTCAGGACCGCCTTCAGGTCGACGTACTTGGCGCTGGCCTGGCCGCTGGCAAGATCGAGCGAGAGCAGGATGCAGTGCTCGAGGTCGGCGGTCTCGGGGTTGGCGCCGCCGGCCATGGCCAGCGCGCGCGCGGCGGTGGTCGGACTGCTGATCGGGATGCGCCCGGGCGTCAGTACCTCGCCCTGGATGAAGATGCCGTAACCGGAAGTGCTGATCAGGGTCACGCTGACGGTGACCTCGGGCGCCATGCGCGCGTAGGCGCTGTTGACGATGCTCTCGAGCTGCGCCACGGTCAGTTCATGGGCGGAGAAGCCGCCGACGATCGGCAGGTGGACATAACCGTCGGGACCGAGCGAGTAGGTCATCGACTGGCCGGTATTGCCGCGATTGAAGACCTGGCGCAGGTTGTCGATGCGTTCGCCTGAGCTGGTCAGCTGGATCGAGACCGAAGGCTTGACAAAGATGTCGGAATACAGCGTGGCAAGCTCGTCGGCGGCGTCTTCGGGCGAGAAGCCGGCGATGCGGAAGCCGCCCTTGTAGGGCAGCGAGATCATGCCGTCGGGGCGCACGTTGTAGGTGCCGCCGACCTCGTCGTGAAACAGGACGGTGATCGTCAGCACGTCACCGGGTTCGATCTTGTAGGCCTCGGCGGTCTCGACTGCGCGCACGTCGAAGGCGAAGTTGATGCTGTCGCCTGGGTTGAGCGTGTAGCGCGGCATGTAGCGCGAGTCTTCGAAGGGGCGGTCCGGATCGAAGGCGTCGGCGGAGATCGGTGCCACGACTTCGTTGAAGTCGGGCTCCTGATCACGGCCGTGAGGGAAGATCGACGAGCAGCTGGCCGCCACAGCGGTCAGCAGCAGCGCCGCCGGGCGGGCCCAGGCAGACGCCCGCAGGTTGGAAGTCAGATTGGCGGATCCCATGGCTACAGGCGGCGGTAGACGAAGCTGGGAATGAAGAAGCGGCGCCGGTTGAGCACCACACCGATCGGGGTGGCACCCATCAGTTTGAGTTCGTGCTGGGCACCGATGACCACGTCGCGCTTGGTCGAGGAGGCCTGGACCACCAGCACGGTGGCGGCGTCTTCGTCGGCGAGATGGGTCGAGGCGTGCCCTTCGGCGAGGGGGGGACAGTCGATCACCACCAGGTCGTAGCTCGCCTTGAGATCACGAATGGTTTCGCGGAAGCGCGTCGAGTTGAGGAAGGTCGGGCTGTCGGCGCAGCTGCCGGCGGTGACCACGTCGAGGTGTTCCAGTTCGGTGCCCTGCACCGCCTGGGTCAGCGGCAGGCCCTGGCTGCAGACCTCGGCCAGGCCGGGGCTGGAGTCGAGGCCGAGCAGGTCATGCATTTGCGGGCGCACCAGATTGCCGTCGACGAGGACCACGCGGTCGCCGCCGCCGGTCAGGGCCGCGGCGCAGGCGAACTGGCTGGCGATGGTGGTGGTTCCTTCGCCCGGCAGCGCCGAGGTGAAGCACACCGCGAAGTGGTTGTCGGCACCCACGATGTCGCGCAGTTTCGACAACAGGCGCAACAAATCACCGCGTTGGTGCGCACCGGGAAGCTCATCGAGCAGGCCGGGACGTGAAGGTGAGGACAGGATGTCGTGGTGTGGTGCGCTCATGGCGTGCGCGCATCGGGCGGCGCCGGATTCCTGGCGGAACCCGATGCTTGACCTTTCGGCCAGAGACACTTTGCGCTTGAGCCATTCCTGGCTCGAAGTGCAAGTGGCAAAGGGCTTTGGGTCAACTGGCGAAGACCAGGTTGAGAGATTTCTAGCTGCGCTGCCGGGGGGGCGTCCGACACTGTCGCGAGATTCTAGCAACCCAACGGAAGCCCTTTCATACCAATTCTTTGGCGGCGAAAGGCAAGTCTCGGGGCCGCGCATTGAACGCGCAGCCCTCTTAGGATTGTGCAATGTTATCGCGTGTGGCTCTGCGTGGAATTGTCGACCGCCTCCCGGGCGCTCACAAGGCGTGCGCCGGCGGCACTCAAGCTGGGATAGAATTGGAGGATGTTCAGGGCATTCTTGACTGGAGCCGGGGTTGCTGCCCTCTTGGACGCGGTGCTCGGGCTGCCGATCGCCCCGGTTCGCGGCTTGTGGCGTGAATACGGGCTGGTGGCGCTGGCCTCCACCGTCGGTGTTGCCCTCCTTGCTGGCCTGGCCTTGGAACTTGCCACCCGGCTGCCCTTTATGCGGGGGCTGCGCAAGCGCCTGCAGGGCGGCGGCGCCTTCTGGCCCGGCCTGGCTCTCGGGCTGTTGCCGGTGCTGTCCGAATGGCTGCCGATCCTGTCGGCGCGCCGGGTCGACCACCGCCTGATCTTCCTCGGCTGGTGCCTGATGGTGGCCCTGGTTGCTCTGCCGGCGCCCTGGCTGGTACGCAAAATCGGACCGTCTGCTGCCTTCTGCCGCCGGGGCGCGTTGATCGGGCCGCTTGGCCTGCTGGTCTTCTGGTTGCTGCCCGTCGGCCTGCCCGAGGGCCCGCCGCCGCCGAAGCCCCTTCCGCCGGCCCTGGCCGATCTGGCCCCGGCAGACGGGCGCCCCGACCTGGTCCTGATCAGCATCGACACCCTGCGCACCGATCTGAACCGAGCCGGGATGCCCCTGATGCCCTATCTGCTGGAGCTGCAGGCCCAGGGAGTCTGGAGTGAATACGGCCTCTCTGGGGCGAACCAGACCGTACCCGGCCATCTTTCGATGTTGAGTGGCCTGGCCATGCAGCAGCATGGTCTGGCGGAGAACAAGCACGGAGACGAGGAGGCGGACGGCACCTTCCCCATCGCCCACCAAACCCTCCTGGCGGAGTACTTGAAATCTGGAGGCTACCGGACTGCTGCGGTGGTCAGCAACGGCATGATTCCGGGGCGCAAGGGCTGGGCCGACGGATACGACGTCTATGACGATTCAAGGGCGGATTACGGCGACCGCTTCTTTTTTATGCGCAGGGTTGGCACCTCTGGCTGGATCGAGGCGCTGCTCGGCGGCCGGACGGCTCAGGACCTCCTCGCTGGCTACCTTGGGATCCAAGAACAGGAGATCCTGCCTCCAGGCATGGGCCGGGCGGTCACTGACCAAGCCCTGATCTACCATCAGGGGCTGTGCCAAAGTGAGGCGCCGGCACATCTCTTTGTGCATTTCATGGATCCGCATAGTCCCTATACCCCACCTGAGGAGACCAGGGGGCGCTTCACTGCGGAATCCGAGCTGCCGCCCTCACTACGGGCCTACGAACACGAGCATCACCGTCTAATCAACCGGATCCGGGACTCCTTCCAGGCTGGGGATGAATCCTCGGTGGCTGAGGCCCGGCAAGGTGCGGACTACCTGCGTCGCCTTTACGATGAGGAAGTCCAGTACATGGATTCTGAGTTGCGTCGCCTGGTTGCCGGTCTTGCCATGCGTGGGCGCCCGACCTTGGTCATGCTGACCAGCGATCACGGTGAGTACTTCGGCGAACACCAGGGCATGGAGCACTCGACCATGTTGTGGGAGCCGGTATTGCGGGTACCTTTTGTTGCATTTGGACTGAACGGCTTTGCCGTGACCCCACGCCAGCTTCCTTCACCGGCCCATATCGAGGACGTGGTTCCAACGATGCTGGCGGCAGCAGGTCTTGCCGCGGAAAATGCCGCTGAGAGTGGGTTGGCCGGAGTCGATGTTTTGGGTAACTACCCAGAGGAAGAGCGTTTCCACGTTGCCCGTTGGAGGACCGTCCTCGCCGTGCGCAAGGGCAACTGGAAATTGATCGGTGAAGCTGTCTCCAGAGGCAAGGTCCAACCGATGGCCTTGTACGACCTCAAGATGGACCCGGGTGAGGAACACGATCTGGAGCCCACCCAGCCGCCGCAATTGGATGCTCTGGCCGAAAGATGGCATGAAGCGTTGGCTATACTCGTCAGCAACGGCGGCTTCATTCATAGCAACCAAGGCGATGAGCGTGATCAAGCCCTGATGGAAGCTCTCGGGTATTTGACGCTGACGGGATCCCATCTGGTCGCGCCGCCTGAATCGTTCGTCGAAGAAAAATGATACTCCTTCCCTTCCTTGCCGGCGCTGGCATTGCGGCCGTCCTCGAGGCAATTCTGGCGCTGCCGATTTCCGGACTCGATGGCGTCCACCGTGAGTACGCCCTGGTTTCCCTCGCCTCGACCTGGCTGGGTTGCTTGCTGGCGGCCGTCGGCCTGGCTCTGGTCCTGCGGATTCCGATCTTCAGTTGGTTCCGAGGGAGGCTGGAGAAAAATGGCGCCATCTGGGCGGGTTTTTTCGCCGGTTTGATGCCGATTTTCGGGAGCTTGTTCCCGGTACTCTACCTGCCTGGAAGCCAGCACTGGTTGAATCTTGGGATCTGGTTGGTGTTGCCCGCGGTGGCCGTCATCGGCGCACCTTGGCTGAACAGAATCCATAGCTTCAGCCCGACCATGGTGCGGCGTCTGTTCGTGATCGCGCCGGTGGCGTGGGTGGTCACTTGGGTTCTTCCTTCGCAGGTCATGCGCGAGCGGCCACCCGCTCCGGAAGTCCCAGCGGTGACGACCAATGAAGCTTCTTTGCGGGTGGGTGTCGACCACCCCGACCTAGTGTTGATCAGCATCGACACCTTGCGCAGCGACCTGATGCGCGGCACCGAATTCCTGATCCCCTACATCCAGGAACAACAGAGCCGGGGCACCTGGGCTCCCTATGCGCTGAGTCCTTCCAATCAGACCGTTCCGGGCCATGTCGCAATGCTGACCGGACTAGAACCGGGCCAGCACGGGATCTCGCGCAATATCGACAAGCCGCCGTTAGTCGATTTGACTTATCTAGCTGATCGTCTGCGTGACGGAGGTTATCGCACTGCTGCAGTGGTCAGCAACAACATGCTGCTTGGTCGTCACGGCTGGGCCAATGGGTTTGATGTTTACGATGACACCGATGCTGAACCCGGTGGCAATTACTTTTTAGTGCACGTGATCGGGCGGCTGGGCTGGCCTGGAGTGATTCTCAGTGCGGGCCGATCCTTCTTTATGATGGCAAAAATACTGGGAGTGAAGCCCAGCGCCATTCAGCCACCAGGGCAAAGCCGATACGCCACCTCACAGGCGGTTCGCTATATGGAAACAATGGCGCAGGGGACACAGCCGTTTCACCTATTCCTTCATGTCATGGATCCTCACGCGCCCTACATGCCACCCGAGGAGACTCGCGGTCGTTTTGCCGATCCTGATGACTTGCCCCAGAAGTTCCGGCGCTGGAGTTATGATCAACGCACCCTAATCAACAAGATCGATTTTTCCCTTGATGAAGGCGATGAAGACGCGCTGGTGGCGGCCGATCACTTGCTCGATCTCTATCACGAAGAGATCCTGTTCATGGACAGCAGGCTGCGCCAGTTATTCGCTGCAGTCGAAGAGGGCGGCCGCCCAACCCTGGTGGTGATTACCTCCGACCACGGCGAGTTTTTTGGCGAGCACAAGGTCATGGAACACGCCAGGTATTTGTTCGAGCCTGTGATTCGGGTTCCCTTTGTGTGCTTTGGATTGAACGGCCTGGAGGTCCCGGCCCGCCAGCTCAGCCACCCTATCGGTCTAATCGATGTCGCTCCGACCTTCCTGAGCGCCGCCGGTTTGCCGGTGCCGGAAGAAATCCATGGCCGCGACCTGCGCGCGCCCGAAGTTCTGCCGATGGATCACATCGGGCGATGGTCGTCCATGGCGTCGATCCGCCGCGGTCCATTCAAGCTGATCGTCCGGCTCCTGGGGAACGGCGAGGTGCAACCTTTGGGTCTGTTCAACATCGACCAGGATCCTGGGGAGTTGTTGCCGCTGTTCCTCGATGATTGGGACGACTCAGAGCGCGCCCTTGAACGCATGCGCCAGCTGGCCCTCGAGGTAGAGAAATGGGATGCCACCATGACCAAGGTTGACGCCACCGTGGCCGACCGCAAGATGGCCGAAGCGCTGGGCTATTTCGACCACGAATAGGCTCGGCGGCAGCCCGCGTTCAGGACCCTGCGGCTCGCAGCAGCGCGGCCTTGTCCTTCGGCAGGGTGCCGGCCAGAACCATCTGGTTGCTGACGTGATTGGAACGGAAGATGGTGCGGTCGAGCTGCAGGCCGTCGAGGAAGCGGTACATTTCGTCGGCGAGCTGGGCGGCGCTGGGCTGCACCCACTCGCCGCTCTGCTGCTGATCCCATAACGGGGTACCGCGCTGCGCGGTCATCACCAGGGTGGAAAGGAAACGTGGCTGGATCCGATTGATGACTTCGGCCGAGGCCCGCGCGTGGTCGTGCGAGAGTTCGGGTCCGCCGGCGCCGAGCAGGATCATCGCCGACAGCTTGACGCCGGCGGCGCTGGCCTTGGCGGCGGCGGCGACCCATTCGGCGGCGTCAACGCCCTTGTCGAGCTGCTGCAACACCTGGTCATGGCCGGACTCGATGCCGACGTAATAGAGCTGCAGACCCTTTTCACGCAGCGCGGCCATTTCCGCCACCGAACGCAGTTGCAGCGATTGCGGCGAGGCGTAAGCACTGATGCGGCGCAGGCGCGGAAAGGCCTGGTGCAGCAGGTCGCAGACCTGGCCGAGGTAGTCGGCGCGCGCAACCAGCGCGTCGCCGTCGGCGAGAAACACCTTGCGCGTCCACGGCATGTGCTGCTGCGCCCACTCGATCTCGGCCGCCAGCTCCTCGATGCGGCGTACGCGGAACTTTTTCTCGCGGTACATCTCGCAGAAGGTGCAACGGTTCCAGGAGCAACCGATGGTGGCCTGCAGGATCAGGCTGTCGGCCTCGGACGGCGGCCGGTAGAGCGTGCCCTGGTAGTGGATCATCCGGCGCCAGCTCCTTTTTCCTCGGTCAGGAGTGGCTGCGCTTCGCCCTCGACCCGGTCCAGCGCCGCTTGCACCGCCGCGGCGGACACGTCGGCCGCCGGTCCATTCACGGTGACAAAGACCAGGCGATCCCCCCAGTCGAACTGCAGCACGAATTGGCTGCGCTGATCGCCGGCAGGGTTTTGAAATTGCTTGAATTCTGCGGAGATGCGTTGCTGGCGGAATTGGAAGGCCTGGCGGCGCATGGCACCGACGGGTTCGAAGGTGTCGTCGTCCAATTCATCATGCAGGCCGCGGTCGATGGCGCCCTCGGGATCGAAGTCTTCCCGGCGCAGGGTCGATACGATCATCAGCACTCCATCGCTCGGAGTCTCGGTGCTCTTGTAATAGACCGAGGCGCTGGCGAAGCGTTTGCGCAGGTCAATGGCCTTGTACGGCTGGGCGCTGGCGATCCCTTCTACCGGAAAAATGACCGCGCCGATCTCGGCTGCGCGCTCAGGGTCTTCGATAAAGGAAGTGCCCAGATCCTGGAGCCCGCCGAGCAGGCCGCCGAGGATCAGGAAAAGGAGAATCACCACGCAGATGGCGACGCGCAGGCCCGGATTCATCGGCGTATTTTAGCCGCTGCTCAGAAGGCCTGGTCGAAGGCGACCTCGCCTTCGACCCCGATCTGGTAGGCCGACACGCGCCGTTCGAAGAAGTTCGAGACCTCTTGCACGTCCTGCAGCTCCATGAAGCTGAAGGGGTTGCGCGCGCCGTAGTGCGAGGGCATGCCGAGGTTGGCGAGGCGCTGGTCGGCGCAGAATTCGAGGTAGGTGCGCATGTCGGTCATCGACAGGCCGGGCACGCCGTCCTGGAGCAGGTCTTCGGCGAAGGTCATTTCGCAGTCGACTGCTTCGGCGAGCATTTCGACGACCTCGGCCTGCATGCGCTGGTCGAACAGCTGCGGGTGCTCCTCGCGCACCGTGTTGACCACCTCGAAGGCGAAAGCCATGTGGCAGCTTTCGTCGCGGAATACCCAATTGGTGCCCGAGGCGAGGCCGTTGAGCAGTCCCTTGGAGCGCAGGAAGTACACGTAGGCGAAGGCGGCGAAGAAGAACAGGCCTTCGATGCAGCACGAGAAGCAGATCAGGTTGAGCAGGAACTGGCGCCGCTGCTCTTCATTTTCGATGCGCTCGATCTGCTCGACCGAGTCCATCCACTTGAAACAGAAGTCGGCCTTCTTCTTGATCGACGGGATGTTGTGCACCGCGGCGAATGCGGCGTGGCGTTCTTTCGGATCGGGAATATAGGTGTCGAGCAGGGTCAGGTAGAACTGCACGTGCAGCGCCTCTTCGTAGAGCTGGCGCGACAGGTACATGCGCCCTTCGGGCGAGTTGACGTGTTTGTACAGATTCAGGACCAGATTGTTGGAAACGATCGAATCGCCGGTGGCGAAGAACGCCACCAGGCGGCTGATCATGTGGCGCTCGGCGGGCATCAAGCGCTCGCGCAGGTCGACCAGGTCCTGTGACCAGTCGATTTCATCGACGGTCCAGGTGTTCTTGATCGCGTCCTTGTACATCTCGTAGAAGCGCGGATAGCGCATCGGGCGCAGGGTCAGGTCAAAACCAGGATCGAGCAGGGAGGTCTTGCGCATCGGGATTATTGGCAGGCTTCGCAGGCTTCGGGGTTCTCGAGCGAGCAGGTCAGCTGCTCCTCAGTGCTGGTCTGGCGGATGCGCGTGGCGGGCCGCGAGCGCAGGTAGTAGGTGGTCTTCAGCCCCTGCTTCCAGGCGTACATGTACATCGAGGACAGCTTGCCGATGCTCGGGGTTTCCATGAACAAGTTGAGCGACTGCGACTGGTCGAGGAACGGGCCGCGCGCGGCGGCGAGATCGATCAGCGCCTTCATCGGCAGCTCCCACGCGGTGCGGTAGAGCTGGCGCAGCTCCTGCGGCAATTCGTCGATCTCCTGCACCGAACCCTCGGCCTGCTTGATGCGGCTGCGCACCTGCTCGTTCCAGCGCCCGGCGGCTTTCAGGTCGCGCACCAGGTAGTTGTTGATCTGCAGGAAGTCGCCGGAAAGCGTCTCGCGTTTGAACAGGTTGGAGACCTGCGGCTCGATGCACTCGTAGCAGCCACAGATCGAAGCGATGGTGGCGGTCGGTGCGATCGCCAGCAGCAGCGAGTTGCGCAGACCGCTCTGGGCGATGCGTTCTTTCAGCGCGGCAAAGCGCGGCGCCTCGCCGGGCTGCACTCCCCACAGGTCGAATTGCAGCTCGCCGTGCGCGGCGCGCGTCAGTTCGCTGGCGGGAAAAGTGCCGTGCTTCTCGGCGAGGTCGCAGCTCGCGGCGAGGGCGTGGTAGTAGACCTCTTCCTGGATGCGGGTGGAGAGTTCCAGCGCCTGTGGCGAGTCAAACGGCAGGCGCAGCTTGAAGAACACGTCTTGCATCCCCATCAGGCCGAGGCCCACCGGGCGCCAGCGCTGGTTCGAGGCGGCGGCGGTCTCGGTCGGGTAGTAATTGATGTCGATGACGCGGTCGAGGTATTTGACCGCGGTGCGCACGATGCTGCCGAGGCGCTCGAAATCGAAACTACCGTCGCCGTGGACCAGTTTGCCCAGGTTGACCGAACCCAGGTTGCACACTGCGGTCTCGGCGTCGCTGGTGACTTCGACGATCTCGGTGCACAAATTGGACAGGTGCACGGTCTGGCCGCCGGTGCCGGTCTGATTGCACTTCAGGTTGCACTGGTCCTTGAAGGTCATCCAGCCGTTGCCGGTGTGGGCGAGGGCGCGCATCATGCGCGCGTAGAGGTCGCGCGCCGGCAGCGTGCGCGCCGCCAGCCCGTGCTTTTCCGCCTCGACGTAGGCGCGTTCGAAGGCCTCGCCGTAGAGGTCGGGCAGCTCGGGCACCACCTTGGGGTCGAACAGCGACCACTGCTCGCCGCTTTCGACGCGGCGCATGAACAGGTCGGGAATCCAGTTGGCCAGGTTGAGGTTGTGGGTGCGGCGCGCCTCGTCGCCAGTGTTCTCACGCAGTTCGAGGAATTCCTCGATGTCGGCGTGCCAGCTCTCCAGGTAGACGCACGCCGCGCCCTTGCGCCGACCGCCCTGGTTGACCGCGGCGACCGAGCTGTCGAGAGTCTTGAGAAAGGGAATGATGCCGTTGCTGTGACCGTTGGTGCCGCGGATCAGCGAACCCTTGGCGCGCACCCGGTGATAGGCGAGGCCGATTCCGCCGGCGTATTTCGACAACTGGGCGACGTCGTTGTAGTTGTCGTAGATCGCGGTCAGATCGTCGCCGGGAGAATCGAGCAGATAGCACGACGACAACTGGGCGCGCACGGTGCCCGAGTTGAACAGCGTCGGCGAGCTGGTCATGTACTCGAGCGAGCTGAGTAGCTGGTAGAGCTCGATGGCTTCGGCCGGATCCTCGGCCAGGCCGCAGGCAACGCGCAGGAAAAAATACTGCGGCGTCTCGATGACCAGGCGGCCGTGCGGGTCCTTGAGCAGGTAGCGGTCGTAGACCGTGCGCAGGCCGAAGTAGCGGAACAGCTGATCCCGTTGATCGTCGATGGCGTCATTGAGCTTGCGCCGATTGGCCTGGACGAAGTCGTGGGTGCGCAGGTTGATCAGGCCCTGCTGGAAACCGCAGGCGACCGACTGGGAGAAGGACTGGATGTCGGCCTGGCGGACTTCCTTGCCGATGTAGACCGCCAGCAGGCGCGCGGCGAGCTGTGAGTACTGAGGTTCTTCGGCGGTCAGCGCGGCCGCCGTCTGGATCGAAAGACGGTCCAGTTCGGCGGTGGAGGCGCCGTCGTAGAGACCGGAAATGGTGCGCGTGGCGACGCGCAGAGGGTCGATGGCGTCAAGGGCGCCGGCGCAACGTTGCACCGCGCGCACGATCTTGTTGACGTCGACGGCTTCCAGCCCGCCGTTGCGCTTGCGTACCTGCATACCCGGGATGGCGGCGGTACTGGCGGTGGACTGGGAAGGAGGGGCGGGGGTGGTGGATCGGTGCGTGGTCATGCCCAGCCAGATGGGGCTAAACTGCTGTTCTAGAATGGTTTAGGCAAAAACCAGCCGTTTATGGCGGATTCAGGCTGACTAAGCCGCAACCAACCACAATATCTTCCTGTGGTCACTCCGGCAAGACCCCACCCCTAGTGGTTTGGCTGGAAATGCCAGTTCATGAAGTCGGCGCTGACCTGATAGGGGAGAGCTTCCTGTGGATGCTCTCTTCCTCCGCCATATGACAAGGCTTGAATATAGTAAACAGCCCCGCGCAGCCAGGACACGGTGCCCACATGATGAAGCTGGTGGGTGGTTTCGTGCAGGATCAGTTCGGCCATCATCCACGCTGGGCGGGCTTGCCCATCACTCCTCAGGAAGAAGGAGTTCGCCGCCACCGCCGGCCCGTCGCCGCGCGCGCCGACGACGAATCCCCAGGACCTTTCCTGGGCTTCAAATCCGCTCCACACCACTAAGCTGCCCCACGGAGTACAGCGGATCTGTACCGGAACAGGGCCTTGCGGCGTGGTCAGCACCATTCCCTGCGGCTGGAGCTGGTAGTGGCAATCCTGCAGGGCGCGGTTGGCCGCGCTGTCGAGGAAGCCATTGGCCAGTTCCACGGCGCGGTCCCAACGCTGCCCCAGCTCTTCCTTTTGCACTGCCGGAAGCTCGGCCTGTTCCAGTTGTTGAGGGCTGATCAGCGTGCCGCAGGCGCCCAAAGCGCCCAAAACAACAGGGAACCACCAAGTCATGTCCAAAGTCTAACCAGCGCCTGTCACGAACTTGCTCCCTTTGCAGTTTAAGAAATCCTGAATTTATTGAGGGATTCAAACGGAATTGCGCGCCTGAGTAAGTGACCTTTCACCCGCTTGCCCCCTGCTCCTCCCGGAACCCGCTCATGCGACCTTTCAATTCACTTCACGGGCTACTCCTAGCCTCGACCCTCCTCCTTGCACCGGGAAGCGCCGCGCAGGACAACGGCATCGACCCGCCGGTCGATGGCAACGCCATCGAACACCTGGCGCTGCAGCATACCTTTACCGACGGTTACGTCACTCTGATGGACGTGCGCATGCCGACGGTGGCTCCCAACCCCGGCGGCTGGCCGCTGCTGATCATGGTTCACGGGGGTGGCTCCAGACGCCAGGCGATCAGTCCTGGAGCGTTGCGCTTTGCCCAGCGCGGTTTCGCCACGGTGACCTACGACGTCCGCGGACAGGGAGACGGAATGGCCTTGAATGATCCCTTGGTCCATGGCAAGTCGGGCCCCAGCATTCGTGAGCGAATCGATCTGTTCGAAATCATGGAAAGCGCCACCGCTGCTTTCCCTGGGTTGATCGACATGAGCCGTATCGGTGTGACCGGAGGCTCGCAAGGAGGCGCCCATTCGTGGATCGCCGCGGCCCACAGCGGTAAGTTGCCCCCGCCCAACCCGTGGCGCACCGCACCTTTTCCAGTGATCAAGGCCGTGGTTCCGATTAACTTCACCCCGGATTTGTTGGCTGGAGGACTCCCGGGTGGCAACACCATCTCCGAAGCGCGCATCCGTTCGTTCTACGGAACGAATTCCGGGGTGCACTTCCACCCCGACTACTTCAATCTGCTGGACCCGTTGGTCCGGGCGGAGGACTACCCCGCGATCTTCGATATCCTCCATGATCCTGTTTTGGACCTGCCTACGCTATTGCAGACCAGTTCAGTGCCTGTCATGGCCTCGCTTGTCTACGACGACAGCCAGGTACCCTCGAACTCCATGATGGACGTTTGGGACAGCATCATTCCCAATGCCAAGAAGGTGGTCAACCTGACCACGGGGGGACACAACACTCCGTTCAACTCGCGCGAGAAGAAAATCCTCGATCATCGCAAGGACCTGTGGTTCCACCACTACCTGAAAGAGGTAGACAACGGAGCCGACCAGCTGCCGCCGTTCCGATTCGCGGTGACGCCCGCCGACACCACCGAATACCTGGCACCGTCCTCGCTATGGGACTTCCGCGAAATGAACGCCTTCCCGCCGGTGGGTGGTACCGAGCAGACCTGGTACCTGACGCGGGGCAACCTCGAAACTCAGGTGCCGTCGCGATCGCGCACCGAGCGGATCGAGCACATGGCCGACGGCATCTTCTCGATCAACGACTACATCAGCCAGCTGCCGACTCCAGCCGGTTTGCAGAACTTCATCCAGCTCAACGCCTTGACTCATCAGTCGCCGTCCTTCTCCGACGACCAGATGCTGCTCGGCGAAGGCACGGTGACTCTGCAGATCGCCAGTGGCGATGCCGACTTGCAGGTCCATGCGGCGTTGTTCGAAGATCCCTCGGGTCGTTACATCACCGGTGGCCAGGCCAGCCTGCGTAATTTTGGCGGTGGCAGCGCGATGATCGAGATTCCGCTCAACTTCACCGCCTTCAAGGTGCGCAAGGGCTCGCGCCTGCGCCTCGAAGTCGAGAACCTTGGCTGGCACCGGCCGCCGACGCTGAGCGGCTCCTCGGTGCTGCACTCCTTGCCGATCTTCCGCGACTACGAGGTCGACATCGTCTACGGCGGCAGCGACCTGTCGCGCCTCACCCTGCCCTTCGCCCCGCTCGGCGGCCCCAGCCTGGTGGCGAGCGAATTGGGAATGCCGCGCAACAACACGGTGGATTTCCACCTTGCCATCCACGGCGACTCGTCGATGGACGGATGGAACTACCAACTGCTGGCCAGCACCTCCGGTTCGGATCCTGGCCACTTCATCAATGGTGTGCACGTGCCGCTCAACCGGGACTGGCTCACTGACCGCGCCGAAAACAGACCGGGCAGCCTGCCGATCCTGGACTTTGCCGGATTCCTCGACGGTCAGGGCACCGCCAACCCGCGGGTCTTCCTCAGCCGCCTGGCCTCGATCCCGCTGAACATTTCGGAACTTACCTTCGTCGGGGTCATGACCTCTCCTCAGGGTGCGGTCTTCGTCACCAATCCGTCGATCATCCCGGTGATCGACTGAAGCCTGTCCCATGAAGAGTCCTGGAAGGGTCCGGGGCTCGCCGGCGTCGCTAGAATTCGGCCATGCTACTGGTCACTGGCGGCGCCGGTTTTATTGGCAGCAACCTGGTGGCCGGCCTGGAACAGGCCGGCCACCAGGAAATCGTGGTGTGTGACCTGCTCGGCAACGACGATCGCTGGCGCAATCTGGCCAAGCGCGAAATCGCCGACCTGATCCGCCCCGAGGCGCTGATGAGCTTCCTCGACGGCCACCGCGACCGTCTGCAGGCGGTCTTCCACCTTGGTGCGATCTCGGCCACCACCGAAACCGACGTCGACGCCATCGTCGCCAACAACGTGCGCCTGAGCCTGGACCTGTTCCACTGGTGCAAGCACACCGACGTCCGGCTGATCTACGCCAGTTCGGCCGCCACCTATGGCGACGGCAGCCTCGGCTTCGACGACGACAATTCGGTGGCCGCGCTCAACGCGCTGCGCCCGCTCAATGCCTACGGCTGGTCCAAAGCACTGGTCGACCGCCGCTTCGCCCGCATTTTCGCCCAAGGAGGCAAAGCGCCGGCCCAGTGGGCAGGGCTCAAGTTCTTCAACGTCTTCGGACCCAACGAATACCACAAGGGCGACATGCGCAGCGTGGTGCACAAGATCCACCAACGCGCGGCCGCGGGCGAGCCGGCCATCCTATTCCGATCCCACCACCCCGATTTCGAGGACGGCGGGCAGTCCCGCGATTTCGTCCACGTCGACGACTGCGTTGCGGTCATGCTGTGGCTGCTGGAGCACCCAGAGGTCAGCGGCATCTACAATCTTGGCACCGGCAAGGCGCGCAGTTTCCGCGATCTGGCCGCGGCGGTGTTCACCGCCCTCGGCCAGGAAGAACGCATCGAGTTCGTGCCCACCCCCGAAGCCATCCGCGAGCGCTATCAATACTTCACCCAAGCCGAGATGGGCCGCCTGCGCCGGGCTGGATACCAGAACCCCTTCCTGTCCTTGGAACAAGGCGTGCAGTCCTACGTGCAGGATTTCCTGCAGCAGGACGATCCCTATCGTTGAGTTTCCGTTTGCTGCTTGATGTGTCTAGAATCCTGCAGCCTTCCAGCATCCCCATTTCATTGTGAGCAAGACCCGATCCAAGAAGAAGAGTGGCAGTGCCGCCTTCACCGAAAAGAAGTTCGATCTCTACCAGGCCAGTGTGCAGTGTCCCGAAGCCGACGTGGAGTTTTTCAAGCGGGTCTTCTTCCTGCACACCAACCGGGCGATGCGCAGCCTGCGCGAAGACTTCTGCGGCACCGGCGCCTTGTGCGCCGAGTGGGTGCGTGACCACGAAAACCACACCGCGATCGGCGTCGACTTCGACCGCCCGACGCTGGAGTGGGGCCGCGACCACTATCTGGCGGTGTTGAACGACGAGCAGCGCTCACGCGTGGACCTGCGCTGTGAAGACGTGCGCAACGTGGTCGGCACCGATGTCGATCTGCTGTGCGCACAGAACTTCAGCTACTGGATCTTTCAGGAGCGCCAGGAAATGCTGCGCTATTTCCGCATCGCCCGCGATTCCCTCGCCGAAGAAGGGTTGTTTGTCTGCGACATGATGGGGGGCAGTGAAGTCACCAGTGTGGAGGAGGTCGACCGCCGCATCGACGACGGCGAGCGCTGGGACGGCTCCAAAATGCCGCCCTTCAACTACATCTGGGACCAGAACACCTACAACCCGATCACCGGCGAGATGGTCTGCTACATCCATTTCAAGCTGCAGCGCGGCAAAAGGATGAACAAGGCCTTCAAGTACGTGTGGCGGGTGTGGCAGCTCCCCGAGATCCGCGACCTGCTGCTCGAAGCCGGTTTCTCAAGTGTCGACGTCTATACCGAAGGCTGGGACGACGAAGAAGAGGACACCGACGGCATCTTTCTGAAGCGCAAGCACTTCGACCACGAAGGCACCTGGATCGCGTATCTTGTAGCCAAGCCCTGACGGCAGGGTTAACCGCCCGTGGACAAAGTCATTCCGCGCCTCGACGGCGCTTTCGCCTACCTGCGGCGTCAGCAGAACCCGCCCCTATCCACGGATAGGGGCCGAACCCGCTTCCTTGCAGGAAGGCGAAACCACTCGCCAAGCCACGAAAGCACTTTATCCACGGGCTGTTCAGCCACCCCCGATGATCCTTGAGCAGCATTACCTGGGATGTCTTTCCCAGGCCTCCTACCTGATCGGTGACGAAGAGACCGCCACCGCGATCGTGGTCGATCCGCGCCGGGACGTGGGGGTCTATTTGCACCAGGCTGAGCTGTTGGGGCTGACCATCCGCCACATTTTCCTGACCCACTTCCACGCTGATTTCGTCGCCGGTCATTTGGAGCTTCGCGATCGTTGCAACGCCACCATTCACCTTGGTCCGCGGGCACAGGCTGATTTCGCCTTCTCTCCTTTCGGTGAATCGGATCAGCTCGAATTCGGGCAGCTGCGCCTGCGCGCCCTGGAAACCCCGGGCCACACACCCGAGGGAATCTGCCTATTGGTCTACGATCTTGCCGCAGACCGCGAACAGCCTCACGCGATCCTTACCGGCGACACTCTATTCCTCGGCGACGTCGGCCGTCCCGACCTGATGGCATCGGTGGGCACCACTGCCGAGGAACTCGGTGAGCAGCTATATGACTCGCTGCATCAAAAAATCCTGCCCCTGCCTGACTCCACCCTGGTCTACCCTGGCCACGGTGCCGGATCGCTGTGCGGCAAGGCCATGAGCCAGGAGACCTATGGCACCTTGGGTGACCAGCGCGCCACCAACTACGCGCTGCAGCCGATGGCAAAAACCAACTTCGTGCGCCTGGTGGCCGCCGCGCAGCCTCCACCGCCGGCTTACTTCTTGCGCGCGGCACGCCTCAACGGCCAGGAACACGGCGTACTCGTAGAGGACGATCTGCGAGCCTTGCCGCACCTCGAGATCGACGCATTCCTGCACCAGGTCGAGGAGGGCGCACAGGTCCTCGACGGCCGCAGTCCTGAGGAGTTCGCTGAACTGCATCTGCCGGGCAGTTTCAACGTCGGCCTTGATGGCCGCTTTGCAACCTGGGCGGGTGCCGTGCTCGACCCGCTGCGACCGATTGTGCTGATCGCCCCGCCTGGGCGCGCGGGCGAAGCCGCGCTGCGCCTGGCCCGGGTGGGTTTGGACCTCGTTGCCGGCAGTCTTGCCGGCGGCATCGATGGTTTGGGTGCCCGGCCCGACCTCGGCGTGTGCGTTCAGCGGCTGGATCCCGCCGGCTTGAAATCCTCGCTCGACAGCGCCAGCCCCCCGCAGGTGCTCGACGTGCGTCAGCCTGGCGAGCGCGAAGTCGACCGCATTCCCGGCAGCCAGCACATTCCGCTGGCACAACTGCCCGCGCGCCTGGGAGAAGTCCCCGATGGACCGCTGGTCCTGCAATGCGCTCGCGGCTACCGCTCGATGGTTGCTCTCAGCTTGGTGGCTGCGGACCGTGGCAGCTGCGCCGGATTGACTGACCTGCGCGGAGGCATGGAGGCCTGGCACGGCCTGAACGACTTGCCCGGTTCTGGTTGACCTGAGGCGGACCGCTTAATGGAGGCGGTAAAGAGTGCCGGCCGCCAGGTCCATCAAATACAACTCCCCGGCGGCGTCCTGGCCGAACGAGGCGATGGCGGCGAGCTTGCGGCCCAGGCTCTCTTCAAGAGCAGGGGTGAAGTCGTGGTGTGCGGTGGTGGTGCCGCCTTCCTGCTTGAGGCCGTAAACCTGGCCGCTGACGTAGTCGGCGAAAAGGTACCAGCCACGTAGCTGAGGCAGAGCCTTGCCGCGGTACACGTAGCCGCCGGTCACCGAACGCGCGTTGCGCGGACCGCCCTGCACGTATTCGTGGATCGGTTCGGTCATGTTGCGCGGCTGCGGGTCGGACTTGTTGAAGGGGTGCCGGGCCTCGCGCACGCGCCAGCCATAATTCTTGCCCGCGGCCTCTTCGAAGGTCGAGTAGTCCACCTCTTCCCACTTGTTCTGACCGACGTCGCCGATCCACAGATCGCCGTTGTCGCGGTCGAAAGAAAAGCGCCACGGATTGCGCAGGCCGTAACACCAGATCTCGTCGCGAAACTTCTCGTCATAGACAAACGGATTGTCCTCGGGTACCCGGTAGGGGGCCTTCAGCTCGCTGCTGACCTGCAGGCGCAGGATCTTGCCGAGCAGCGAGCGCCCGTTCTGCGCCGCGTTATGCGGGTCGTTGGCGGCGCCGCCGTCGCCGAGACCGAGATAGAGCATGCCGTCGGGGCCGAAGACCAGCTCACCGCCGTCATGGTTGGCGAAGGGCTGCGGCACCGTCAGCAGGATGAATTCGGACTTGGGGTCGGCCTGCAGCCGGTCACCCGGGTCGAGCGCCATGCGCGCCACCACCGTCTGACCCTCGAGATCGCTGTAATGGAGGTAGAAAAGACGCGATTTCTGGTAGTCCGCCGGAAAAGCCAGGCCGAGCAGGCCGCGCTCACTGCGCGTCGAAACCTTTTCGTGGATGTCGAGGAAGGGTTGCTCCAGCACCTTGTTCTGCTTGAGATCGACGATGCGGATCACGCCGGCCTTTTCCAGCACGTAGAGATGGTTGGCCTGGCCGGGCGCCGAGGTGGCGTACAGCGGCATCTCGAAGCCGTCACACACCAGTTCGGCGCGCACGACGGGGATGGCTGGGGCGGCCTCGGCGGCAGAGGCCTGGGGCAGAGCGCAGATCAGGGCAAGTGGGGCAAACACAACGCCTCCAGTATGGCAGGGCTCCCAGCCTGCGGATGAAGTGCTTCGCTTCGCAGGCTGCGTGCGGCAGACGGTCGGCGTACAATTCGGCGCTTCCACGCATCATGCGCGCTTCCCACCTGATTTCTCTCGGCGGCCTGCTGGCCGCCGCCCTTCTGATCCCGGCCTGCGGCGGCAGCGATGAACCTGTCGACCCCGCCATCGAGGATTACGGTCCTGCCAGCCTGCGCAACGTGGTGCTGGTCACCATGCACGCCACGCGCGCCGATCACCTGGCGCCCTATGGCTCGCCGATATCGAGCACCCCCAACATCGACCAGCTGGCGGCGATCGGCGTCCGTCTGCAGCAGCACATCAGCACCTCGCCGACCGAACTGCCGGCGCACGCCTCGATGATGACTGGGCTCTACCCTTATCGCCACGGTGCCCGCAGCAACCACAGCACGCGCCTGCCCGACGAGGTCCAGACCCTGGCCGAGGTCCTGCGTGCCCAGGGCCTGCGCACCGGAGCGGCGGTCTCGGCCATGACCCTGTCGGCCGAAAGCGGCCTGGCGCAAGGATTCGAACACTATGACGACAACCTGGTATCAGGATCCGAGCGCAGTTCCTACCGCCTGCGCGAGGTCTCGGGCATGGACACCGTGCAACGCGCCAACGCCTGGCTGGCCACTCTTGGACAGGACGAGCCCTTCTTCCTGTGGATCGAACTGCACGAAGCCCACACCCCTTTTGAGGCGAGCCAGGCCTTCCTCGACCAGGCTCAGGGCAACCCTTACGACGCCGAGATCGCTGCTGCCGATGAAAAAATCGGGCGTTTGCTGCAGACCCTGATCGACCGCGAGGTCTTCCGCCACACGCTGCTGGTGATCACCGCCGACCACGGCCAGTCGCTCGGCGAACATGAAGAAGCCACCCACGGTCTGTTCCTGCACGACGCGACCCTGCGCGTGCCCGCGTTCTTCGTCAATCCGCTGCTGAGGGAAGGCGCAGTGCTGGGCCCGGTCTCCAGTCAGGCCGACCTGATGCCGACCATCGTCGAGTTGATGGGCGGGGTGCCGGACCCCACTCTCGACGGCATTTCGATGGCGGCGCAGCTGCGCGACCCGGCGGCGCCCGAGCCGCAACGCGTGGTGTACTCCGAAACCCTCTTGCCGCTGACCGCCTACGGACGCGCTCCGTTGTACGCGCTGCGCACCAGCGATGGCCGCTACGTTTCCGGCCAGCGCGCCGAGATGTTCTCGCTGGCACGCGACCCCGGCGAGACCGAAAACGTGCTCGCTCTGGTCCCCGACGACGCGGCGCGCTTCGCCGAGGTCCTGACCCAGCTGCATGCCGGCGGCCAGCGCCAGGAACCGCGCGATCTGTTCGCCGCGCTCAACGCCGCCGACCGCCAGCGTCTGCAGGAACTTGGCCGGCCCAGCGCGCCGCCGGCGGTCAGCGCAAGCCTGGGTGATGCGCGCGATCTGCAACCCTGGCTGGCGCGCCAGCGCGCCGCACTGCAAGCCGCGCAGGCCGGCGAGGTCGGGGCCACCGCGCAACTCGAGGCGCTGCTGCAGGAGGTGCCCCTCGACCGCGGCTGCCTGACCGCGCTGGACCGTCTCTACATGGAACAAAAGCGCAGCGACCAGGCCTTGGCGATGCGCCGCCGCCTCGCCGCGCTGCCCGACTCCGACGTCCTCGATCTGCTCGGGCTCGCCGATCTCGAACGCCAGCTCAACGACCCCAACTGGCAGCTGGACTGGAATCTGGCCACGCGCATGAACCCCGCCGACCCGGCGCCCTTCGTGCTGCAGGCGTCGTGGAGTTCCGCCGACGACGACGCCGCCGGCTTCGAGGTGGCGATCCGCCAGGCGCTCGACGTCGACCCGGGCAATCTGCAAGCCCTGTTGCTGCTCGCCACCCACCACGCGCGCAGGGGCGACCCGGCTGCGGCGCGCAGCACCTATGAACAGATCCTTGCGGTGACTCCGACGGTCTACCGCGCGCAACTGGAACTCGGCCTGATGAACGAACGCGAAGGGCGGCTGACCGAAGCGGTCTCCTTCTTCGAGGTGGCCGGGCAACTGCGCCCGACCGAATTCATGGCCTGGCGCCACCTCGGCGACTGTTACGGGGATCTGAACCAACCGCGACTGGCGATGGCCGCCTACGACCAGGCCTACGCCGCCGCCGACCCAGCCCACAAGACCGCGCTCAACCTCGGCCTGCTGCGCGTGCAGATGGGCCTTCTTGCGGAAGCCCTCGAGCCGCTGCAGGCCGCCAACCGCATGAAGGGCGGAGACGCCCAGGTCCTGCTCGCCCTGGCTTTGGTCCTGGACAAATCCGAGCGCACCGCCGAGGCCGAGGTCGCCTATCGCGAAGCAAACGCCGCCTCGGCCGACCGGGTCCGGGTCCTGTGCGATCGGAATCCGGCCTTCGACGCCCTGCGGCAGCGCTACCAGACTCCCTGAGCGGCGGGTTTCCCAGGCTTGTAGGCGGTGGCGGCGAAGACGAAACCGCCCAGGAAGGTGCGCGACTCGGCCATCTGCCCTTCTTCGTGCAAGTTCGCGAGCGGGCGCTGCAGGCGCGCGTGGCCGAGGAAGTTGGCTACCGGAACCAGCAGCGGATTGCAGTAGCGCCGCCTTCCGGGGCCCAGCGGGCGGTTGTCGACCAACACCAGGCGGCCGCCCGGCCGCAGACACCGCCAGGCCCGTTCGAGCACTCCCTGCCAGTCCGGGGCCACGGCCAGTCCGAAGCTGATCAGCACCGCGTCGGCGGCGCCATCACCTAGCCAGGCGTGGGCCTGGTCGCGGTGAACCTGGGCCGCGTCGGCCTGGAGTACCTGCACCTCGGCCAGCGGCGCACCGGCAGCGCGTTGGCGGGCGAGTCGGCGCACGCGGCGCTGCGCGCGGCGCAGCATGGGCGGGGTGAAGTCGACTCCGAGCAGATGGCCTTGGCGGCCGATTGCACGAGCTAGGGGGGGCAGGTTGAGGCCGGTGCCGCAGCACAGTTCCACCACCCGCGGTCCATTGGCGGACGCCCAGGCCACCGCCTGGCGGCGCGGGGCGGCGTAAAGCGGGCGGCAGCACAGGTCGTAGACCGGTGCGATGAGTCGATACCAGCCCTGGGTGTCCACCTAGGCAATCAGCCCGCGCAGCGCCCGCCGCGCCTCGGGCCACGCGGCGAAACACAGCAAGGAAACGGCGGCAGCCAGGCTGAATGCGGTCGCTACCGGATAGTAGATGAAGCCTTCGGTGGTGGAGTCGACCAGGTCGAGCAGCCAGTACTTGAGGCGCATGTCGTAACGCGGCAGCCAGCCGCGCGGTCCGCCAAGAAGGATTACCGCCAGGCCCAGAAGCAAAGTGGAAACCGCCATGGTCGGCAGCAGGCGGCGCAGGCTGCGGTTGCGCAGCAGGGATACCCAGCGGGCGCGGCGCGTTCCCGCAGCGAGGTCCGGGCTGGGCGTGTCACTGCGCCACCGCGCCAGCGCGCCCTCGGCGGCCTGGTCGGCCATCTCGCGCTGGGGCACCGCGCGAAATGCGCGCGGATCACCTAGCAGGCGCTCGAGGTCAGTCATCTTTCTTGCCGTTGGCGAAGCGCTCGCGGAGACGGTCACGGCCGCGTTTCAGCCACGCCTTGACGGTGCCCTGTGCAGCTCCGGTGACCTGGGCGATTTCGGCGACCGATAGCCCCTCCAGGTAGTGGTAACCCAGGGCCAGGCGGTGGTTGTCGGGGAGCGTATCCAGGGCGCGGCGCAGGCGCTGCAATTCGTCTTCCTGGGCGACCAGGTCCGGGGCCGTTTCGGCCTGAGGCTCGCCCAGCGCCGAGATCGGTGCCTCGCGCGCGCGCCGTCGTTGCCACCGCTCCAGCGCGCGCAGGCCCTCGCGGTGGGCGATGCGGTAGACCCAGGTCGACAGCGCCGAATCGCCGCGAAAGCGCGGCAGCGCGCGCAGGGCGCGGTGCAGAGCTTCCTGGGCGGCGTCTTCGGCGAGATCGGCCGGCAGGCGGAATCGGGCGAGCTGGGACAAAACAGGAGCTGAGAAGCGATCGACGAAACGCCGCGCCGTGGCCTCGGTCAGAGGCAGGTAATCCGCTGCGGTGACGTCGGTGGACATGGCGACCCCTACCATGGGTAAGACCCCGTGGCGCGGACCTGGGTTGCAGCCTGCAACCACAAAGCCAGGTGCCGGGTCGAAGGGGGCAAGCGCCCGATGCTTCCATTCCAGATGTTCCAGATCTACGCCTCCTTGCTGACAGCGGTTCCCGATGGCGACCTTGAGAATCTCCTGATTCCCATTATCGCGATTGCCGGCGGCCTGTCGATTCCGGTGATCGCCATTTTCTTCCACTATCGCGGCCAGAAGCTGCGCGCCCATCTGGTGGAGAAGGCGATCGAACAGGGCCTGACCACCGAAGAGATCCGCGAGATCCTGGACGGCCCCAACCAAGAGCCGGCCAAACAGGGGCGCCGCCGGGTGCCGTTGCGTGGCGGCCTGATCCTGATCGCCATCGGCGCCGCCTTCTGGTTCAACGAACATCCCTATGGGATGGGCGGTTACACCACCGTGGTCAACACCGGCGGGGCTGGCAACTTCGTTGCAATTCTGCTCGTCGGCCTTGGCCTCGCCAACATCATCAGCGATCTGTTCAGCTGGGGCCGGCGCGACGACTGAGGCGTGGCGGCGCTTCACCGGCGGGGCGGCCGGGCCTTGACGCGGCTACGCACGTGGGTGTGAAACGTGTTGTGTTTTGTTGCACAATGGCAAAGTATTTTTTCGAAGGAATCCCTGAGGATTTGAACCGCAGCGTCGTAGGAAGGGTTGTTCCGTGTGAACGATCTTTCTGAACCTAGCGTCCCATGAAACCCCCTCGGGGGAATCAGCGAGTGACGCGCCCTTGCTGCAAGGCCTCTGGGGGGATGCCTGCACACGAATAAGGGTTGGGGGCGGCACCGTGAGGGACGGTGTCGCCCTTTTTTTTATGGTTTCAGGCGGAATTGCCAACGAAAGAAGACTTCTGCGTAGCGCGCAAAATTTTGCATAGGTTCCCATAAACGGACATTTTTTGCCGTCCGTAATGAAAGCGCCGCGGGGGAATTCCCATTAACTCCGGCGTCCCAGAAACCTTGAACCACGAATCCATGATTGCAACAACTTTCCCTGGCATCACCAGCAGCTCACCCGAGATGCTGATTCCCTTGTTCCTCATTGTTGCCGCGTTCAGCCTCTCCGGGCTGGTCGGCATCGGCATCGCCATCCGCGACTGGTTCGTGCGGCGCCCCTAAGCCGCACGCCCCTTTTACCCCCCCCTTTTTTATCCGTCGTTTTTCCTATGCCCGCGCGCAGCGCCTGGATCAGGCGCTGAAGAAACCAAGGTTGCGGCGCGCGTTTTCCCGCAACAGTGCGGCCGGCTCGAACTTGGCGCTGCCGCCAGGTCTTGCGGCGACGTCTTCGCTGGCGGCGATTCCTTCCAGGCGTGCAACCACTTCCGTGGCACCCAGCTTGTCGGCGTAGTGCAGCAGGCCGCCGTGGAACGGCGCGAAGCCGGTGCCGAAGACCGTGGCCAGATCAAGTTCCTTGGCGCCCGCGACCACGTCCTCTTCCAGGCAGCGGCTGGCCTCGTTGACCATCGACAGCACCAGGCGGTCGACGATCTGCTCGTCGCTGAGCCGGCGGGCGCTGCTGCCTGACTGGTAGTCGGCCAGGTCCGGGGCCACCGACTCGCGTGCCTTGCGCTCCTTGGGGAAGACGTAGAAGCCCTTGCCGGTCTTGCGCCCGAGGCGATCGGGGGAGCGCATCGGCTCGAGCCCGGTACACGGAATCATGCGTTCGCCATAAGCCTGGTGCAGCGACTCACTGGCATGCTCGGCGATATCGAGACCGACCTCGTCAAGCAGGCGGAAGGGCCCCATTGGCATGCCGAAGTCCAGCATCAGCTCATCGACCTGTTTGGGCTGGGCGCCGTCGATGAACAGGCGCACGGCTTCGTCGAGGTAGGGACCGAGCAGCCGGTTGACCAGGAAGCCGGCCACGTCGCGCACGATCACCGGGGTCTTGCCCATCTTCACCGCTAATGCGGCGACTTCGAGTGCCACCTCGTGGGCGGTCTGCTCGCCCCGCACCACTTCGACCAGGGGCATCTTCTTGACCGGATTGAAGAAGTGCATGCCGACCACGCGCTCGGGGCGGGGCACCCCTTCGGCGATGCTGGTGACCGACAGCGATGAGGTGTTGCTGGCCAGGATGCAGTCGCTGCCGACCTGCCTGGCCAGCTGCTGGAACACCGACTGCTTGACGTCGAGGCGTTCGGCCACCGCCTCGATCACGATCTGCGAGCCGCTGAAGCCGTCCATCGAGCGGCTGCAGTCGAGGCGGTCGAGTGCCTGCAGCGATTCGGCCTTGGTCAGGCGGCGGCGCTTCAGGCGCTTGGCGACGTCGCCACGGTGCTCGTGCAGGACCGCGTCGAGCGCCGGTGGCGCCAGATCGAAGATGCGCGTGGCGACGCCCTTGAGAGCCAGATTGCTGGCGATGCCACCACCCATCACGCCGCCGCCGAGGACACCGGCGCGGCGGAAGGTGCGCGGCTCGAAGCCTTCGAGGTCGCGGCCGAGCTTCTTGGCCTCTTCCGAGGAGCCGAAGATCGACAACAGCGCCTTGCACACCGGACCGGTGGCGAGTTCGGCGATGGCGTCGCCTTCTTTGCGCGCGGCCTGCTGCATCGAGGTGCGCGGACCCTCGGCGGTGATGTCGATCGCGCGCAGCGGCGCCGGATACTTGCCGCGCGTCTTGCGGTAGACCGTCTCGCGCGCCTTTTTGGCGATGAGGTTGGCCATCAACGGGTTGCGGTCGACCAGCATGCCCTTCCAGCCGCGCGCCTTGCGCCGCGGAGTCTCGCGCCCCATGGCGATGTCGGAAGCCACCCGCAGCAGGTATTCCGGATGGGTCAGGCGATCGACCAGGCCCATCTTCTTGGCCTGACGCGCTGGATAAAGCCGTCCGGTGAGGATCGCCTGCATCGCGGTCGGCAGCCCCACCCGCCGCGGCAGGCGGTGGCAGCCACCCCAGCCCGGCAGGATGCCGAGCATGGTCTCGGGCAGGCCGATGCGCGTCTTGGGGTGGTCGGCGGCGACGATGTAGTCGCACGCCAGCGACAATTCAAAGGCCCCTCCAGGAACCGGGCCGCCGATCGCCGCGACGACGCGCCCCGACAGCTTGTCGATGCGCAGGAAGAGATCGTGGACGAAGTCGCAGATGCGCTTCAGATCGGCCGGCGCGGTGATCGATTCGATCGCGTCGATGTCGGCACCGGCGGCAAACTTCAGCGGCTCGGCGCCGGCGATGACGACGCCCTTCTGGTAACCGTTTTCGAGTTCCGCCACCGCCGCGTCGAGGTCGCGCAGCAGCGGGGCGTCGAGCACCGCCAGACTGCGGTGGGGGGGGGCGAGGACCAGCACCGCGAGATCGGGCTCGGGCCGCTCAATGCGGATGCACGCGCCGGGTTCAGGGCTGTCTTCGGGAAGTGGAAATCCTTGCAGTTCCATGGATCTAGAGCGGGCTTCAGGCGACTCGTTCCAGCACCACGGCGCCGCCTTGGCCGCCGCCGATGCACAGGGTGGCGAGGGCGAGTTCGTGGTCGCCGACCTCGAGCTCGTGGGCGGCGGTCAGCAGCAGGCGGGCGCCGGTGGCGCCGACCGGGTGTCCCAGGGCGATGGCTCCGCCGTTGACGTTGGTGCGGGCGAGGTCGAGTTCGCCGACCGCGTGGCTGCGATTGAGATGGCGTTCGGCCCAGCTCGCGCTTTCAAAGGCGCGCGCGCAGCCGAGTACCTGGGCGGCGAAGGCTTCGTTGATCTCGACCGTGCCGATGTCATCGAGACGGCAGCCGGCAGCGTCGAGCGCCAGCGCCGAAGAGTACACCGGGCCGAGGCCCATGCGGGCTGGATCGCAGCCGGACCAGGCGAAGCTACGTAGCCGTGCCATCGGTTTCAGTCCCAGTTCGGCGCAGCGCTCGGCGGTGGTCACCAGCAGGGCGGCGGCGCCGTCGGTGATGCCGCAGGCGTTGCCGACCGTGACCACGCCGTCGGGTTTATCGAAATACGGTTTGAGGCGGCCGAGGCGCTCCATGCTCTGGTCGCTGCGCGGCCCGTCGTCGGCATCGACCGCGCCGGCCGATTTGCGCGCGCGTTGCGGCAGGTGCGGCAGGATCTCGGCCTGGAAGCGGCCACGTTCCTGCGCCGCCAGCGCGCGCTCGTGACTGCGCAGGGCGAAGCCGTCGCATTGCTCGCGGGTGAGGCCGAAGTCGCGCGCCACCAGTTCGGCGGTCTTGCCCATGATCAGACCGGAAACCGGATCGGTCAGCCCCTCGAGCAGGGCCACGCGCGGCTTCAGCATCGACGGGCGGAAGGAGGCGATGCCCTTGAGCCGCGCGCCGAGGCTGCGCGCCTTCATCAGGCGCTCGAAGAAACCGGTCAGGCGGTGCCCCATGATCAGCGGGTAGGCGCTCATGACCTCGACGCCGAGGGTCAGATAGGTGGTACCAAAGCCGGCCCGGATGTTGGCCACCGCGGAGGTCACGGCTTCGATGCCGCTGGCGCAGTTGCGTGCCACGGTGCGCGCGGGCACCGCCTGCGGAACGCCGGCACGCAGCGCGATGACGCGTCCGATGTTGGCTTGATCGTGCGGCGGTCCGACGCAGCCGGCGATCACTTCGTCGATCTCGGCCGGGTCGATGCCGCTGCGGGCGATCAGTTCGCGCGCCACGCGGGCGCCGAGGTGGCCGGCGTCTTCATAGCGGAAGGCACTGCCCGCGCGCACCCAGGGGCTGCGCAAGCCGGCCGCCAGCACGATGTCCGGGCCGTCATCCAGGAGGTTGTAGGCAAGCATGGGTGTGCGATTGATATCGGAACTTAACAGCGTAAACTTAACGCTGTCAACCTGTCTTTTGCAAGTGGCCCTGTGGGGCCGCCTGCGGAAGGGGCGCTTGAGGGCCAGGAGGGCGTCTCCCGGAGGCTTTTTTGGAATTTTTCGGTTAACAGTGTAAAGTTAACGGCGTAAACCGATAAAGGGGAATCCCGGCGGACTGCCGCTCCAGCCCCCTCCACCTCTTGGCACGCAACACCAACCCGTCCGAACTCCGCGCCGCAATCCTCGACGAAGCGCGCGAGTGCCTGATCGCCGAAGGCTACCTGAGCTTGTCGATGCGCAAGATCGCGCGGGCGGTCGGCTGCACCGCGACCAGTATCTACCTGTACTTCCAGGACAAGGATGATCTGCTCCACGCGCTGATCAACGAGGGCATGGAGCGTCTGCACAACCAATTGCTCGGCTCCCTGGACGGCGTCCAGGATCCGGTGCAGCGCTGCCACAAATTGTGCCGCAGCTACCTCGAGTTCGCCCTGGAGAACCGGCAGTACTACGAGGTCATGTTCCTGCTTCACCCGGCGCACATGAAGCGCTATCCGAAGGAGCTCTACCGGCGCGCGCGGCGCAACCTGGATCTGTTCGCCGACGCTCTGGCGGCGGTCAAGGGACGCCCCGGCAGCGAAGAAAAAGAAGACCTGCGCAGCGCCCACGTGATCTGGGCGCAGATCCACGGTGCGGTTTCGCTGCATCATTCCCAACGTCTGGACGTCAACATCGACGTCCTCGGTTTCATGGATGCCGTGGTCGACAACGCCGTCGGCCATCTGCTCTGCAAACAGGACGAAGCATCATGATCGCTACCCTACTGCTCATTCTCGCCGGCGCCCTGACCCTGGGCTTCTACGGCGCACCTCTCATCGTCTGGACCCTTTCGCTGGCCGCTGTGCTGTTGTGGTCCGGTGCCGGCACCGTCTGGTGGGCTCTGCTGGTGGCCTTCGCCTTCTTCTTCAACCTGGCGCCGGTGCGCAGCCGCGTGGTGACCAAGCCGCTGATGGGCTTCCTCAAGAAGGCCGGCCTGCTGCCAAAGATCTCCAAGACCGAACAAGAGGCGCTCGACGCCGGCACGGTATGGCTGGAGGGCGAGTTGTTCGGCGGCCGCCCCGACCTGCAGCGGCTGCTCGACGAACCGGTTCCAGAGTTGAGCGAAGAGGAGCAGGCCTTCCTCGACGGCCCGGTCGAGCGCGTGTGCCAGATGACCAACGACTGGGAGGTCTTCCAGAAGCGCGACCTGTCCCCTGAAACATGGCAGGCGCTGGCCGAGGAGGGCTTCTTCGGCATGGTGATCCCGCAGGAATACGGCGGGCTCGGCTTCACCGCAACCGCCATGAGCGCGGTGATCGGCAAGCTGTCGTCGTGCTCGATCCCGTTGAGCATTACCGTCATGGTGCCGAACTCGCTTGGTCCGGCCGAGCTGCTGGTGCACTACGGCACCGACGAGCAAAAGGCCTATTGGCTGCCACGCCTGGCACGCGGCGAAGAGATTCCCAGTTTTGCGCTGACCGAGCCGACCGCGGGTTCCGACGCGGGCAGCATGAAAGCGCGCGGCACGGTGTTCAAGAACGAGCGCGGTGCGCTGATGCTGCGCCTGCGCTGGGAGAAGCGCTACATCACGCTGGCCTCGCGGGCGACGGTGATGGGCATTGCCTTCAAGCTCGAGGACCCCGACATGCTGCTCGGTGGCGATCCGCATCCGGGCATCACCTGCGCGCTGATTCCGGCCGACACGCCGGGCATCGTCAAGGGTCGCCAGCACGACCCGCTCGGCGTGCCCTTCCTCAACTGTCCTTTCGAGGGGCACGACGTCGAGGTGCCGATCGACTGCATCATCGGCGGCCCGGAAAAGGCTGGCCAGGGCTGGCGCATGCTGATGGAACAGCTTGCCGCCGGGCGCGGCATCATGCTGCCGGCGCAGAGCGCGGCGGGCAACAAGATGCTGTCGCGCACCGTCGGCGCCTACGCCACCGTGCGCAAGCAGTTCGGCATGTCGATCGGCAAGTTCGAAGGCATCGAAGAACCGATGGCGCGCATCGGCGGCTCCTCCTACATGTTCGAAGCGGCGCGGCGTCTGACCGCGGCCGGGCTCGACCACGGCGCCAAGCCGGCGGTGGTGTCGGCGATCGCCAAGCACAGCTTCACCGAGTCCTTCCGCCGCAACATCAACGACGCCATGGACATCGTTGGCGGGTCCGGCATCTCGCGCGGTCCGCGCAACCTGCTCGCCCACGCCTACGCCGCGGCGCCGATCTCGATCACGGTCGAGGGCGCCAACATCCTTACGCGCACGCTGATGATCTTCGGCCAGGGCGCGATCCGCTGTCACCCGTGGGCTTACAAAGAGATCTCCAGTCTGGAGAAAGGCGACGTCGCCGCCTTCGACGAGGCCTTCTTCGGCCACATCGGCCACGTGCTGCGCAACAAAGCGCGCATGCTGGTGCTCGGCGCCAGCCGCGGTCACCTCGCCTCCTGTCCGGTCGAGGGTCCGTCGCGCCGCTACCTGCAGAAGTTGTCGTGGGCGTCGTCGACCTTCGCCTTCTTCGCCGACCTGACCATGGGTACCTATGGCGGCAATCTGAAGCGCAAGGAAGCGCTGACCGGACGCCTGTCCGACGTCCTCTCGGCGATGTACCTGGCTGCGGCAACCCTGCGCCGCTTCGAAGCCGAGGGCCGGCGCGAAGAGGACCTACCCTTCTTCCGCTACGCCATGGAAACCGCCTTCGCCGACATGCAGAAGGCCTTCGACGGGGTCTTCGCCAATTTCGATGGCCCGCTTGTTGGCTGGCTGGTGCGCCGCCCGGTGGCGCTGTGGTCGCGACTCAACACTCTCGGCAGCGGCCCGTCCGACGAACTCGCCCATCAGGTTGCGCGTGCCATGTGCACGCCCGGCGCCCAGCGCGATCGTCTCTTCAACCTGCTCTACGTGCCGCGCGACCTGGAGCACCCGGTCGGGCGGTTGGAAAACGCCTTCATCCTGTGTGCCGAAGCCGATGGAATTATCGGCAAGATCAAACAGGCGATGCGCAAGCGTCAACTCGCGCGAGGCAATCCGGTCGATGCGCTGAGCGCCGCGGTGCGCGCCGGTGTGATCACCGAAGCCGAAAGCAAACGCGTGCTCGAAGCCGAACGCGCGCGTCATGACGCAATCCAGGTCGACTCCTTCAGTGCGCGTGAATACCTGGCCACCGCTGCCGACGGGGGCTGGCACGGTCTTCCGCCGGCGCGCGAAAGCGCACCCCAGACAAAAGAGTCGCATTAACGGCTACCCAGTGAGCAAGCGCTGGGGCCAAGCAGGCCTCAGCGAAAGGTCTCGCGCACAAGAAAAGCATAAATGAGAGAAACGGAACTGCCCGTGAGCAGGTCCGTTTCATGAAGTGACCGCGGGGCCTTGCCCCACGGGATCAGCAGGTATGGCTTACCAGTCGTCGCGTCGGCCGCGGCCACCGCCGCCACCGCCGCCACCGCCGTAGCCACCACCACCGCTGCGACCGCCGCCGTGACCACCACCACGGCCACCGCCACCGCCACCGCCGTAGCCGCCGCCACGGCCACCACCGCCGCCGCCGCCGCCATAGCCACCGCCGCCACCACCCTCACGGGGGCGACGCTCCTGGGCTTCGTTGACCGTGAGTTCACGGCCATCGACCTCGGAATTGTTCAATGCCGCAATCGCTTTACCAGCGCTGTCATCGTCCATTTCCACAAAACCAAAACCGCGCGAGCGGCCAGTTTCCCGGTCCATCAAAACTTTGGCATCGATGATGTCACCGAAAGCGCCAAACAGTTCCCGGAGTTCATCGTCACCGATGCTCCAGGGAAGGTTTCCAACGTAGATTCGCATTTATTCAGAGGCCGAGAGAGTCTTGGGGATCGGGGCACCATCCTCTCGGCCGGACTAACCACGATTGGCGCGGCCCTTATGCAGAGCCACGCGGCTTATTCTAGCGCTTTTCGCACATCCCCGCTGCCAACCTCCCACCGTGTCCTCCTACTACCCCGGATTTTCCCCGCATCCCCTGTTGCGGCCGGCCCATCTGATGACCGTTGCGGGGGCCAAACTGCCGCGCCGGCTGGGCCCTTTTTTGCAGCGTTCCGAGTCCTTTCTGCTCGCCGTCGGCGGCGACACTCAGGTCAAGGTCGAGTGCCATTGGCAGGCGGACGAGGGTGCTCCGGTGGCCATCCTGGTCCACGGATTGTGCGGTGACGCGCGCCGCGGCTACATGGCCGGAACCGCGGAAAAGGCGTGGCAGCGCGGTTTTTCGGTCCTGCGCCTGAACCTGCGCAACTCCGGCGGCACCGAGCACCTGACCCCGACCCTATATCACGCGGCCTTCCGCGACGACCTCCACTCGCTGGTCGACTGGGTGGTGCGCGAGCGCGCACCGGACGACGTGGTGGTGGCCGGTTTTTCTCTGGGGGGGTCCATCGTCATCCACGCCGCCGCCGACTGGGGCGCAACCCCGCCCCGCGGAGTGCGCGGCGTGGCGGCGGTCTCGGTGCCCTGGGATCTGGCTGCCTCCAGCGTCGCTCTGCACCGTGGCGGGTTCAATCGCTTCTACATCTGGTATTTCATGGCCGAGTTCCGCCGCCTGTGGCCGCGCAAAGCCGAATTGTGGCCCGAGCGCTATCCGCCCGAACGCATGCGCACGATGCGCACCCTATTTGAATTCGACGACCGCGCCACCGCGCCTGCTTTCGGCTGGGCCGGCGCCGACCATTACTATGAAGCCGCCAGTCCGCTGCAACGCCTGCCCGAACTCAGCCTGCCCGCCCTGGTGCTGCACGCCGAGGACGACCCCTTCGTGCCGATGACCGCGGAGTCGCAGCAGCGGCTGCGCAGCCACCCCGGCCTCGAGCTGCTGCTGGAAAAGAAGGGGGGGCACAACGGCTTTTTCGGCGCGCGGCCGGCGCACAGCGGTGCGTGGCGCGACCCGGACCGCTGGTGGGCCGAGAATCGGCTGGTTCAGGCATTCAGCAGCTACGCTTCGCTTCCATTGCCGTGACCATCCGTTCAAGCGCGCGCTGTGCCGCTGACTGCGAGAAAAAACTGGGAAAGGTGCCGAGCAGCAGCCGCATCGTCGACCGCGGTCCCTTCCATGGCGGCCGGCCCAGCCGCCGGGCGCAGGAGCGGTAGTAGCGGTCGGTGAACTTCAGCATCAGGATGGCCGAGGCGCGGCTGAAGCTCCAGCGGCGGAAGCTGAGGGCGTGAAAGAGATGACGATAGGCGCTGGCCCGCTCCATCGCGTGGTCGAACATCTGCGCGCGGGCCTGCTTGGCGGCGGTCTGTGCGGCGCGGTGGTCGCGCGCGTCGATGCCCAGGTAGGGGGCCAGTTGCGGATGGTAGGCGACGCCGCGACGCAGGTCCTTTTCGACGTCGCGGGTGACGTTGGCGAGCTGGACAAATTCACCGACCTCCATTGCCGTGCGCACCTCGGCTGCGTCGAGGTCGCTCTGCTTCATCAAGCGCATAGAAAAAGCGACCGGGTTGCCGAGCACCGCGTGGCAGTAGCGCGCGAGCTGTTTGCGATCGTGCAGGATCAGCCCCTGGCGCGCCGACAGGCGCGAGGCCGCGATCATGCCCGCCGCCATGTCGCGCACCAGCTTGCGGATCGCCCGTTGCGCCGGCGCCGGCAGGGTCAGGAACACCCGGTCGATCGATTCACAGCGTTCGACCAGAAGCAGGTGGCCCTCGTCACGGGCATCGACCGGTGCCGCCGTCGGCAGCAGTGGTGCGGCGGGCAGTCCGGCTGCCGGCCCGGAAAGACCGGTAACGGCCGCGCCAGCCGCTGGCAAGCGCTCCGATTGCTGGCACGGAAATCGGTGGGCAAAGGCGCGCAGGCTGGAGATGCGCCGTTCGAGATCGGTTTCGAGGTCTTCGTAGGTGTCGAGAATGCGGCAGTACAAATAACCCACTGCGGCGGCCTTGGCGGTGCGCGCCGGCAGGAGGGCGATGCAGGCCGAGAAGGTGCGCGCGGCGTGGGGCAGGATCGCCCAGACGAAGCGTTCCGGTTCGCGCAGCGCGCGCAGACGGGCGAGGTCGGGCCGATCGCGGTTGACCATCAGGTCGCGCAGGATCAACCACGGCCTGCGCAACGCGAAGGGAACCGCCACCATGGGCGAATCGTAGCACCCCGGGTTTTTTTGCCTCGGCGCCGGGTCAGAAAGAGGCGGCGTCGGCCTTGTTCCACCACGACGGCCACGGGACCGGGGCGGCGGCGGCGTCGGTCTGCAGGATGCCCGGGGTCAGCTGCGGATAGAGCTGCTCGAGGCTGAGCACGGTGGTTTCGTCGACGCGGTGATGCACGTGCTGGGCTCCGATCGCGGCGCTGCTCTCGAGGCCGGCGGCGGCGGCCAGCTCGAGGAAGGCATGGATGGTGCTCGACTGGTAACGCGCCACGCGCTCGGCCTTGTCGGTGACGTTGAGCGCCCCGGCGCGCGCCGGATCCTGCGTCGCCACGCCCACCGGGCAGTGGTTGGTGTTGCAGCGGATCGCCTGGATGCAACCGAGGGCCATCATCATGCCGCGCGCCGAATTGCACAGGTCGGCGCCGAGGCCGAGGGTGCGGAACAGATCGAAGGCGGTGACCACCTTGCCCGCCGCGATCAGCTTGATCTGCGCGCGCAGACCGCTGCCACCCAGCGCCTGGTGGACGAAGGACAGACCCTCGCGCAACGGCATGCCGGCGCGGTTGGAGAGCTCCAGCGGCGCTGCGCCGGTGCCGCCTTCGGCGCCGTCGACGGTGATGAAATCGGGGATGATGCCGCTGCTCAGCATTGCTTTGCAGATGGCTAGGAATTCAGTGCGGTGACCGACGCAGAGCTTGAAACCGACCGGTTTGCCGCCGCATTCCTCGCGCAGCATGGAAAGAAACTGCAGCAGGCCTTCTGGGGAGGAGAAGGTGCTGTGAACCGGCGGCGACAGCACGTCGTGACCCATCGGTACCCCGCGGATGGCGGCGATTTCGGCGGTCAGCTTGGCTGCGGGCAAGATTCCGCCGTGCCCCGGCTTGGCGCCCTGCGACAGCTTGAGTTCGATCATTTTGACCTCGGGCCGCTGCGCGTTGTCGCGGTAACGAGCGACGTCGAAGCCGCCGTCGGTGGCACGGCAGCCGAAATAGCCGGTGCCGATCTGCCATACCAGGTCGCCACCTTGCAGGTGGTAGGGGCTGATCCCGCCTTCGCCGGTGTTGTGATAGAAAGCGCCTTTTTTGGCACCGAGATTCAGCGCACGCACCGCGCTGTGGCTGAGCGAGCCGAAGCTCATCGCCGAGACGTTCATCAGAGCGGCGGCGTAGGGCTGGCTGCACTGCTCACCGCCGATGGGCACACGTTCTTCGTGTGCCGACGCGCACGCGTTCATGGAATGAGGGACCCATTCATAGCCGATGCGGTCTACGTTGCGCTGGGTGCCGAAGGGCAGGGTGTCGGTGACTCCTTTGGCGCGCTGGTAGACGACGGTGCGCAATTCGCGCGGGAAAGGGCGTCCGTTGACGTTGCTCTCAACGAAATACTGCTGGATCTCGGGGCGCAAACTCTCCAGCAGGTAGCGTCCGTGGCCGATGACGGGGTAGACGCGCAGCAGCGTGCGCCGGGTCTGCAGGATGTCGTAGTAGCCGAGCAGGATCAGTGGCACCAGCACCACCAGCGCCTTCCATGCGCCTGGCCACCACTGGGCCAGGCCGGCGACGGCCGCCGGAAGGAGCAGCGAAAGAATCAGGAAAACGCGCTTGACCACAGGACCATGGTAGGGACCCTGCCGCCCTCCTCGGGCGCAGCCTTTCGCTTGATCCAGGCGGTTTGCCGGCCGCAAATGACTGGGAGCACCATCCTCAATGCGCCACTCCTCCTTTTTCCACCGCCCGAGGTGCGTTAACTCGGCATGAAGCGGCAAGAACGCGAAGCCGGCTGGGCCCGATCCGACGTTGAGGGAGACCGCATGCTCGCCTTGTCACGGCGGTTGGAATCCGCTCGGCAGCGCAGCAAATACCTGGAACGCCTGCTGGTTCTGAGCCAGGTGCTGACCACCGAGGCCACCAAGGACGACTGGCCGCGGCGCGTGGCGTCGCGGGTGGTGAAGGCAGTGGGCTGCAATTGGGCTGCGTTCTGCGTCGCCGGCCGCGAGGTCGACCGCATCATCCTGCACCGCCGCCACGGCCGTGCGCCCGAGGTCACCATCCGTCCGGCGGGATTCCTGCGCCGTGCCGCCGGGGAAGCCTGGAGCGGCTGTCTGCCCCTGCAGATGCGCGCCGCACGCTTCGGTCTGCCCGACGAGAGCTGCTGGTATTTGCCGGTGCAATGGAAACAACGGGTTTACGGCACTCTGGTCCTGTCGGCCAAGGGGCTTGGGCATCCCGCCTCGTGCCCGGACCGCAACGAGTTGCTGGCCACCCTCGCGCATCAGGTCGCGCTCGCCGCCGACCTTTCGGAACTTCACGACAAGGTGGTGCAAGCGGCGACCTTCGACCGCATGACCGGTGCACACAACCGTGGTGCGTGGCTGGAGCGCGCCGAACAACGGCTTGAGGCCGTACGCCATGACCAGCGCAAGGCGGCCTTGCTGTTGTGCGACCTCGACAACTTCAAGGTGATCAACGACAGTCTTGGCCACGCGGTAGGCGACGATTATCTGATCGAGTGCGCCGCCGCCATGACCACGGTGCTGCGCTCCGCCGATCTACTGGGCCGGCTGGGCGGGGATGAATTCGTAATCTGGATGGAGGGTCTGGACCGCAACGTGCTGGCCGGCGTGGTCGAGCGCTTGCTGACCCGGGTCAGTGCGGTTTCCAGTCGATTCCAAAAACGTCTCAAGGCGGATTCGGTGCTGCTCGGTATCAGCATGGGCGTGGTTGCGGTCGACCGCAACGAGCGCGGCCAGGTCGACCAGCTGCTCGAAAAAGCCGATGCAGCGCTGTACGAAGCCAAGGCCGCTGGCCGCGGGACCTGGCGTCTGGCGCGCGGCGGATCCGGGGGGAATGCCGTAGCATGACGCGCAGAATCCCTCCATGGACCGCATCCTTCCCTCGCTCTCCTATTCCCTTTTTGGGTTCCTTGCCTTGTGCGGGTCCTGTTCCAGCGTCGAGGATGAGGGGCCTGGCTTCTTAAACGACGCCGCCTTCATCAAAGAACACGCCGGCGGCGAAATCGTGATCAGTGGGACGGGGGCCTTCCTCTACTCGGCGCAACTGCAGGGTCGGGTAATGACCTCAAGCGTCGACATGACCGGTCCGGGACTCGGCTTCGTCCATCACGATCTGATCGCCCAGGAGCCGGCGGCGGCACCCTTTCACAATTACGGCGGCGAGGAGCGCCTGTGGATCGGGCCCGAAGGCAGCCGCTACTCGCTCTACTTCGAACCCGGCGACCCGATGCAGCGCGAGGTGTGGCGCGTGCCCAATGACCTCGACCAGGGTGCGTTTCGAGAGACCGCTTTCGGTCGCATGGAGCGCGACATGAATCTGACCAACGTCGCCGGAACCACCTTTCAGATGAAAGTGGAGCGCGCACTCTCGGCGCCGACCCTGGAGCAGGTCGAAGCGCTCGTCGGCCAGATGCCTGAGAACACCCAATGGACCGGTTTCGACAGCGTCAACACGGTGACCAATCGCGGCACCGAGGCGTGGACCCGCACCGGCGGACTGCCCAACATCTGGTTGCTCGGCATGTTTTTGCCCGGGGAGCGGACCATGGCGATCCTGCCCTTCCGCCAGGATGCCGAGGATCCGGACGGCGGTCCCGCGGTGCGCGGAGATTACTTCGGCAGCCTCGATGAGCGGCGCCTGCGGCTCGGCGACGGTTTCGCGCTGTTCCGCGCCGACGCCGAGTACACCAGCAAGGTCGGCGTGTTGCGCAACCGCGCACGCGAGGTGTTCGGCGCCTACGACCCCGACCGCGGCATTCTCACCGTGATCCGTTTCGGGCCGATCGAACCCACCGCTCCCTATCTGGACGAGCGCTGGGTCCTGGACGCGGATCCCTTTTACGGCGACGTGGTCAACTCCTACAACCATGGCGGTCCGGAGCCGTTTTACGAACTCGAGAGCTCTTCACCGGGTCTCGAGCTGGCTCCCGGCGGCAGCCATACCCACCGCAGCCTGACCCTGCACCTGCGCTTCGCCGACGACGCCGATCTCGCCGCTGCGGTGCGCACCGCCTTCGGCCTTGAATGGGACCAAGTGCGCGCCCTGGCCGGCTGGGACTGAGCGATCAGGAGCGCGGCTGCCGGCCCGCCGTTTGGGCGATCAGGGGCGCGGCGCAGGTGCCGGCCCGCCGTTCAGGACTTCGATCCCGGCGGCGGCGGTCCAGGAGAATTGCGGTACCGCCGGTCGCGCGCCGCGCGCCGGGCGGCCGTCGAGCGGCGAATAGCACTCGTAGAGCGATACCCACTGGGCGAGGTGATCGCGCATGCGCGCGCGCGCCGCATCGGCCTGGTCGCCGAGCACCGCAAAGGCAAGAGCGGAGTGATCCGCCCACACCGAGCCGTCCCAGTAGCCGTCAGGTTCGAAAGCACGCTCTGACACGGCGATGACCGGGAAGGGCATTTCGGTGCCAAAGTGGGAGGACGACAACAGGGTCTCGACTCCGATCTGGTGCTGGTCGGGACTAGCGGCGCCGGCCCATAGCGGCAGCCATGATGCGGCGCTGCGCACCCCGGTGCTGGCGCCGCTACTGGCGATCACGTCGCAGAAACAACCGCGCGCCTCGTTCCACAAAGCGCGGCGGATGGCGCTGGCGAGCTGTTCCGCCTCGGCCAGCCACGGCGCCGGATCGGCGCCCACCAGGGGTGCCATCGCCGCCATCGCGTAGTGCTCGTTGAGGATGTAGCTGTTGAGGTCCGGTTGCCACAGGTCGAGCAGCTGCCAAGAGCGGTAGGCCTCCAATTCGATGCCGCGGAAGCGGAAGCACTCGTCCCAACCGGTCTCCCAGGTCGCAGTGAGGTGGTCGACCCCGCCGGCGCGGTAAAGTTGTTCCCCCGGCATCCGGCGCGATTTACTCCACCATGAAAGGAGCCGTTCGCAGTGAGGGTAGAGCTCTTGGCGCAGCGCCTCATCGCCGCCGAGACGGGTGACCGATTCCAGTGCCCAGGCGGCCAGCGGTGGTTTTGAGTTGTGCCAGTTGTCCTCGTTGCGGTCGGCCATGGTGGTATCGGCGACCATGCCGTCCTCGCCCTGGCGGCAGAACTGCAGGCGCATCTGCTCGGCGGCCAGTTGCGGATCGATGTGTACCAGAGCGCGCGCGTGCTTCCATGAATCCCAGGCCCAATAACCGCGGTAGGCGAAGGGCGAGGGGATCACGCCGGCGTGGGGAAGGTCGGCACGCGGCCCGCGCAGGTTCCATAGCAGGGTGGTCACCGAGCGCGCCAGCAGCACCTGCGAAACCGGGTTCTCAAGCCGGTCGCAGCCGGCAAAGGCGCGCTGGAAACAGGCGTCCCAACGCGAACGGTTGGCCGCGAAGAGCTGCGGATCCGGGGCGGCGGGGGGGGCTTCTCCCTCGAGGTTCAGCACCAGCCACCAGTGATCGGTTCCCTGCTTTTGCACCAGGAAGGGCAAGGAGGTGCGCGGCTCCGGCTGAGCGCCGCTCGCTTCGATCACCAGGGTGACGGCGTCGGCGAAAGCGATCTTGATCTCGCGGCCGTCGCGCAGCCGCGCCTCGAGGTGGTCGGACCAGCTGCAGGTGGTCGCTGGCCGACTGCCCAGATCGACGGTGGCTTCCGACTTGGTCGCCAGGTTATGGATGGCGAGGAGCTGTTCTTCGCCCCAGATCACCCCGGACCACGAGCCGTGATCACTGAACAGACCGATCGGGCTTCCGGATTCGTTGCGCAGGGGCAGCAGATCCGGAAATTTCGCGACGCCAAGGGTTGGGGGCATAGAAAATGGCGGGGAAGGGAAGCATAACCCGAGTCCAGGTACGGGGTCGGATGTGCCGCCTTATTTCTCGACGCACGGCAGGCCGGGCAGGTGGTCGGCGGGCCACGGAATGCGCAGATCCGCCGGCACGCGCGGGTGCAATGGGCTCGCCGGAGCCTGCATGTACCAATAGGCAACCGAACTCCAGTCGTCCGCCCGGCGGTTGGCGTGGCCGTGTTCGATGCTGAAGCGCAGGCTGCGGTCGAACATCACCGGGTCTTCGATGTGGAAGCGGTACATCGACAGGCGGCCGCTGTAGTTCTCGCCGCCGGGCATGGTCAGGCCGGCATAGGGACCGCAGAATTTTTGCCGCGGACCCCAGGCGGTTAGAAAGTAGTCCTCGGTGCCGGTGCCGTGCAGGCTCGGCAGCGCGTCGCCGTCGATGAAGAACATGTCGTCGCCTTCGCCATACCAGTTGTTCTGGTCGGTCACGCGCAGGTTGTGGATGGCGACGACGCAGCCGACGTAGTGGCCGCGGCCAGCGACGTCGAGCACCAGGTAGTTGTCGGCACCATCGCGGTTGCTGCCTTCCATCTGGTAGTCCCAATTGCTCATGCCCTGATCCGAGATCCCGGCGGTGGGATTCTGGCGCCGGAAAGCGGCATGAAAGTAGGCCTGCTCGGGGTCGAGCGATCCGTGTTCCTCCCAGTCGACGTAATAGAACAGGTGCTCGAGCGGCTGGTCGGATTCATTCCAGACCTCGACGCGCGCGGACTTGTGAAAAGGCATTGGGAAGAAGCAGTTCATGCCCTTGCCGTCCTGGGGCATCATTTGCAGCGGCAGCGAAGCGAAGTTGACGGTGTCGCCGAAGCCGTTGCCGAAGAAGTCGCCCAGTGGTGCGTCGACACTGGGTTCGGGGTGATCGTCCCACCAGATGCGCAGGCTGGCGGTGCGCAGCAGGTGCGGGCAGTCGCCGAGCGCGGTGATCCACAGATGGCGGATGACTCCCGGGCCGTTCAGCTCGGCCAGGCAATGCGAAGCCCCTGGCGCCACCCGCACCGAGTCGCGATTGCCACCGCTGCGGTCGTAGGAAGATTCACGCCGACGGTGTGCGTTGCGCAGCAAGGACAGCCTTTCGAGTGCCATGGTGGCAGTCTAGCCGCCTAGGAGGCGTCGATCTCTGTGCGCCGACCCAGTCGAGCCGCCGTTGTCACAATGGTGGAGTCATGTTGCTGACGTCCCTGATCCTGATGGCCGCGACGCAGGCGCCGGCCGACTATCCCTTCCGGCCGGTGTCTTTCGATCACGTACACATGGAGGGTGGCTTCTGGGGTGCGCGCCTGCAGACCAATCGCCAGGTCACGGTGCGCTACGACTTCGACAAGTGCGCCGAAACCGGGCGGCTGGACAACTTCGCCAAAGCCGGTGGACTGATGGAGGGCGCGCACCAGGGCTTCATTTTTGATGATTCGGACGTGTTCAAAGTGATTGAAGGAGCGGCCTACACGCTGGCCACGCATCCCGATCCTGAGCTCGACGCTTTTCTCGACGACCTCATTGCCAAGATCGCCGCGGCGCAGGAAGACGACGGCTATCTCTACACAGCGCGCACCCTGCACCCCGACGAACCCCACGACACCGCCGGGCCGCAGCGCTGGCAAAAGGTATCGCTGGGGAGTCACGAGCTCTACAACGTCGGCCACCTCTACGAAGCAGCGGTGGCGCACTTTCAGGCCACCGGCAAGCGCAGCCTGCTCGAGATCGCGCTGAAGAACGCCGAACTGGTGGCGTCGGTGTTCGGTGCCGACGGCCGACACGACGTGCCCGGCCACCAAGAGATCGAGATCGGCCTGGTCAAGCTGTTTCGCATCACCGGCGAACGCCGTTTCCTTGATCTGGCGCGTTTCTTCCTGGATCAACGCGGGCACATGGAGGGGCGTCCATTGCAGCAAGTGGCGGCTCAGCGCGCCTACTGGCAGGACCACCTGCCGGTCACCCAGCAGTCCGAGGCGGTGGGTCACGCGGTGCGCGCGGCCTACATGTACAGCGCCATGGCCGACGTCGCCGCGCTCGACCGCGACCAGGATTACGTGCGTGCTATCGACCGCCTGTGGAGCAATGTGACCGAGCGCAAGCTCTACCTGACCGGCGGTATCGGCGCGCGCCACGCCGGCGAGGCCTTTGGGGACGACTACGAGCTGCCCAACGCCGAGGCTTACAACGAGACCTGCGCCGCCATCGCCAACGCGCTGTGGAACCACCGCATGTTCCTGCTCCACGGCGAGGCGCGTTACGTCGACGTGCTCGAGCGCATTCTCTACAACGGCTTCCTCGCCGGAATCTCCCTGAACGGCGACCGTTTCTTCTATCCCAATCCATTGGCTTCGCATCAGCGCCCGACCACCCAGGGCGCGGGCGGGCGCTCGGCCTGGTTCGGCTGCTCGTGCTGCCCGGTCAACGTGGTGCGTTTTTTGCCTTCGCTTCCAGGGATGATCTACGCCACCCGCGGCCGCTCGCTGTACACCAATCTCTATGCCAGTGGCAGCGCCGAACTCGAGGTCGGCAGCGCCGAGGTGCGCATGCTGCAGAGTGGCGATTATCCGTGGGACGGCAAGGTGCGCCTGATGGTGGATGCCGTTGCCGATCCGGCGGCGCGGTCGGGCGGGGGGGGTGCGCGTTTTGCCCTGCATTTGCGCATTCCGGCTTGGGCGGTCGGCGAGGCCACCCCCGGCGGGCTGTACCGCAGCTCGGTGTCACCCGGCTGGCGCGCGCGTCTCAACGGCAAGGCCATCGCTGCACGGCGGGACGCGGCTGGCTATCTGGTGCTCGACCGCTACTGGCGGCCGGGCGACATGGTCGACCTTGAGTTCGACATGCCGGTGCGGCGCACCTACTGCCTCGAAGCGGTGGCCGCCAACCACGGCCGGGTGGCGCTCGAACGCGGCCCCCTGGTCTACTGCCTCGAGGGCGTGGACCACGGCGGCCGCGTGCACGACCTGGTGCTGCGCCCCCAAGACGAAATCCGCGCCACCACCGCGCCCGCCGATCTAGACCCGAGCGGAGTGCTGGACGTGCGCATGGTGCTGCAAGGTCCGGCGGCGCGCGCGGTGCTGGCCGAGCATGGCGAGCGCCCACTGCAGCCGGCGCAGATCACCGCCATCCCGTATTACGCCTGGGCGCATCGCGAGCTCGGTGAAATGGCGGTGTGGCTGGCCGAAGACCCGGGCGTTGCCGATCCCAGTCCGCCGCCAACGCTGTTCTCGCAAAGCCAGGTGCGGGTCAGTCACTGCTGGGACGCGGACAGTGCCTGGGCGGTCAACGATCTGCGCGTGCCACAGAGTTCCGGCGATCATTCGCTGCCGCGCCTGACCTTCTGGCCGCACCGTGGCGGCAGCGAGTGGATCGAGATCGAACTCGCCGAAAACGCGGAACTAGGCGGCTTCGAGGTGTACTGGTTCGATGACAGCGGACAGGGGCAGTGCCGAGTACCGTCGGCGTGGCGCCTGCTCTACCGCGCGCCCGGAGACGCGCCGGGCGTGTGGCAGGAGGTTCCCGGAATACGCTCGGCCGCTCCGGGTGCGACCTCGCTTGGCATTGCCGCCGACCGTTTCAACCGCGTGCGCTTTCCAGCGGTGACCATGGCCGCCCTGCGCCTCGAGGTGGAAATGCAGTCCGGATTCAGCGCCGGCATCCTGGAAATGCGGCCGCTCAGCCCTTCGCGCCGCTGAGCCGCACGCCGCGGATGAAGACTTTCTGGAACAGGAAGTAAACCAGCACGCACGGCGCCAGGATCATCGAGCTCGCCGCCATCAGCAATTCCACCGCCACCCGATAGCTTTGGTTGAAGGCCGCCAGCCCCAACGTCAGCGTCTGGTTTTCGGGTGAGTTCAGGTAGATCAACGGCGACCAGAAATCGTTCCAGGTGGCGAGAAAGGTGAAGATGGCGACGGTGCCGACCACCGGGCGCGCCAGCGGCAGCATGACGAAGAAGAAGGTGCGGAAATGGCCGCAGCCGTCGACGCGCGCCGCCTCGCTGAGTTCGGCGGGCAGGGAAAGGAAGTACTGGCGGAACAGGAAGATGAAGAAGGGCGCGCCGCCGAACAGCGTCGGCAGCAGCAGCGGATAGAAAGTGTCGATCAAACCGAGTTCGCGATAGAGCAGGAATTGAGGAATCGCCAGCACCTGCGGCGGCAGCATCATCGTGCCGAGCACCAGCATGAAGAGCACATCGCGGCCGGCGAAGCGCATGCGCGCGAAGGCGTAGCCGGCCAGGCTGCAGCAGAAGAGCTGGCCGCCGATGCTGAGCACGGTCAGCAGGGTGGTGTTGCCGACCAGATGCCAGAAGCCTTCCATTTGTTCCACTGCGGCGGCGTAGTTCTCAGGGTGAACTCCTTGCGGGAAGGAGGCCATGCCGGCTTCCAGTCCGGCGCCTTGCGCCTGCACCGACAACGCCACCATCCATACCAAGGGCAGCAGGAACAACACGATCAGCAGCCAGATCATCGTGGCCTCCCGGCGTAATGCACCCAGCGCCGCGAGGTGCGCAGAATCACCAGCGTGAGCAGCGCCACCATCGCCAGCAACACCCACGCCAGGGTGCTGGCATATCCCATGCGCAGGTAGCGGAAGGCCTGGTCGTAGAGGTACAGGACCAGGAAGCGGCTTTCGTTGCCGGGGCCGCCCTGGGTCATGACGAAGGGCTGCGCAAAGATCTGGAAAGCGTTGATCAGACCGACGATCAGGTTGAAGAGCAGGATCGGACTGAGCGCGGGCAGGATGACGTGAACGAAACGGCGCCAGCGCCCGGCGCCATCCATGCGCGCGGCCTCGATCTGGCGCGGGTCCAGTCCCTGCAGCCCGGCGAGGAACACCAGCATCTGCGCGCCCACCGTCCACAGGCTCATCAGGACAAAACTGGGCACCACCCAAGATGGATCCTTGAGCCAGTCGGGGCCGCGCAGGCCGAGCCACGCCAGGCCGCTGTTGATCGCACCGAGATCCCCATCGAGGATCCAGCGCCACATCGCGCCGAGGATCACCGGGGAAAGAATCGCCGGAAGATAGAACACGGTGCGCGCGAATCCCTGCGTGCGCGCCGGCCGTTGCAGCAGCATGGCAAGGCCGAGTGCGACCGCCAACTGCAGAGGTACAGCAAGTAGCGCGTAGTACAAAGTCACCCGCAGGCTGGCGTGAAAGGTCGGGTCGGCGGCCAGGCGGCGGTACTGGTCGAGGCCCATCCAGCGCGCCTGGTCGAGGTCCTGCACCGGGCTCCACTCGCTGAGCGAGAGCAGCGCCGAGACCAGGGCCGGGCCGGCGAGCAGAAAGACGAAGCCGATCGCCCATGGCGCCAGGAACATCCAGGCGTGTCGTTCCCCGCGCCTGCTGCGCCGCGGCAGGCGCAGCAGCAGCCACGCCGCGAACAACAAGGGGACCAGCGCCTGGGCGGCGAGGAACCAGCCCTTGCCGAGCGGCGCCCGCGTGCGAATCTGGGCGCGCCGCTGCAGGCTTTCATTGGCGGCGGCGGCGGCGCGACGGCACGCTTCCTCGGCGCTCAAGGTGTTCAGCAGCAGGGCCTGTTCGAGCAGCGCCGCGCTCTGATCCTGGATCTCGGCCCAATTTACCCGGATCGGCATGAAGCGCGCGCCGTCCAGCACCTGCAGGAAGACTTCTTCGCGCTGCGGCGTGTCCGGGTCGAGGAAGGCATCGCTGCGCGCCGCCGAGATCAGGCCCGGGACGCCATTGCCGATCTGCGCCAGGCCGCGCTGCATCACCGGCCCGGCCAGTGCACGGACGAATTCGTAGGCGAGCTGCGGATGGCGCGCGGTGCGCGGCACGCAGTAAAAGCGCATCGCCACCGCGGTTGCTGCCTGCTTGCCGCGCGGCAGCGGCAGGTAGTCCCATTCGAAGTCCTGGATCTCGCGGAAGCGGTAGCTCTCCCAGAAACCGACCGGACCGTAGAACGCAACCCTGCCGGCCTGGAACAGGCTGACCGAAAGTTGGTTGGCAAAGGTGGCGTCGTCGCTGGCCACCTTCTCCTCGTGCAGCAGCGACTGCAGAAAAGCCACCGCTTCGATGGTGGCGGGCTCATCCAGAGCGACGCGGCCGTTTTCATCGAGCAGGCGCCCGCCGTTCTGCCAGATCCACGGGGTGATCGCCTGCAGCCACTGGGTCAGCGACACGCCGAACTGGTCGCTGCGTCCGTCCCCGTCGAGGTCGCGGGTGACCTGGCGCGCGATGCGCAGCAGGTCGTCCCAGGTCCAGTCGTCGGCGGGAACCGCGATGCCGTGCTCGGCAAGCAAGCTGCGGTTGACGTACATGACGTAGGGATTGAAGGTGCTGGGCAGGCCGTAGAGGTGGCCGCGCGTGTCCTTCATTCCCGCCAGGATGCTGGCGAAATACTCCTCTTCGTGCCACTCCGCATCGGCGTCGAAATATTGCTGCAGATCGACCAGCACTTCCTCTTCGAGGAAGGAAGAGAATTCGGTGACGTCGATCCAGGTGACGTCGATCGGCAGGTCCCCGGCCAGCGCGAACTTGATCTTGTCGCGGCTGCCGCTGCCGCCGCTGGAACTGATCAGCTCGACCTTGACCCCGGGGTGCTCGCGTTCGAACTGCTCGGTCACTTGCTCCATGTAGGCGAAGCCGGCGAACCAGCGCTCGTGGGTCATCACCCGCAGCACCACCGGTTCTTGCGCCGCAGGACTTGCACCGCCCGACGGAGCCCCGACCTTCGCTGCGGACCAGGTGTATTCCGCAGCAGGAGCGGCAAGAGCGGCGAGCACCAGGCCGGCGATCACGGCAGGCGCACTCCGCTGTCGCGGTCGAAGTGATGCAGGTGTGGCGCCTCGACCGCCACCCCGACGGGCTCGCCGGGGCCCAACCCGTGGCCAGGGGTCAGCGACAACACCACCGCGTGGTCGCCACAGCGGACGTGCACCAGGCTCTCGCTGCCGAGTTCTTCAACCAGCTCCACCCTTCCTTGCAGGGATCCGCCGAGTCGCGCCTGTTGTGGACGGAAACCGATGACGGCATTCGCTCCAAGCGGGTCCGCCCACGGCGTGGCCGCGGCCGGCAGCAGATTCATCGGCGGGGAGCCGAGGAATGCGGCGACGAAGGAATTGGCCGGACAGTTGTATACCTCAAGCGGAGTGCCGACCTGCTGCACCCGGCCCTGGTGCAGCACCGCAATGCGATCGCCAAGGGTCATCGCTTCGACCTGGTCGTGGGTGACGTAGATCATCGTCGCGCCGAGGCGCTGATGCAGGCGCGCGAGTTCGGCGCGCATCTCGGCGCGCAGGCGGGCGTCGACGTTGGACAGCGGTTCATCAAAAAGAAACACCTGAGGCCGCCGCACCAGGGCGCGCGCCAGTGCCACGCGTTGTTGCTGGCCGCCGGAAAGCTGCGACGGCTTGCGCTCGAGCAGCTCGCCGATACCGAGCATGGCCGCCGCCTCTTCACTGCGCGCGCGCACCTGCTCGCGCGGCATGCGCGCCATGCGTAGCGGAAATGCGATGTTGCGCCGCACCGTCATGTGCGGATAGAGGGCGTAGTTCTGGAATACCATGGCGACGTCGCGATCGCCCGGGTCGCGATCGAGCACGCTGTGGCCGCCGATGCGGACGTCGCCGGCATCGGCTTTCTCCAGCCCGGCGATCAGGCGCAGGATGGTCGACTTGCCACAGCCGGAGGCGCCGACCAGGACCAGGAATTCGCCGTCGGTCACCTGCAGATCGATGGCATCGACCACCTGGTGATCGCCAAAGGACTTGCTCAGGCGGCGCAGTTCCAGTGCGGCCATGATCAGTAGAGTAGGCCTTCCTGCGGGTCGCGATCACACAGATACAGTGGGCCGACGAGCACTCCGGCGCCGCGGTGGTCCTTGGTGCGCAGGTGCAGGCGGTGGCGGTGGCCGGGGAGCAAGTGGGCGCTGACTTCAAGGCTGGCGGGCAGATCACGACCGGCGTCCCAGGTCATTCCTGGGCGGCCATGGCGCAACACCAGGGTGCCGTCGATGTGCAGTTCGAAGCCGTCGCCAATGGCCTCGGCGCGCAGCCAGCAGGGCCCGCTCCAATCTCCAGGATGCTGCCAGTCGGCCTCGGCGTCGACCCAGCCGCAGACGGCGTTGGCGGCGCCGTTGTGCAGCATCGTTCCCGGGTTCAGTCGCTGCTCGCCATCGCGAACGCCCGGGCCGCGCAGCCGCCACGGGCCGTCGAGGAACAGGCTGCGTGCGGGCGGCGGAAGTTCCAGGCGCGGCAGGTCGGCGGCCGGCGACAGCAGCACGCTTTCGACCAGGCGGCGGTGCAGATCCTGGGCGGCGATGTGATCCCAGCGCAAGGAGCTGACCAGCAGGCGGCCGGCACCGACGCGCGCGGCGAGCACGAAAGGCTGCATGCTGCCCGCGCAGCTGCGGTCGTGCACGTCGACGGTATGCGCCAGCACGCGGGCCTGTCCGGCCGGCGGCGCTTGCAGGGCGCGTCCGCTGAAGTATTCGAACAACAGACCTTGTTGCAGCAACGAGCGCAGCTCGGCGTCGATCCGGACCGCGTCGTAGCCGGCGACCGGACTCCAGAAGGTGTGTTCGGGGGTGCGCCAGGAAGCGCTGCGCGGTCCGGCCAGATGCAAGAGGTCGCCTCCCTGCAGCAGCTGGGCTCGCTCGGCTTCTCCAAGTTGCAGGCATACGCTCACCGATGGTGGCAGCAAGGCGCGCAGGTCATCCAGCGTGAGATTGCCGCCTACGGTGGGGGCAGGCCGGGGTCGCACCGGTCGCTGCCACGCCCATTCCTCGACCGGGGTCTTCCAGGTGCCGTTCTGGTCCTGCACCCCGAGCGGCGATTGCGGGATATCGCGCGCCGCGCAGACGACGTAACCGGCGTCGGGGAAGACTTCACGCAATTGTTCGACCTGCACGCGGCGCATGGCCACCGCCGCCTGCCGGGACTGGTGATCTTCGAGCGCGTCGAAGGCCATGGTCTCGCCCAGGATCAGCGGCAACTTGGGCCGCGCATCCAGCACGCGGCGGGTGCGCTGCAGATAGGCCGGCCACTGCGCGTTGTGCAGGTAGGGGTGCTCGTCGTAAAAGGCCGGCGCCGGATTGTGATCGATCCAGGCGCTGTTCAGATTGACCAGGCCGTTCGGCGCCAGGGCGCGCACCCGCTCGCGCACCGCCGCTCCTGCCTCGGCGTCGATGCGGTCGTTTTCGCAGCTCAAGGTGCGCAGGATCACGCAGGGGTGCTGCGCATCGTGCCGGGCGAAGGCCGCGTAGGTGTGCAGGTCCTCATCCAGACTGTGCCGGTCGAGCGGCTGGTCCCACAGCGGGTACTCGAGCCAGACCGCCATGCCCTCTTCGGTGCAGACGCGCAGAAAGGAGTGCGGTGGCAGCCACAGGCAGGCTTTCAGCAGGTTGAAACCGCGCGCCTTCATCTGGCGGATCTCCTCGCGCAGTTCATGCTCGCCCGGCTGGGGTCCGTCCAGGTGCGGGTAGTAGCCCCAGTGGAGCAATCCCTGCACGCGCAACGGAGCATCGTTCAGCAGCAGGCTTTCGCCTTCGTGGTCCAGGCACGCGCGGGCGAGATCTATGGTGTGCAGGTCACTGAGAACTCCGTCGACGACCACGCGGACTTCGATCTTCTGGTGGCACGGACGATCGGGGTTCCAAGGCGGCGGCTCGGGCCAATCCACCCTCCATCGCTGCGTTCCTTCTTCTTGGGTGCAGGCCCGTGGTCCTGGTGTGGGCCCGTCGGAGACCTGGGCCACGGTCACCTTTACCTCGGCGGCAGTTGCCCCGTCGAGTTCGAGCTCGATGGTCAGCGTGCCCTGGTGCCAGCGCAAAAGAGGGGGGGTGAGGAGAGCAACAGGTCCGCTCCGGCGCCAACGGGGTTCCTGCCACAGGCCGAGGGGGGGGTGGCCGATCACGCCGAGGAAGCCCTGGTGGCGCCAGTTCGGTTGCGCTTCGACCTCGAGCTCGACCGGTTGCGTTCCGACCTCGAGCTCGACCTGTTGAATGGGGCTTGAAGCAGCGCCCTGGCCGGCTGGGATGAGTGCGCTGCAGTCGATGCGCTGCGCGGTCCAGCTGCTCTCACCGGTTGCCAGGATTACGCCGCCGCAGCAGAGGCGCCATCTACCGCCGACCGCCGGCAGTTCAAGAAAGACGCGCGATTCGGCGGCAGCCCCGGTGATCGCGGGAAGCTCAGCGGACCACCGCCAGCGGCCGGTCACCTTATTCGTGGCGCAAGGCCTCGACCGGGTCCATGTTGGCGGCGCGCCAGGCGGGGTACATGCCGAACAGCAGGCCCACTCCAACCGAAATCGCAAAGGCCAGGGCCGGTGCGGCCACCGTCAGGACGGGCTCCATGTCGGTGTAGACCTCGACGATCTTGGGGATCGCCAGGCCGAGGCCGATGCCGAGCACGCCACCGCCCACCGACAGGACCACGGTCTCGACCAGGAACTGCATGACGATGTGCTTGCGCTTGGCACCGAGCGCGCGGCGCACGCCGATCTCGCGGGTGCGCTCGGTGACGGTGGCCAGCATCACGTTCATGATGCCGATGCCGCCGACCAGCAGGCTGATGCCGGCGATCGACGCGAGCACGATCTTGAAAATGCGCTTGGTGGCTTCTTCGCGCAGCAGCAGTTCCAACGGCACCACGACTTCGTAGTCGATGTCCTTGTGGAAACGTTTCATCATCTCGCGGGTGGCAGCGGCGGCCACCAGCACGCTTTCCGGTCGATCGACCGCGAGCACGATCTCGTGCAGTTCGACCTGTTCCATCTCGCGCGAGCCCGAGCGGATCTTGACCTGCATGTCACCGAACCACAGGCGCCCGGTGGACAGCGGAATCAGGATCTCTTCGGTGACCGCGGTGCCGGCGTCGGGCTGGTCGCTGCCGATCGGGACCCGCGGCAGCATGGTGCCGATCACGTGGAAGTAGTCGGCACCGAGCTTGACACGCTTGCCCACCGGCGACTCGAACGGGAACAGATAGCGCGCGACTTCGTAGCCGAGCACGCAGACGTTGGCGAAGCCCGCTTCGTCGCGATCATTGAGGAAGCGGCCTTCGTGGATGACGCGGCCGGTCGCCTCGAGGTAGGTCGGCGTGGTGGCGAGCACGCGCGGATTGAGTAGCCGCTTGCCGACTCGTGCCTCTTGTTGCAGCATGCGCACCGGGACCACCGACTTGGCCCACGGGTAGGTCGCCTTGATGCGGTCGAAGTCGGCCACCGTCAGGCCGTAGACCGAGACGCGCACGGTCTGGTTGCTGACCATGTCCTCGGGGGGCTTGATGCTGCGCAGGATGATGTTCTGCGAGCCGAGCTGCTTGATCTGGTCCTGCGCTTCCTTGCTCGCGCCTTCGCCGATGGCGAGCATGGCGACCACGCTGGCGACCCCGAAGAGCATGCCGAGGGTGGTCAGCATGCTGCGCAATTTGTGCAGCATCAGACTCTTGACACCGAGGCGGAAGGTACGCAGGAAGGTGTTGTTGCCGAACATAATGGTCAACGGTTCTGCAGGACCTTGTCGACGCGACCGTCCTTCAGCCATAGGGTCTGGGAGGTGCGGCTGCCGACGTCTGCTTCGTGGGTCACCAGCAGAATGGTCATGCCCTCGTCATGCAATTCGTCGAACAGATCCAGGATCTCGGCGGTGGTCGCGGTGTCGAGGTTGCCGGTGGCTTCGTCGGCCAGCAGCAGAGAAGGCTGGTTGACCAGCGAGCGCGCGATCGCCACGCGCTGCTGCTGGCCGCCGGACAATTCCTTGGGTCGGTGGTCGAGGCGGTCGTCGAGGCCGACGCGCCGCGCCAGTTCGACCGCGCGCGCTTCGCCTTCGGCCGGCGGCACGTCGAGGTAGAACAACGGCACCATGATGTTCTCCAGCACGTTCAACTGCGAGATCAGGTTGAAGGACTGAAAAATGAAACCGATGTGGGTGCCGCGCAGCTCCGACAGCTGGTCGTCATCGAGGTCGCCGACCGAAATCCCGTCGACCAGGTACTCGCCGTGGGTGGGGCGGTCGATGCAGCCGAGCAGGTTGAGCATGGTCGACTTGCCGCTGCCGGAGCTGCCCATGATCGACCAGTAATCGCCGTCGCGGAAGACGCAGTCGATGCCATCGAGCGCGCGCACCTCGTTGGTGCCCATCTGATAGACGCGGCTGACGTCGATCAGCTCCGCCACCGGGCGGGCCAGGGTTGCAGTGCCAGTCATGACGCTCAGTCTTTGCCTTCGCGGTCTTGGCCGCCACCTGGTCGGCCGGAACCGCCTGGACGCCCGGAACCACCTGGACGCCCGGAACCACCTGGGCGGGCTCCGCCTTCGGGTCGCCCACCGCCGTCGGGCCGGCGGGCTCCTTCTGGATATCCACTGCCGCCTTCGGGACGTTGAAACCCGCCCTCCGGCATACCGGGAGGCACGCCTTCGGCGCCTTCACCCGGAGTTTCGGTCTCGACCGGGCCAGGCTTGAGCTGGAAACCCGCCGGCGGCGCCATCAGCACGACCTGTCCGCCAGTCAACCCTTCGAGGATCTCGACCGAGACGTCGTTGTCCTTGCCGGTGGTGACCTCGACCTCTTGCACGCCGTCGGGACCGTCGAGGAAACAGATGTTCTTGCCGCCGTTCTGGAACACCGCCTGAACCGGAACGAAGAGCGTCTTGGCGATCTCGTCAACCAGGATCTCGACGCTGCAGGACATGCCCGGGCGCATTTCCTCGGTGCCGTTGAGGACCTGGATCTCGGCCTTGAACAGGCGCTGGTTGGGGTTGGACCAGAAGCTGGTGCTGTCGGGAAGCATCGACACGAAGGCGACTTCACCTTCGAACACGGAACCCGGAATCGCCTCGACCCGGACCTTGCACGCCATCCCGGCCTTGACCTTCTTGATCACCGACTCGTGCAGGCTGGCCTCGACGATCATGCCTCCGGAGCGCGGAATGCTGATGATTTCCTGGCGTTCGCGCAGTTCGGTGCCCTCGGCGATCGGATCGCCCTGGCCCCAGCGCGAGGCTTCACGGGCGTAGACCACCAGGCCGGCTTCGGGAGACAGGATCGTGCCCTTGCCGATCTGGTCGTTGAGTTTGCTCAGCTCGTCTTCTTCCAGATTCAGCTTGGCGCTGGAGGTCTGCACCGCCGCCTCGAAATCGACCAAACGCGCGCGCGCCTGCAATCGGGTACGTGCCAGCTCGCGCCCGGCCTCTTCGATGTCGGCCTCGAGCTGATCCGTGTCGCGCTTGTTCTTGTAGATCGCAAGCAGTTTCTGGGCGCGCTCTGCCTGCTTCAGGTTGATCTCGCGGCGCTGGAAGGCTAGCCAGTCGCTTTCAAGTTCGGTGAAGGTGAGGAAGCCCTCTTCATTCAGCCCCTTGGAGTACTCCCATTTGCTCTTGGCCTGCTCGAGTTCCTCCTTGGCCAGGGTGATGGCCTCCAGGGCGCTTTCCAGCTCTTGCGGGTAGTCGCCCTCGACGTACTTGTCGAGATCCTGGCGCGCGAACTCGAGGCGTTGCTCTGCCGCCTTGATATCGCTTTCGTTCTGGCTTTCCTGGATCTCGTGGCGCTGTGTGTCGGCGGTCAGCTGCGCCCGCCCGTTCTGCACCGCGATCTCCTGTTGCACCTTGCGTTCGACAATCGAGGAGATATCGAGTTCGGCGAGCAGATCGCCCACCTCGACCTTGCTCCCTTCAGGAGCCAGGGTCAGGATCGTGGTGCGGCCTTCGAGCTGGTTGCGGATCTGCACGCTGTTCTTGGCCGACAGTTCGCCGCGCTGGGTCACCGAAATCTTCATTGGCCCCTCGACCACCTCGGCGCCGTTGACCAGGGCTTGTTCCTCGGCACCGAACCATTCGCCCGGGCCGAAACCGTACACAGCCAGGGCGCCACCGAGAACGATGGTGAAGGCCACCGGGCCAAAGGAGTTCTTTTTCTTTTTACTCATTCCTTGGGCTCCTCCTCGTCGGAGGGCTCAGGTCGGGGCTCCTGGTCAGGAGCAGGGGCGGGAGGGGCAAATGCCTGCAACCTCTCATGATCTACGGAAATACCGCTTTCGTCCACCGTCAATAGCTCCATCTGGCGGTAAAGATCGAGCAGGGCCAGGGTATGGGCCACCAGCTCGGAATCGGCGCGGTTGCGCGCGTTGAGCAGCGCTCTCTGCGCCTCGGTAACGTCGCGTGTCTCCACGCGTCCGGCTTCGAGGTTCATGTTGGCGCCTAGTACCCGGCGCTCGTTAAGGCTTACCGAGTTGAGCTGGATCTTGTAGCTCTCGCGGGTGGAGAAAGTGTTACGAATTGTGTCGCGAATGTCGACCAGCACCGCATCGAACTCGTTTTCATAGGACCGCCGTTGCGCTTCGAAATTGATCAGGCTGCGCCGATAGGCGTTGCGCTCGGGCAGTTGGTCGACCGGAAGATCGAGGTCGAGCCCGATCGACCAGGGGGCGCGGTCACGGCTGAAATCGAGCGGCCGCCCCTCGGCGGATGAGGCGCCGAGCGAAGTGGTCACACCGAGTCCGGCGCGCAGATCATCGGCAGCGATGCGCGTGCGCCGGTCGGCGTCAGCCAGCTGTTCGAGGGCGTTCAGCAGGTCGTAGCGGTGGTTGCGCGCCCAATCCACGAGTTCCTGGTGGGACCACAGGTGGAAGTCCGGGGCTTCTTCGCGCTGGGCGAGTTGTTCCAGAATCCCGCTGGCGAGCTCAAGTTCCGCCTCGATCGGCAGACCCAGGAAGAGTTTGAAGCTATCGAGCTGGGCGGCGAAGTTGGCCTCGGTGGTGATGACGCGGTTGCGCGAGTCGAGCACCTCTTCAGCGGCCTGCGCGGCCTGGACCTCGTTGAGCTTGCCGGCCTCGGCGAAGGCCTGATTGCGCGCCGACAGCACCTCGAGGTCGTCGACGTTGAGCTGTTCGTTGGCGACCTGCTGGCGCACCACCAACAGGTTGTAGTAGCGGCGCGCGACGTCGAGCGAGAAATCGCGGCGGAAGGACTCGAAGTCCCTCATGGCGTAGACCAGATCGCGCTCGGCCTGGGTGAGTGGCTCGAGTACTGCCTCGCGGGCGGCTCCGCGTAGCAGCGGCTGGGTGAAGCTGAAGCCGATGTCCGAGATCGCATCCCAGCCGTCACCGCTGCTGATCGCGCGGAACAAACTGGCGCCGACGTTGGTGACCAGCTGGCCGCCACTGCCGAAGAGGCGTGACAGGCCGCCGTCGCCGTCGAGGCCGGCGGCACCGTCATCGAGGCCACTGCCGTTGGCGCTGGCGCCGCCGCCGAGATTGAACTGCCAGCCGAAACGCCAGCGCTCAAGGGTCAGGTCGAGGGCGGCCAGATACAGCCGTTCCTTCTCGCTCTGAAACTCACGGCTGTTTTCCGCGGCGATCACCAGGCAGGTGAGCAGGTCGAGATCCTTGATTCCGGAGATATCCCTACGCAGGACCTGCTGGCGCAGACTGTTGGTCGGCGGCTCGAGGGAGAAAGGCAGTTCGTCGCCGAAAATCTCGGCGCGGCGCTCGGCGACCAAGGCATAAACCTGGTCGTCGGCTTCCTCGCGGGCGGCTTCAGGGCTCAAGCAACCGGCCAGGCACAGAACCACCGCCGCGACAAGGGGGGGGCGGACGGTCATGGGAATACGGTTTTACGCCCCCAAGCCCTTTTCGTTCAGGTATTTTCTGCCGCCACGCCCCGATCCGCGGCGATTCCCACCTTCATGGCAAGTGCAATTCCAGGACGTTGGATTTGCGCGGTCCGCCCCACGGATAGAGTTCGACCGCCTGCAGGCGCAGTCGCTGCTCTTTGGGCAGGGTCGACGGCAGTCTGACCAGGACCTGGGTGCGGGTTCCGGCCACTCCGCGTCGCAAAATTTTGACAGCGGTTCCGTGCACGTCGAGGCTGAGACCCAACCCGGTGGTGGTCGGATTGCCGCTGGCCGCCTCTTCTTCGGGGGTCTGTTGCGGCCGCACCACGGCATAAAGCAGGACCAGCTCGCACCCCGGACGCAGATCGACGCATTCGAGGCGCAGATGCCCGCCTTCGAGGCGTCCGCGCAGCACAACGCGGTCGTCGGCGGCGATCGCGGGATCTCCTTCGCCGAGTTGCACCATGCCATCGTGGTTGTGGTCTTCTTCGCCGTCGCTGCGCCCCCCCGCGTCGCTGTCGGCGCGCAGCGGGTCGGTGGTGGTCGCCGGATCGAGGTCTGCTTGGAAGAAGGCCGGGTCGGTGTCGGCGTGCGCTTCGACCAGGCCGAGTTCGAGGCCGTCGGCTAGTCCGTCGCCGTCGCTGTCGCGGCGGCTTGGATCGGTCTCGCCTTCGTCCAGGAAACCGTTGTGGTTGCGGTCTTCCTTGCCGTCGGTGAGACCGTCATCATCGCTGTCGGCGTCGAGCGGGTGGCTGAATCGCAGGCGGGAGGGGTCGCCGTCGGGGCGGCCGAAACCGAGTTCGAAGCCGTCGCCGAGGCCGTCCCCGTCGCTGTCGGCGGCGGTCGGGTCGAGGTGGCCGAGGGTGACCCAGTAGGGATCGTGCATGCGCATCAGCGCTTCGGGAGTGGCCATCGGCGCGCGCTGGCCGGCGCTGGTGAGCCGCGCGCCAAGGAAGTTGGGGCGGAATCCAATTTCCCAGCCGTCCTCCAGGCCGTCGCCATCGCTGTCGGCTTGCAGCGGGTTTGTCCCGAGTGCGATTTCATCTTGATCGAGCACGCCATCGGCGTCGGCATCGGGGTTTTTGGCCATTTCGATCACCCCCGGCATCAGGCCGAGCCAGCCGCCCAGGTCGTCGATGTCGTTCCAGCGGCCGCGGAAGGCCTGGTTCGGGTGACGCGCGCCCTGGATGTGTACGTAGGTCTCGTCCGGAGCGGTGTTGAGGAGGTTGGCATCGTCCCAGTTCTGGTAGGGGACGAAACCGCCCGCAGTCCACACAAAGGTGCCGTTGGTGGCCGCGTCATTCAGGCCGATCCAACAGCCGGCGACGCTGTCCTGGCAGAAGGTCTGGTAAAGCCAGTGGTTTTCGTCTTCGTTGCGTACCGTGGCAAGGTTTCCGCCGATGCGCCGGGCGGCGCGTTCTGCGGCGGTCCAGCGCATCGCTGGGGTGCTCGCGTACCAGTGCCCGTTGGCCGGATTCTGCTGCCACGTCAGCAACAGCGGCTGCTGCGCCCCGACCTGCTGGGAATCTGGCGCGGCCTGGAGCGGCCGCAAGGCCGGCGCCAAAAGGGCAATGGTGAGGAGGAGCGAATTCATCTTCCTGGTTCCATTTCTATCAGCCACAGCAGTCCCGCTTTGTAACAGGGCGGCAACGATCTCCCTTTTTGGTTTGCTTTTCTCATGTTCCAACCTCGAGGGTTCACGTTCCAGGATTGAGGGGGGGTGGAAAAGCAGCGCTTGCGTGGCAGCGGTCACGCCGAGTGAGAACTTGGTTACACTCGGGTCTTTCCCCCAATCATCCTGACTCTTGGCACCACGCAAAGCGAATCCATCCCAGCGTGCCGCAGCAGCACGACAGCTGGCGGCCTTCTTTCAGCGCAACGGTTACGTACGGAGGCAGGATCCCGACCGCATCGAATACGACGGTTGGAGCCGCTACAAGAAGGGTGAAGAAGTGCGTTTGGTTGCGCGGTCGGCAAGTGAACTGCGACTCATGCGGCGTCTGCTGAACGTCGCCGGGTTCAAACCGGGGCGTGCTTTCGCCCACGGCAACCAGCACCGTCAACCGCTCTACGGCCGCGAAGCCGTGGCGCGCTTCATGCAGCTGGTCGACAAGTACGGTGCTTGATTTTGCTGCCGCACTGCGCCGGTGCGGAGTGCGGGATGACGGTCTGAGTTCCGCCGCACGCGCGGCTCTGGATCAACGGGGTTTCCTAATATTGCCGCAGGTCCTGGAAGCGGAAGTCATGGACGGCATGTGCGCCGTGATCGAATCGATTGCCGGGCGGAATGCCGAACCGGCCGCTGGGCCCGATTCCAGGCCGACCGCTGCCAGCGGCACCCGGCACGTGAGCGGACTGCTCGCGGCCTCGCCGCTGTTTGCTGGGGTGTGCCGCCAGGCGCGCGTGCTCGAGGCCGTGGCGCATGTACTGCAACAGCCCTTCCGCATCGCTGCGCTGCACGCGCGCGATCCCTTGCCCGGCTACGGCCTGCGGGGTTTGCACGCCGACTGGCGGCCGCGCCAACCGGGCGAGAGCAACCAGGTGGCCACCGCGTTGTGGTTGCTGGACGACTTCACCCTCGACAATGGCGCCACCCGGGTGGTTCCGGGCAGTCACCATTCGCCGATTCCGCCGCCGCGGTCGATGGCCGCGCCGAGCAGCAGCCATCCACAAGAAGAGGTTGTCCTGGCTGCGGCGGGAAGCGTGTTGGTCTTCAATGGACACCTGTGGCACCGCGGCGGGCGCAACGACAGCCGCGCGCCGCGCCGCGTGTTGCAGTGTTCCTACGTGCCGCGGGACAGCCCGGCCTTTCCTGCCGATGAACAAGACGCGGCTGCTAGTCTGCATTCCTTCCCCTTCCCACCACCATCCTCAGATGACTGAACTCAATACTCTTCACAACCGCGCGGTCTGGTTCGACATTCCGGTCGTGGAACTCGACCGTGCGCGTGACTTCTACGCCGCGGTTCTCGCCATCGGCATTTCCAAAGAGGATTTCGATGGCTTCGCCTTCGCCGTGCTCGATCACGATGAGGGCAATGGTGGCTGCCTGATTCCCAACCCCGGTGAAGTCACCGCCGACAAAGGCATTCTGCTCTACATGAACGTCGACGGACGCATCCGCGACGCGGTGGCCAAGGTTGGTGAAAACGGCGGCGAGGTGCAGCAAGACGTGCACCCCATCGGACCGCACGGTTTCCGCGCCATCGTGCTCGACAGCGAGGGCAACCGCATCGCCCTGCATTCAGAAAGCGATTCCTAAAGGGCCCGCGGCGGCCGCTCAGTCCAGGTCTTCGACCTGATGGTCCAGATTCACTCCGCGTGCGGCCAGATGTGCGCGCACGCGCTCGAACAGGCCGGCTTCGCGGCCGACGATCTCGCCAGGAGAAACTCCGGGCCGCGCCCAGGCTCCGTCAAGGATGCACTCGGCCATCGCCGTGCAGGTGTAGCCGGTGGTGCGCGCCATCGACGAAGTGCCGGTGGCGGGGTCGGTGCGATCGTCGAGGTTCCAGACGTGGCGCCGTGGGCGGCCCTTTTCGGTGCCCTGAACGGTCACGCGCATGACCGTGAGTTCCTCTTCGCCCGGCTGTAGCTTCCACTGGTCAAAAAGGAGGGCGGAGGTGAAGGCGCGCGGGCTGAGCGTGGTGCCGCCGGCTTCGATCGCCTGGTCCGACAGGAAACCGCTCTCACGCAGAGCGAGCATCAGATCGCGGTGGCCGGGGTAGCGCAGCGTCTTTTCACGCATGTCGGGGACGTGCGCCATGGTGCGGATCAGCGAGCGCAGGCCGTCGGTGTTGAAGGCCTCGAGCGTGCCGATGCCGTCGAACTCGACCCACTCGGGTTCGGACAACGCCGCTTTGACGACCTCGCGGCCGTTTTCAACCAGGCGCGCGGGGCGCAGGTACTCCTCGACCACGTCGGCGGGGGAGAAGGGCGCTTTGTATTGAAAGGGCAGGTCGCGTTGCACCGGCAGACCGCCGACCAGGCACTCGAAGCGTTGCACTTGCATGCTTGCGTCGTGGTGACCGAGGATCAGATTGTCGAGTCCGGGCGCCACGCCGATGTCGGTGACCACGGTGACGTCGCGTTCGCGCGCCATGGCGTCGAGGTCGAGCGCCTCCTCCGGGAAGAACGAAATATCGGCGACGTTTTTGCCCGCTTCGATCAGGGTGCGCAAGGTACGAAAACCGAGAGCGCCCGGCACCGCGCACACCACCAGGTCCATATCGGCGATCGCAGCGGTGACCGCGCCCGAGTCGCTGCAGTCCAAGACCTGGGTGGCGATCGGCGCGCTGCTCTTTTCTCCACCCGCGGAAGCCGCATCGGCCACCCGCCCAGCCGTCGCGGTGGCCAGGCGATCGAGCGCCTCGCGGTCGAGGTCGGTCGCCGTCACCACATGCCGTTGCGCCAGATCCAGGACCATCGCGCTGCCCACCATGCCCGCCCCCATCACCAGAATCCGTGCCATGGGGGCGGAGTCTACCTGCCCCCTGCCACCGTGGAAGCGGCATCGGGGTTGGCAGCGAACCCCGGGTGGCTAGGATGAATCCACGCGACCCAGTCCTTTCCAACCATGAAATGAAAGACCCTTCGCCCTCGTCTCCCGTAGATCATGCCTTCGAATCGTGGCAGCAGCAGTTCCGCGCTGGACTGAAGCCCGAGATCGGGGTTTTCCTCGCCCAGCACCCTGAAGAAATCCGCGAGGAGCTGCGCCGCATGATCACGGATTATCTGGAATTGCAAGAGGCCGTCGAGGATGCCACTTCACGCTTTGAGGAAGGACAGGTCATCGGCGATTTTCAACTCATTCAGCGGCTTGGCGGGGGCGGGGTCGGCGACGTCTGGGAGGCAGAGCAGCTCAGCCTAAAGCGGCGCGTCGCCCTGAAATTGTTGAAACCGCAATTCAGCTTCAGTCCGGTTTCCCTGCAACGTTTTCAGCGTGAGGCCGAAGCAGGCGGACGTCTGCAGCACCATGGCATTGTGCAGACCTATGGCGTGGGCGAATACGAAGGAATCCACTGGATCGCGCAGGAGCTGGTTGCGGGCGGATTCACCCTCGCCGACAGCCTGGCGCAACAACGAGACAAGGTGGAACTTGCGCCGGGTTATTACCACAGTGTGGCCCGCTTATTCCAGCAAGTGGCCGAGGCCTTGGAACACGCCCACGCCAATGGGGTCGTGCACCGCGACATCAAGCCGAGCAACCTGCTGATCGGAGGCGACGACCTGCCCAAGGTCACCGACTTCGGCCTTGCCCAGATCCAGGACGACCTCGGCTTGTCCCGCTCCGGTGAATTCCTCGGCACGCCCTTCTACATGAGTCCCGAGCAGGCCCTGTCGAAACGCATGGGCCTCGATCACCGCACCGACATCTTCAGTCTCGGCGCCACGCTCTATGAAGCCCTGGCCCTGATCCGCGCCTTCGATGGCGACACTTCACAGCAGGTGTTCCAAAAAATCGTCGTCGAGGAGCCGCCCGACCCACGCAAGCTGCGCAGCCGCACCCCGCGCGACCTCGCCGTCATCTGCCACAAGTGCCTCGAAAAGCACCCCGACCGGCGCTACGCCTCGATGGCCGACCTGGCCGCCGACCTGGGCCGCTTCCTCGCCGACCAAGCGATCCTCGCGCAACCCCCCAGCCCCCTGCAACGCGCCAGCAAATGGATGCGCCGCCACCCGGTCTGGACCTCGGTCAGCGCCCTCGGCGCCGCCTCCGTCACCGTGATCACCCTCCTCCTGGTCCAGGTGTGGATCGCCAAGGCAGAAGCAGTGGAGACCGCAGAACGGAAATCGCGAGTTCTTGCCTTTCTTGATTCCGCAATGGCGGACTCTGAATTTGCCGCAGTCGGTTTTCCTACATTTTTGGATTCCATGTCCGGACGACTTCAAGCGGCCAGAATGGAGCCCGTTGACGAAGCCATGGCCCAAATGGCGATTGCCAACGCCTATTTTGGATTCGAGCTATTTAACAAGGCAAGCCAGCTACTCGAAAGGGCCGCTTCGACTTTGGAAGGAGAGTTCGGGCCTGACTCAGAAGAAGCTTTGGGTGCCTTCTCACGAAAGGCGAACGCTCTTTCTAAAATGGGGAGAAGCGAAGACGCAATAGCTCTTCACCGCCTGGTCTTGGACAAACGGCAGCAGAACTCGACGGGCCTCAACGCCAGTTTTTTTGAGTCGCAGAACGACTTGGCTGGAGCCTTATTGATAATTGGAAAGGTTGATGAAGCCGAAGCCCTATTTAAAGCAGCATTGAAAGGAAGGCGCGAAGTCTTGCCAAGTGGAGACCTGGCGACAATGGCGACTGCGTCGAATCTGGCTACTATTTTGGCAACGCAGGGCAAGCTCCAGGATGCGCTTGAACTTCTTTCTATGGCGGGCAAGGGTTACCTGGACGCCTACGGCGCTTCCCATCCCAAGGTAATTGGGATTCTGAGCAACAAAGGGATGGTACTCACGCTTGCCAGACGATTCGACGAGGCTGGGGAAGTCTTCGAGACTGTTCTGGATAGTTCGAAGGGCTTGCCTGAAGGGAATCAAGCTCGGTTGACCTGCCTTTACATGGCATCTCGCTACTACTACGAGACTGCGCAGTATGAAGAGGGGCTTCCGCTCATTCAGGAAATGCTTGAGACAGCTCCTGAAGGTTCAAAAATTCGGGTTGAGGCAGAGCGTTTTGCTAATTTCT
>JAJFFB010000011.1 GCA_021776925.1 Planctomycetota bacterium | reverse complement strand
CAAGCTGGGAAGGGCTTCGTTGTTCTTGCACTCTCAATTGTGGATGGACAATTGCAGAGTGGTAGATTGATGCTTCCAGCGACCGCTCATGATGTTGAAGACCCTGATTGCCACCACTTTAATCCCCTGGATGGGATACGGCCAAGTTCAGGCACAGGAGCGCTCGCCCTCCGAGGTGGAGTCCGAGCACTATCGGGTCATCTCCGAAGGGCCCGAGGAAGAGGCGCGGGACTGGGCCGGAATGTTGGAGCAGCACTTTGTGACGCTGACGGGGGTGTTGGGCAAGGCGCCCAGGCTGGGGGAGGGGGAGAAGCTGGAGGTTTATTTCTATGAGACCAAGGAGCGCATGAATGCGGCGTTGTGGACGATTGAGTCCACGCGCAACAATCTGGTCGGGTCGGGGTTTTGCATGGTTCTGTCGCGGCGGGTTTTTGTTGCACGGTGGGGGACGCCGGAACAGACACGCGGCACCTTGCTGCACGAGGCGACGCATCAATTTGAATACGCGTTGTTCGGGGCGGTGGAAAAGGAACGCGAGGACCTGGGTGCTGCGGTGTTGCGCGAGGGCCTGGCGCACATGATGGAAGCGCACAGCTGGATCGACGGCAAGCTGCAGCGGTGGTGGCCGCGTGAGGTGTTGCGGTCTCCATTTGTGTTCGAACAATTGGAGGCGGCGCGCGCGGGATTTTTCTCCGTGGATGGCTTGTTCAAGACTCGCTTGAGTTCGACCAATGTGCAGGACTCGGTGTCGGTCGGGCGGGCCAAGGCGCGATTGCTGGTGTGGTTCCTGCTCGAGGGCAATGGGGACAAGTCGCGACAGAAGCTGCTTGCCTATCTGCGAACCACCGATCGTGGACAAGTCTTCGAGGAAGTTGACTTCTGGAAGATCGTCGGCGCCTGGTCCACTTTGGAACCGAAGTTCAAGGCGTGGGTGAATACGCTGCTGCCCGAGTGGGGGGTGGTGTGGGGGGATTTCTCGCTCGAGGAAGAAGGCCTGTCCGGCGGCGGCGAAGGCCTGAGCTTGATCCGCAGCGGTGCTCCCTTGCATCGAATCGCGGCGATGGCGCAGCTATTACCCGGCGAAGACGGCGACCTCGGCTTGATGGTGCAGTACCGCCCGTTCACCTACAAGACCTACGCGATGATTAAACCCGATGGCAGCTACCGCGTGTTCGCCTACGACGGCCGCCGCGATAAGGAAATCGCCACCGGCAAGGTGCGCAACCGCCAGGACGGGTATTGGAAACTCGAGGCCACCCATACCAAAGAAGGCATCGAGATCAAGATCAACAAAAAGGTCGTGCACCTGATCCCCGGCGTGGATGCCAGCAGCATGGGCTTCGCCACCGGCAACTGCCGCGCGGTGTTCTCCAAAGTGAACCGACGCGAGTAGAACTGGGCGTCCCATAGAACGAGAGTCCCATATTCGAAATATTAAAAATTCTCTAGTAAAGAAGCCGATAGTATATTGGAATGCCCGCTCCGCCCGCCTTCCTGAAAGCCTGCCTGGCCAGGATCTTGGAGCTCCCCTTTGTCGAGGAGGTGGATTTCACGCCGCTGGGCAAGAGCAGGGGGGCACTTCCCGCGGGTGAAGCCTCACCGACCTGGAAGGCCGCGCCCTACGGCGAAATGACCCTGGTGACCCCCGCCGAAACGGTCACATTCCTGGTGGAGGTGCAGAGCAGTCATTTGAGCCGGGCCGGGGTGGAAGGCGTCCTGGCCCGGCTTGGGCTGCTCCACCCGCAATCGGCCATGGCGGGAACGACGCTTCCTGCTCCATCCAAGGGTGTTCGCCAGAATCCATGGATTCTCCTGGCCCCGCACGTGGGCCGTGGAATCGGAACCTTGCTTGATCGGCACCAACTCAATTTCATGGATCCAGCCGGCAACTGCCGTCTGCAGATCGGGCAGCAATACCTGGCACGGGTGGAAGGCCGGGCGCCCGTCGCTACCGGGCCTCGGGCTCGGGGGCCAGGTGCCGCCGGCTATCAAGTGGCGCACGCACTGCTTGCCAGGCCGACCGCGCTATCAGGACCTGCCACGGGAGTGGCACGCCTGGCCGGAGTGAGCAGTTCCACCGTTTCCTCGGCGCTGAATCGTTTGATAAAAGAGGGATTCCTGCACAAGGTCAGCAACGGCCGCGCCATCACCCACTTTCCGGAATTGCTTGACCATTGGACCGAAGGCTACCGCCATGTCCTGCGCCCGCATCTCCTCCTCGATCGGTACCGCTCACCCGGACCAGACCTGATGGACCTCGATCGATGCCTGCATGTGCCATCAACCGGCCTCGGAAAAAGAGCCCTCGGAGGAAGTGCTGCGGCTTTTCAATTGACCCGCTTCTATCGCGGCGAGGAAACGGTGGTACACATCGAGGGCTCGGCGCCGGAATGGGCGCGGCATTTGAAGCTGGTTCGGGACGATCTTGGGCCGGTGCTCTTCCTCAAGGTTCCCGGGCCGGCCGCCTGGCTCGGTCCAACCCCTAAAACGGTTTCGGTATTTCTGATCTACGCCGAACTCCTTGCCCAACCCGGGGCCCGTCGACAGGAAGCGGCTGCTGAACTGCGCCGTGCCTTCCCAGTAGAGTTCCACGATGCCCCTGCAGCCCTCTGAACTGGCGACACTGCAGCCGCTCATCGAGCTGTGGGGAAGCGATCATGTGTTGGTCATTGGCGCCGCAGCTCTGCGCCACCATCTCGGAATGTCGTGGCGGACCACGCAGGACCTGGATCTGGCGGTGGCTCCTTCACCGAGGAGTTACCAGAAAGCCCTTCTCGATCTTGGCTGGACTCAAGACGCCCGTATTCCTCATGCCTGGCGGACCCAGAGAGGAGTCCGGGTTGACATCATCCCGGTCGATTCCAACCAACCTCAACCCGGGCGACTGGAATGGAGGGGGCAAGATCGAACCATGAATCTGACCGGACTTCGGTGTGCCTTCGAAACCGCGTTGGAGATCAACCTGGACGGCGAGGCAGTGGCCAAGATTGCCAGCCTCGCGAGTTTGGGTCTCCTGAAGATGTCCGCCTTTCTCGACAGGCCTGGAGATCGAGAGCAGGACCTGCATGACCTGGGTTTCCTACTTGCCCGGTATCTGGAGCACGATGAAGCGCGGAACTTCAGGTTGGCTGCCGCTTCCCCCGAGACGGATCACCAGCTTCTGCCGGCCTTCGCTTTCGGGCTGGACCTTGCCCGGACGGTCGACCCGAAGGAAAGGGAATTGGTCATGGAATTCTTGAGCCAAGGCCTGGATGAAAGCCATCCCGCAACCATCCTTCCGCGCATGGCACGAGCTACCGACCCAGCATGGAGCGGAGACCCGAACCGATTGCGCCTTGGCTGGCTGAGTTTCCGCACTGGATTTGAGTACCCGCGATCATGAGCCGGCTTAGGTTCCTTGCATCGGACCTGGGATTGCATACATCGAAGTCCGCGCAGTCACGAACAGGGTGCGGCCGTCGGCTCCACCAAAGCAACAGTTCGCTGGGCCCTCGGGGATTGGGATGGTATGCAGGATCGCTCCGGCAGGGTCGAGCACAACGATGCCCTCGCCGCTGGTGGTGTAGAGATTCCCGGCGGGGTCGAGCGCCATGCCGTCGCAGCGGGTTTGGGTTTGCCATAGGGCTTCGGGGTTGAGTTCGCCGTTGGCCTGAACTCGATAAGCGGTGACGCTGGCGGGGAGTTGGTGGGTTTTCGGATCCGGATGTGCGGGGTGGCCGCCGGTGTCGGCGACGTAGAGCAC
>JAJFFB010000002.1 GCA_021776925.1 Planctomycetota bacterium | reverse complement strand
CACAAGCAGAGCTGGTGGATGCAAGAAGACCGTTATCCAAGCGGTCTGAAGGCTGGTTTATTGCCGCTTGACAAGTCTGGCCTCATGAGTGTTCTTTGGGGTTGGTATTGGCTTTGCCGGGTCGGCCCCGTGCTGGGCGGCATTTAGCGGCTTGCCGCGCAGCCGCGCCAGCGCGGGGCCGACCCGGCAAGCCAATACCAACCACCCAATAACACCCCACCCACAAACGAAGCTCAAGCCCACACGACCCGAGATCCCCATTCAGCGCCACCTAGTGACAAACAGGAAACAGGTTTCCCTCACCAAAGGACCAACATGATTTGACTTGATATTGGCAGCCCGGAGGAGTGGCAAGGGACTATCCCTGTGAGTTGGGTTTTGGCTTCTGCTGGAATCGCTTCGCCGTGTCGGCCCCTTGCTGGGCGGCATTTAGCGGCTTGCCGCGCAGCCGCGCCAGCACGGGGCCGACCCGGCAAGCCAATACCAACAGCAAACATCAAACCCAAGGAGACGCCTCAAGACAAGCGCGGATCTGATGAGCGATTTCAACCGCGCGCAGACCAGCGGTGCCGGTGACCAGGTGTGGGCGCTGGTGGCGGACGGCGTCGGCGAAGGCTTCGAGTTCGGCGCGCAGGGGTTCGGATTCGTCGAGCTGGAGCTCCTCGATTTGGACCAGGCTGCGGAAGCCTTCGAGGGGGTTGCCGGATGCGGCGGCGGCGGCCACTTTTTCCTGGTCGAAGCCGGGGGCTTTCTGCACCAGCAGGGCGTAGCGGTCCTGGCTGTCGACCGAGACGTAGCTGTCGGGGCCGAAGAAGCGGAAGCGGCGCATCGGCTTGAGTGACAGGCGCGAGGCGGTGAGGTTGGCGGCGGCGCCGTTGGCGAAGCGCAGGCGCGCCGAGCAGATGTCCTCGCTGGGGCTCAGGGTGGCGCCGCCGGCGGCGTCGACGGAGACGACGTCGGCATCGATCCAGGCGAGGCACAGGTCGATGTCGTGGATCATCAGGTCGAGGACCACGCCGACGTCGGTGCTGCGGAAGGTATAGGGCGCCAGGCGGTGGGCTTCGATGAAACGCGGCTGGATGCCGAGTTCCATGGCGCGGCGCACCGCGGGGTTGAAGCGTTCGACGTGGCCGACGCCGACCATGGCGCCGCCGGCTTCGGCGTCGGCGAGGATCTGGCGACAGGTTTCTGCGTCGGCCGCCAGCGGTTTTTCGATCAGGCAGGCCTTGCCGGCGGCGAGGAAAGGCGCGGCGCACTGGCGGTGCAGCGAGGTCGGCACCGCGATGACGGCGAAGTCGACCTGCTGTTCGAGGCCGACCGGTTCAGGCTGCCAGGCGCAGCCGTAGCGGTCGGCGATCTCACGTCCGCGGGCCTCGTCGCTATCGGCTACGGCGACCAGTTCCACGCCTTCCAGTTCGGCCAGGATGCGTGCGTGATGGCGGCCGAGGTGGCCCACTCCGACCACGCTTGCTTTGAGGGGTGCTGAGGAATCAGGCATGAGTGAGGCTCAGCTTTCCGGTTGGGGGGGGCGGCGCAGGGCTTCTCGGTAGCGGCCCTGGTAGCCCTTTTCCATGTCCCGCAGGAAAGAGATCAGGCGCAACACGGCCGGCTCGGCGTCTTGCCACGCCTCGATTTCGTCGAGCACCACCGAACTCGGCGACTCGTCCTGGAACAGCATGCGATAGGCCTTGCGCAGCTGGCGCACGGCGTCTTCGGAGTAGCCGCGACGTTTGAGTCCGACGGCGTTGACTCCGCGCACGCGTGCGCTGTCGAAGGTCATGAAGGGCGGCACGTCTTTGCCCACCCGGCTCATGCCACCGACCATGGCCAGCGAGCCGACGGTGGTGAAGTGATTGATCGCCGCCCCGCCGGAGATGATCGCCATGTTCTCGATGCGCACGTGGCCGGCGAGCAGCACGTTGTTGCCGAGGATCACGTCGTCTTCGATCATGCAGTCGTGGGCGACGTGGGCGCACGCCATGATCAGATTGCGGTCACCAATGCTGGTGACCCAGGAGCCGGTGGCGGTGCCGATGTTGATGGTAACGAACTCGCGCACCACGTTGTCGTTGCCGATCACCAGAGCCGATTCCTCGCCGGCGTACTTCAGATCCTGCGGCAGGCCGCCGATCGCGCACTGGCCGACGAAATGATTGCGCTCGCCGATGGTGGTGCGGCCCTGGATGGTCACGTGCGGGCCGAGCATGGTGCCGGCGCCGATGCGGGTGCGGCTGCCGACGTAGCAGAACGGCCCGACGACGACGCTGGCATCCAGCTCCGCTCCCGGGGCGATATAGGCAGTGGGATGAACCGAACTCACGATCATGCCGACGAGATCAGGGCGAAGGAAAGCAGCGCCTCTGAGACCACCCGGCGCCCGACCTTGGCTTGCGCCTTGACCAGGGCGCGATTGCGGTTGAGACGCAGCGTTTCGACCTCGAGGCGCAACTGGTCGCCGGGCACGACGGTGCCGCGGAAACGCACCTTGTCGATCGCGGCGAGAACCCCGAGCATGCCGGTGTTCTCGAGTTTGCGCTGCATCAGGATGCCGGTGAGCTGAGCAAGAGCTTCGAGCTGCAGCACCCCAGGCATGATCGGCTGACCGGGGAAGTGCCCCTGGAACATGGGTTCATTGAAACTCACGTTCTTGATTCCGACCGCGCGGCGGAAACCCTCGACCTCGATCACGCGGTCGATGAGCATCATCGGATAACGGTGCGGCAGGCGCCGCATCACGTCTTGGATGTCGAACTGGACCCCGTAGTCCTCGCCGCGCAGTTCCTCGACGTCGAGTTCCTGGCGCAGATGCCGCGCCAGGATCTGGTTGAGGTTGTGTCCGCTGCGGTGCGCCAGCACGTCGGCGTGCAGGTCGGCGCCGACCAGCGCCAGATCGCCGAGGATGTCCAGCACCTTGTGCCGCGTGGGTTCGCGGTTCATGCGCAGCGACGGCGGGTCCTCACCGCCGAGCACAACCGTGTTCTCGGCGGTGGCGCCTTTGCCCAGTCCGGCGGCGAGCAGCTTATCGATCTCGTTGGCCTGCACGAAGGTACGCGCCGGCGCGATCTCTTCTTCGAAGTTGCCGGCCGCCAGGTCAAAGAGCACCGGCGCCGCATCGACCCCCTCGGGGTACTCCGGGAAGTACCGGATGGTCAGGCCCTCGCCGGTCGGCGGCAGAACCACCAGCTCGGCGCCGCTGTCGTCGCGGAACACCTCGGGGCGGTCGACGCGGAACTGTTTGCGGTCTTCCTTTTGCTCGACCAGGACACCACGCCGGAGCAGATCGCAATACGGCGCCGAGGATCCGTCCATGCCCGGCAGCTCGTCGCCCGACACCTGTACGAACAGGTTGTCGACCCCGAGCCCGTGGCAGGCGGCCAGCAGGTGCTCGACCATGCCGATCATGCCGTTGCCGATGCGCAGGACGGTGCGCCGCTGCGAAACCGTCAGGTGGTCGGCGAGCGCTGAGATGTCGACAGGGTCGTCCTGGTCGGAGCGCCGGAAGACGATGCCGGTGCCGGGCGGAGCCGGCTCGACCACGACCTGCACCTTCTCGCCGGAGTGGAGGGCGATGCCCTCCAGCTCGGCGCTCTTTTTGATCGACTTCTGCCTGCGGGTCAAGGGAATCAGCGGTTATTCAGCCATCACCGCGATGACTTCGTCGGTGATGTCCCGGGTCGGGTGGATCCACAGGGTACTACGCTGGCGCAGCAGCTCCATGGCGGTTCCGAAGGGCTTGTTCTCGACCTCGCTGAGCGGCAAGGGCTGCAGGACCACGGCTTCGTAGCCTTTGACCTTGGCGATCTGCTCGACCGCCTGGTGCACCCGCAGGGTGACACTGGCCATGACCTGCTCGCGCACCTGGTCACGCAGCTGCACCAAGGCCTTTTTCTCCTCGTTCAGAGCTTGGCTCTGGATCTGCAGCTGGGCATTTCTCTGCGCGAACTCCAGGGAATCAGGATCCATCAGCTGCAGCGCGCTGATCGCGTCTTCCAGGACCTTTTCCTCTTCCTTGATCACGTCGCTGCGGACCATCAGCGGCGCCATCGACGCGGCGGCCGCTTCGGCGAAACCAGGCGAGCCGTCGACCGCTCGGAACAGGTCGACGTAGTAGGTTCCGGAGACCATGGCGGCCTCCTGGCGAGTTGCGGTACCCATCGCGGCGCCGACAAGGGCGGTCGCCAGGAGCAGGATGGGAAGACGGAGCGAAGCGAAGCGGTTCATTAGAATTCTCCGAAGTTCAAGGTGAACACCCGCTCGTCGTCGAATTCCTCGGAGGACAGCGGCCAGCCGAAATCGAGCGCGATGGGGAATTGTGGCATCATCGGAAGGCGGATGCGAACGCCGACACCGGCGCCGACGCGCACCGGATCTAGGTCACCGAAGTCACTGCCGAAGGTGCCTGCGTCGAGGAAGAAGGCGCCGCGCACCCACTGGAACTCCGAAATTTCTTCGCGGATGCGCGCCGACATGATCGGGAAGCGCAGTTCCATACTGGCGTTGATCGCCGCTTCACCACCGATGGCGAATCCGCCCGGGGTGCGGCCGATGCCGCGGTAGTCGAAACCGCGCACGGTGTTGGTACCCCCCGTCCAGTAGCGTTCGGTGTAGGGAACCGATTCGCCGGCGCTGGTCCACGCCTTGCGCGCGCGGCCTTCGAAGGCCAGCGTCCAGGCGCGGCCGAGCGCGTCGTCCCACAGGCCGATGTACTTGCCGAAGGACAGGTCGGCCTCGGGGAATTCCAGGTCACCGCCGAGGAAGCCACCGTTCTGGCGCAGCTCAAGGCGCAGTTTGGAGCTGTCCACCGGCGAGAAACGGTCCTTGATCGTGCTCCAGTTGGCACCGATGGCCAGCGACTGACGCCACAGCGTGAACTCGTTGTCGAGGCCGATGCCGGGAGGTGCCGCCGGGTCGATGTCACTCAGCCCGACCTTTTCGTAACGCGGCCCGGCGAACAGGGAGAAATCGCGCCCGAAGCGACGGCTCAGGTTGATCGACCCACCGCTGCGGTCCTCGTCGTGGGTGCGCAGGAAACGGAAGGTCTTGTACAGATCGGTGCGGAAGCCGAGCCGGTTGATGTGCTCACCGAGCAGGTCGGGTTCGAAGAAGCTCAACCGGTAGGTGCTGAACTGCGAACCAGGCGCGAGGAACAGGCGCAAGGTCTGACCGCCGCCAGTAAAGGCCTCGCCGCCGATGATTTCCGAGAAGGCGCCGCCCCACGAACTCGGGACGTCGGTGATGTCAAAATTGGATTTTTGCAGGTTGACCGACACAAAGGGGCCGTTATTGGAACTGAGCCCGCCGCCGAACAGGATGTTGCCGGTGCCACGGCCTTCGGACACCTGGAAGTGCAGGTCGACCAGATTCGGATCTTCGGTCGGCATGAAGCGGTAGTCGACGAAGGGCTGACGGGTTTGTTCGTCGAGGAAATAAGAGGTGCCGAGCAGGCGCCGGTGCGAGATCGCGGCCTCGGCCATGTTGGCAAGATCGCCCGGCTCAAGGCTGATCTCGCGGCGGATCACGCGGTCCTGGGTGTAGGTGTTGCCAGAGATCAGAATGTCGCGGATGCGCTTCGCCGAACCCTCGTGGATGCGGTAGATCACGTCATAGCGGTTGCCTTCGCCCAGGATCCGCTCGGTCTGCATGGTGAAAAAGGAGCGGTCACCTTGGATCCCACGCGGCGCCGTGGTGTGGCCGCGGTCGCCGTAATAGCGGCGCAGGGCCGCCGCGTCGCGTTCCAGGCGGGTGCGTTCAAGCGGCTGGCCGGTCTCCAATTCCAGCAGGGCGAGGACTTCGTCCCTGGGGTATTGCAGCTCCCCGTCCCCCGTCATCGGCAGCACGTCGACCGCACCGACGGTGAACAGCGGGCCCTCTTCAATCTGGTAGGTCAGCCTGACGCGCGAGTTGTCGCGGTAGAACTCGGGCTCGCCCGGGGTGGCCACCGCCTCGAGATAACCGTACTCGTGGTACAGCTTCTCGATCGCGATCTTGTCCCCTTGCATGGTCTCGTCGGTGAAGGGCGTGCCGGGGAAGATGAACCAGCCGTCGCCGCTCTCGACGGTGCCTTCGAGGTCGGTGCCGACGAAAGCGTCGGCCGGGATCACCTGGTTGCCGGTGAAGTCGACACGGCCGACGCGCACCTTGGCACCTTGCTGGATGAGGAAGGCGACCTCGTCGGCCCCCTCACGCACCTCCGAGGAGACCTCGACAAAGAAGAAGCCCTTGCGCTGGAAGGCCTGCACCACGTCGGCGCGGATACGCGGGATCGCCGCACGGTCGATGGGCTGCGCACCGGTCAGTCCGGTAGCCAGGAGCAGCTCCTCGCGGCTCAGGTCGTCTTCGTCGTGGCCGAGGAAGAGCACGCGGCGGAAGGCCTCGAGCACCGCGCAGTCGATGTAGAAGGTGGTGTGGCCGTCGACCGGCTCGTCCATGCGAATGGTCTCGAGGCGCACCCGCAGGCGCAGCCACAGGAAGTCGACGTCGCGGCGCCAGCGTTCCGGCGAATACACGTCGCCGACGCGCAGGCTCAGCGCGGCGCGGATCGCGGCCTCGCGATCGCCGGCACCCGTGAGCACGATCTCGTCGATGATCGGCATTGGTTCCTGGCCCTGGCTCCAGGCCAGGGCGCCGTCAGGAGTGGCGGCAGGCGCGAACGCAGCGAGGCTGCCTGCCGGGCCGGCAAGGCACGCCACCAGACTCAGGAGAACGGCGCAACCTCGGCGCCCGCGATAGGAGATCGGCAACATTCGGTCAGAGGGCGGGCTCCCGCACCAGGTTTTCAAAACGCATGCATTCGCCGGTGAAACGGAGCTCCACCGTCTTGGTGGAACCGTGTCTGTTCTTGGCGATGATCAGTTCAGCGAGGCCGGCGTTGTCCTCGGTGCGCTGGTAGTACTCTTCGCGGAACAACATCATGACCAGGTCGGCATCTTGTTCGATGGCACCCGATTCACGCAGGTCGGACAGCATCGGCCGGTGGCTGTCACGCCTCTCGGCCGAACGGTTGAGCTGCGACAGCGACATCACCGGCACCTTCAGTTCGCGGGCGATCGCCTTGAGGGTTCGTGAGATCAGCGAGATCTCTTGCTGCCGGCTTTCGGCCTTGGCGCTCAGCAGCTGCAGATAGTCGACCACGATCAGATCGAGGTTGCCGTCGCGCTTGAGCCGCCGGGCCTTGGCGCGGATCTCGGCCAGACTGGGCTGCGAAGAATCGTCGAGGAAGAAGCGCGCCTTGCTGAACTGCGCCGCCGACAGGGTCAGGCGCTGACGCATGCCCGGATCGAGCCGGCCGGAACGCAGGCTGTCGTGACGGATGCGCGCGTGCGAGGACAGCAAGCGCGTCACCAGCTGGTCGCCGGGCATCTCTAACGAAAACATCAGCACCGCCTTGCCGTTGTCGAGGGCCGAGCGCTCGAGGATGTTGAGCGCCAGCGCGGTCTTGCCCATCGCCGGGCGTGCCGCCAGCACCACCAGGTCGCCAGGACGGAACCCCTGAAGCTCATCGAGATCATGGAAGCCGGTGACCAGGCCACGCGGTGTGCCGTCGTGATGCAGGATGTTGTCGAGGTTGCGCTCGATCAGGTCCTTGGCCGAAACCAGTCCGCCGCCGGCGAAACGGTCGCCGACCTTGAACACCAATTGCTCGGCGTGGTCGACCAGCTCCTTGACCTCGTCCTTGTCGTGATCGGCGACGCTGCGCTCGATCTCTTCGGCGGCCCTGAGCAGGCCGCGGCGCACCGACATGTCGCGCACGATACGCACGTGGTTTTCAAGGAAGGCGACCGAGGGCACGGCCTCCATCATTTCGCGCAGATAGGCGCGCCCGCCGAGCTCTTCTTCGCGGCCGAGGCGGGTCAGCTCGTGCGCCACGGTCACCGGATCGCAGGCTCCGGAAGAGCGCTGCTCCAGCGCTTCGAGGATGCCGAACAGCGCGCGGTGGCGCGGTGCGTAGAAGTCGTCGCTGGAAACCTGTGCGACCACGTCGGGCGCGCAGCGGGGGTCCCGCAACACGCTGCCGAGGACGCTTTTTTCGGCGTCGAGGTCGAAGGGCAGCGTGTCGGTGAGGCCGCGCTCGGTCATGACGAACGAGTCAGGATACAGAGTGCGGCGGCCCGGGTCTCCCCAGACCACCAACACCGTCCTGATGGAATCAAGCCTCGGCTTCTTCGGGTTCCTCGGGCTGTTCGACCACCTGGGCAACCACCCAGACTTTGATCATGGTCGACAAGTCTCCGTGGATGTGAATCGGCACTTCGAACTCGCCGACGCCGCGGATCGGCTCGGCCAGACGCACCTGGCTCTCGGGCATCTCGAAGCCGTGTTCGACCAGGGCTTCGGAAATGCGCTTGGCGGTCACCGCGCCATAGAGATGGCCGTCGGCGGACACCTTTTCCTCGAAGGTGAGCTGCAGGCTGCCGAGACGGGTGGCCACGGCTTCGTGCTCCTGGGCCTGGCGGGCGCGCATCTCCTGCGCTTCCAGGCGCGCTTTTTCGATGCGGCGCATGCCGTCTTCCGAATGCGCCAGGGCGTGCCCGCGCGGAATCAGGAAATTACGGGCGTAGCCGGTCGCCACTTCGATCACGTCGCCGACGTGTCCGAGCGAAGGGATGTCCTGACACAGAATGAGGCGCGTCTTCATCGGGCGGTGTAGGGCAGAAGGGCGAGGAAACGGGCGTATTTGACCGCCCGCTTCAGTTCCCGCTGGCGCCGGGTTTTGAGACCGGTGCGCTTGGCGGAGTAGAGGCGGCCCTGCGAGTTCAGGTAACGCTGAAGCTCGACCGTGTCCTTGTAATCAAACTGGGACGGGATGTTGGTCAGGACCGGAGGGGTTGGTTCGTTCATCATCGCTTTGCTCCTCTGCACTCAGTCCTTGGGGGTCGCGGCCGGGGCGCTGGCCTCGGTGGTGGTGGTGGCGTCGGCGGCGGGCGCGGTCTCGGCCGGAGCAGCCGCGTCGGCGGTTGCCTTGCTGGATTCCCCCGCCTTGGCTTCGCCATCGGCGGCGGTTCCCTCGGCCTCATCGGCGTCGACCGGCTGCTCAGCGAAGAAGGAATCGACCTCGGCGACGTCTTCCGGAATTTCGACGTCGGCGTCACGGACTTCCTCGATGCCGAAGGCCAGTTCCTCGGCGGGAATTTCGTCCTCGCGCAGAACCAGCAGGCGGAACACCGGGCCGAGCAGGTACATCTCGCGCTTGGCCGCGCTGATCGTGCCCTGCGTGGCGGTGAACCAGCCGTGCACGTAGGTGGCGCGGTTGCGCCCCTGGATCGGGTAGGCCAGCGGTCGCTCGGCCCACAGGCGCAGCACTTGCACTGTGGCGCCGTGTTTCTCCAGGGTGCTCTTGACCCATTCGCGGGCGGCGTTGAAGCCTTGCTCACGGACTTCGCCGTTGTCGAGCAGGAACATCGCCTGGTAAGTGTGTAGGTGTTCGTTCATGTTGATTGCCATTCCGGTCCTACCAGTTCGCCCCGCGGTGCAGCTGCACCCACGGAGTCACGCCTGCGGCTTGCGGCGGTTGTAGCGGGCCTGCAGATCCTCGACAGAGGATCCCTTGGCCCAGTCTTCCGCCGCCCACGACGCTGTCAGGAGGGTCTCCTGGACGGCATCGTCATCAGACGGGCGGAAGGTATCGAGAACGAAATCAACGGTCTCGCCGCGCGGGGCGCCGACGCCGATGCGCAGGCGCGGGTAATCCCGCGTGCCGAAACACTCCTCGATCGAAGCCAGGCCGTTGTGGCCGCCGGCGCTGCCGCTGGCACGTACCCGCAGGGCACCGAGATCGAGGTGGAAATCGTCCGTCAGGACGAGGGTTTGCGCCGGCTCGATGCAGAAGCGGTTCAGGGCGGTGACCACCGCGCCGCCGCTCAGGTTCATGTATGTGAGCGGCCACAGCAGGACCACCGGGCCGATCGGCCCGTCCGCCTGGACGAAATCCGCCAGTCGCCGTCCGGCCACTTCGAGTGGTTCCGGTTCGGCGCCCAGCCGGTGCGCGTAAAGATCGAGGGCTTCGAAGCCTACGTTGTGGCGCGTGGCGACGTATTGGGGCCCGGGATTTCCCAGGCCGACCACCATGCGCGGGCCGGGAATCATAGCAGCGCCGCCGGTCTCCGGCTCCGGCTCAGGCTGCAACTCAGTCCTCTTCAACCACTTCCTTGGCGGCCTCGCGAGCAGCCCAGATCGAGCCGTCGGGATCGCGTAGGAAGTCGACCTGGTTCAGGTGGTCGCCGAGGGCGTCCCACTGGGCTTCCTGGATGATCACCTGCTGCTTATCGCCCGCCAACTCCAACTCAAAGACCCGAAAGCCTTTACGGATGGCGGCGTCGAATTCACGCTGGTCCAGGGTGATCACCTGGGTGGGTTTGCCAGCCCCGACGACGGTGGCCAAAAGGCCCCCTTCGAGACGCAGGGCAGTGGCGGCGCGGGTGCCAAATTGCTCCCGGTTGTGGGCGGTCAGGACGGTGCTTTCCATCTTATTGCAGGTTCCCCGGCGCGGGGAACGCGACATTCTAGCGCTGGGTCGGAGATTCAGTCAAACAGGGCCAAACCCGAATCCCTGAGATCAGTCGAACAAGGCCGAAACCGACTCCTCGCGGTGGATGCGGTTGATGGCGTGGGCCAGCAGCGGCGCCACCGAAACCTGCTTCATGTTGCGCGGCATTTCGCCGTGCAGCGGAATGGTGTTGGTCACCAGGATGGCTTCGGCCGGGCAGCTCTCAAGGCGCTCCCGCGCTGGCCCGCACAGCACCGCGTGGGTCGCGGCGATGAAGATGCGGTGGGCGCCCTTGTCCTTGAGGATGCGCGCCGCCTCGGTGATCGTGCCGGCGGTCGAGATCATGTCGTCGGTGATCAGCACGTCGTGGCCCGCCACATCGCCGATGATGTTCTCCATGACCACACTGTCGCCGCCGGTGCGGCGCTTGTCGACGATGGCCAGACCGCAGTCGAGATTCTTCGCCCAGGCACGCGCCAGCTTCACTCCGCCGACGTCGGGACTGCAGATCACCAGGTTCTCGAGGTTCATCGCGCGGATCTGTTCCTGCAACACCGGGCGTGCCCACAAGTGGTCGACCGGAATGTCGAAGAAGCCCTGGATCTGCTGCGCGTGCAGATCGATGGTGAGCACGCGGTCGCAGCCGGCCGTCACCAGCATGTTGGCCACCACCTTGGCCGAGATCGGCACCCGCCCTTCGTCTTTGCGGTCCTTGCGCGCGTAACCGAAGTAGGGCATCACCATGGTGATGCGCCCGGCACTGGCGCGGCGCAGCGTGTCGAGCAGCAGCACGGTCTCGAGGATGTACTCGTTGACCGGCGGACAGGTCGGCTGGATCAGGAAGACATCGGCCCCGCGCATGTCATCGTGCACCTTGATGTCGATCTCGCCGTCAGGGAAACGGCCGACGTAGGCAGACGACAAGGGGGTGTCGAGTTCGGCACTGACCTCGTGGGCCAGGTCCGGATGGGCGGTGCCGGTGACCAGCTTGAAGCGCCGGGTGGATCCAGTCATCTCGGTTTCGGGCTGGGGCTGGGCGAGCAGTTCGGGGGGAACGTTCACTTGCGTGCAGGGAGGGGTCGGGCCGGAACACCGACAACGGTGGTTCCGGCAGGGACGTCTTGACCGCGGGTGACCACCGCGCCGGCGCCGGTGGTGGCACCATCCCCCACCGTGACCGGGGCGACCAGGACGGTCCCCGAACCGATGAACGCGCGCTCACCGACCACGGTGCGATGCTTGGCCTTACCGTCGTAATTGGCGGTGATGGTGCCGCAGCCGATGTTGGCCTTGGCGCCGATCTCGGCGTCGCCGAGATAGGTCAGGTGCTTGGACTTGGCGCCCTCGTGCAGCTCGGCGTTCTTGGTCTCGACGAAGTTGCCGACCTCGGCGCGGTCGTGCAACACGGTGCCAACGCGCAGATGCGCAAAGGGACCGACCATGCACGCCTGGCCGATACGCACCCCGCGGCGCAGCACACAATGCGGCATGATGCGGCTGCCGGCGCCGATTTCGACGCCGTCCTCGATCCAGGTGGTGTGCGGGTCGTCGATGATCACGCCGCGCTCCATGTGCTCGAGCAGGATGCGATCGCGCATCAGCGCCGCGGCCTGGGCCAGCTCGCGCAGATCATTGACGCCAAGGATCTCTTCTTCGCCGTCTTCCAGGCACACCACGGTGCCGTGCTGTTCGCCACTGCTGCCGCGGATCATCGCCACCGCAGCATCGGGCAGATAGAACTCGCCCTGGGCGTTGTCGTTTTCGACCTCTTCCAGCGCACGGCGAAGACCGGCGACGTCGAGCAGATAGACGCCGGTGTTGATCTCTTGCACCAGGCGCTGCTGTTCGTCGGCGTCTTTTTCTTCGACGATGGCCAGCAGTGAGCCGTCTTCGTCGTCGCGCAGCACGCGGCCGTAGCCGCTCGGATCGGCGACCAGCGCGGTGAGCAGGCAATTGCCCTGCTGTTCGACCAGAAAGGCCAGGGTTTCGGGCCGTAGCAGCGGAGTGTCGCCGTAGAGCACCAGTACGCGCCCCTCCTTGGGCAGCGCTGGAAGCCCGCAGCGCACCGCGTCGCCGGTGCCGTCGGGCTGCGGCTGCAGGCACACCTTCCAGGTGTCGAGCAGACCTTGCCCGCTCATCCACTTCTCGATCGGCGCGCGGTGGGTCGGACCGAGCACGATGGCGCGCTCTCCGGGCGGCAGGCCGTCGCTGGCGCACAGGATGTGCTCCAGCAGTGGACGGCCGCATACGTCCAACAAGGCCTTCGGGCCGCCGGTGCGAATCCGGGTGGATTCTCCACCGGCCAGGACGAGGATGTGCAGAGGGGAGTCGGTCATCGCGCTGGCGCCAGGATTATAGGCCGCGACCTCGCGACCCTTTAGGATTCGGGGCGGTTCCAGCGGGGCCGCCCTGCCCGATGGACGTGCGCAAGATCCTGACCGTACCCGGTTTCCCCCGGCGCCTGCTCAGCCGTGCTGCTGGCGGACTCGGTCGCCTGCCGGTTCCGCGGCTGCTGCGCCGCCCGCTGTGGCGTTTCGTCGCCCGGCGCCTCGGCGTCGAACTCGGGCAGGTGCCGGGCGATCTGCGCGACTACCGCAATTTCCTCGCCCTGTTCACGCGGCCACTGCCCGAGGGCGCGCGGCCGCTGCCCTCCGGGCGCAGCTGGCTGGCGCCGGCCGACGGCACGGTGGTGGTCAACACGCGGGTGACCGCCGAAGGCACCTGGATGATCAAGGGCACCCCCTACACCACCGCCGAGCTGGTCCCGGGCAGCGATACGCGGCTGCTGAGCGGCTATCGCGCGGTGCAGATCTACCTGGCGCCGCACAACTACCACCGCTTTCACGCCCCCTGTGATCTGGAAATCCTCTCGGCGGTGACCGAGCCCGGCGATCTGCAGCCGGTCGACCCCGGCCTGGTACGGCGTTCGATGCGGGTCCTGCGCACCAACAAGCGCATCCTGTTGCACTGCCAGGCGAGCGACGGCACCCCCTTCTCGATGCTCTACGTCGGTGCGCTCAACGTCGGCGGCATGCGCTTTCACCACGACCCCACCCTCGGGCGGCGGCCCTTCTTGAACGGCCGACGCGTTTACGAGCCCAGCCGCCCGGTGGCCCGCGGCGCCGAGATCGGCTGCTTCGAATTCGGCTCGACGGTGGTGCTGTTCGCTCCCAGCCAGCACAGTCTGCTGGTCCAGGAGGGCGAAGCCTGCCGCGCCCGCGAAGCCCTGCTCGCCGGTCCGCTGGAGGAGCAGAACTAAGCCCGTGGACAAAGTCATTCCGCGCCTCGACGGCGCTTTCGCCTACCTGCGGCGTCAGCAGAACCCGCCCCTATCCACGGATAGGGGCCGAACCCGCTTCCTTGCAGGAAGACGAAACCACTCGCCAAGCCACGAAAGCACTTTATCCACGGACTTCTGCTAAGTGACGCCACCCCCTTCTCATTCCGAACTCCACGCCCACGCCACGCTGGCCGCGGCGGTGCAGCGCGGCAGCGCCGAGCAGATCGCCGCAGCGGCGCGCGCGCTGGCCGAGCAGGCAGACGCCACCACCGTTCACGAGGTGCTGCGCCTGTTGCACCTATTCCTGGGCTTCCCGCGTATCGTGCGTGCGCTGCAGGCGGTGGCCGCCGAGGTTCCCGCCCCACCGGAGGTGGAAAAAACCGGCGACGGAGCTGACCAGGAACCGTCAGCCTGGCGCGACCACGGTGTTGCCTGCTTCCACACTCTTTATGGCGAGCGCGCCGACGGCGTCTTGAGGCACCTCGAAGAACTCGACCCACTGTTCCGAGATTGGGTGGTGGAGCACGCCTATGGGCGGGTGATGGCGCGGCCGGGTTTGGCCATGGCCGACAAGGAACGGCTCGCGGTGCTGGCGCTTGCGGCCACCGGTTGCTGGGTGCAATGGAAGGCCCACGCCGGCAACGCGCTGCACCTCGGCGTGCCCGCGGGGTGCTTGCACGCCGACCTGGAACTCGGCGACTGGCTGTCTGCGGAGGTCCGCACGCAGGCCAGTCAGCGTCTGCGCGACTGGCTCGGAGAACCTCGCGCATGAAAACCGGGATCCCACGCGGTTCCTTCAGCGCGCTGCTGGGCACGCAGTCGTTGACGGTGTTCAATGACAACCTGTTCAAGCAGGTGGTCCTCTTGCTCGCCGTCGCTGCCCAGGTCGGCAGTTCCAGCGGGTTTGATCTGCAGGCTCTTTCCGGCCTCGCCTTCTCCCTGCCATTCGTTTTTTTCGCCGCCACCGCTGGCGACGTCGCCGACCGCTTCCGCAAGCGCGACGTCCTGCTGGCGGCCAAGTGGGCCGAGGTCGGCGTCATGTTGTTTGCGACTCTGGCCTTCACCACCGGCAGTTTCGCCGCCGTGATCATGGTGCTCTTTCTGATGGGATCGCAAAGCGCCTTCCTTGGCCCAGCCAAGTACGGTTCGATGGTCGAGCACTTCGAACCACCGGAACTCGGCCGCGCCAACGGCATCATGCAGGCCACCGTGCTCGCCTCGGTCATCCTCGGCATGGGCGCCGCCGGCCTGTTGTTGAAGCGCTACGAGGAACACCTGTGGGTGCTGGGCCTGATCTACACCGCGGTCGCCGCCACCGGGGTGTTGGTCGCCTGGAAGGTGCATCCGCAGCCGCCGGCCGACGCCGGTCGGCGCTTGCGCCTCAATCCGTGGCTGCCGGTGCGCACCGGTCTGGCGCGGGCGGCGCAGGTCCCGGGACTGCGCCCGGCGATCCTTGGCCACGGTCTCTACTGGCTGCTCGGCGGCGTGCTGGTGTTTGCCTGGAACGAGATGGGGAGCAAGGTGCTGTTGGTCGACTCCACCACCTGGACCCTGCGCCTGGCCAGCCTGTCGCTTTCCAGCGCCGCCGGCTGCCTGGCCGCTGGAGCACTGTCGCGGCGCTGTACCGGCACCTGGCTGCCACTGTGCGGAGGCTTGGGTCTGGCCGCTTCCTTTTTTGCCGTGGCGCTGGGACCGCGCGATCCGCTCTTCATCTGGATCTGCCTGCTCGCCGGCAGCTTCAGCGGCGGCTTCTACCTGATTCCGCTGCGCACCCTGATTCAGCGTCTGCCGCCGCGCGAAGAAATCGGGCGCACCCTCGGCACCAGCCAGCTCACCGACTGGGTGTTCATCGTTGCCGCCAGCCTGCTCAAGCAGTTCAGCGCCAGCGTCGGCTTGGACGTGATCGATCTCTTCTGGGTCCTCGGCGCGATCCTGTGCCTGGCGCTGTTTCCTTTGGCGGCACGGCTGCCGGCCATGCCTTCTGCTCCTGCTTCTCCGCCTCCTCCTGAGGCTTGAAACCATGATGCGGTTTTCTCCTCTGGTTCTTGTTGTCCTTGCCGCTTGCCAGGCTCCGCCGCAAAACGACGGCGTCGCCGGCTGGCTGGAGGTGCTCGACGAAGATGGTTCGTGGTGCTGGTTCCAGACCGAGCGCAGCCTGCTCGTCGACGGCAAGCTGCTGGTGGGTTCGGTCGCGGCGGGAACGCATGACCCGGAGCGCAAGGGCGACATCGATTTACTGGTGCATGATCTCGGCATCGGGACGACCCGGCGGGTGGAGTTGCACGACCGCCTGCAGCGCGATGATCACAACGTGCCGGGTCTGGCGCGTCTGGCCGACGGCGGCGTGATCGCGCTCTATGCACGCCACGGCAACGACGCGCACATCCGCCAGCGGATCGGGCGACCGCCCTTTGCCGCCGCCGATTGGAGCGCCGAGGTGATCCTGCCGCAAGAGGCGGTGGGCAGCGACGGCGTCACCTACAACAACGTGTTTCGCTTGCAGTCGTCTGGACCAGCGGACGCCCATGGCGCCTCAGAATCTGCGAGCGGCGGATCCACCGCGTCCGCAGGGAGTGTGCTGATCAATTTCTATCGCGGGCCTGGCTGGGATCCCAACGCCATCCGCTCCGGCGACGGCGGCCGCACCTGGCAGCGTGCCGGCAAGTTGCTCGACGGTCCCGGCCGCCCCTACGTGCGCTACGCCAGCGACGGGGTGGCCACCATCCACTTCGTGTGCACTGACCAGCATCCGCGCAACGCCGACAATTCGATCTATCACGGCTTCCTGCGCGACGGCCGCATCCACGCCTCCGACGGCAGCGTGGTCGGCGCTCTTGGCGACGGCGTGCCACCCGAGCGGCTGACCCGGATCTTCGCCGGCGGTCCTCAGCAGGTCGGCTGGGTCAGCGACGTACGTGTGGATGGCGACGGCCATCCTGTGGTGGTGTATTCGGTGCAGATGGACAGCGCCGGCCTGCCGGTCGGCCAGGGCGGCAAGGACCACCGCTACCGCTACGCGCGCTGGGACGGCAGGCAATGGCACGACGAACAGGTCGCCTACGCCGGTCGCCGGCTCTATCCGCGCGAGGACGACTACACCGGCCTGATCGTGGTGGATCCGGGCAACCCGAAGCGGGTCTACTTCTCCAGCGACGCCGATCCACGTACCGGCAGGGCCCTCATCAGCGCCGCAGACGGCAAACGTCACCATGAAATCTTCCAGGCCGACCGAGGGCCGCGCGGCGCGTGGACCTTCACTCCATTGACCTGGAATTCCAGCGTCGACAACCTGCGCCCACTGGTGCCCGGCGGCGATCGTTCGCCACGCACCCTGTTGTGGCTGCGTGGCAGCTACACCACCTACCAGGATTTCGCCCAGCAGGTGGTCCTGCTGCGATTGGACCACTTCCGTGGTGGCCGACGGCGTTGATGCCGAAGGGCGAGACTGCTGAGGTCCTGACCCCGGCTGTCGCAAGGCGGCTGCTATGTTGACGCCATGGCGGGCTTCCGCACCATCGCATCGTTGGGCAGCCTAGGCGCTTTCCGGGACTACTTGCATGAACTCGTGCCCGAGCTCGACTGCGTTGAGGAAATCGCCGGCAGCGAGGGACCGCTGGCGCAGGCGGCCGAGGTCAACGGTTTGCACATTGGCAATCGTTTGGTGTGTCACCCGATGGAGGGCTGGGACGCCACCGCGTCTGGCCTGCCCTCCGAATACACGTTAAGGCGCTGGCGCAACTTCGGCCGCAGCGGCTGCAAACTTGTGTGGGGCGGAGAAGCCTTCGCGGTGCAGCAGAACGGCCGCGCCAATCCCAACCAGCTGTTCCTGAACGACGATCAGGACGTGCTCGGCGGCCTGCGCGCCCTGCGCCAGGAAGTGCTCGTGGGCCACGCCGAATCAGGCCTGGATGAACAGGGTCTGGTCATCGGTCTGCAGCTGACCCATTCGGGGCGTTGGAGCCGCCCCTCCCCTGCCGGCCCGGCGCCGCGCACCGCCTGCCGCCACCTGCAGCTCGACCCGCGCGTCGGCATCGACGACGACTCGTGCCTGCTCGACGACTCCGAACTCGCTCCCTTGGCCGAGCGTTATGCCGACGCGGCGCAACTCGCCCAAGGCGCCGGTTTCGATTTCGTCGACGTCAAGGTCTGTCACGGCTACCTACTGCACGAGTTCCTGGCCGCGCGCGAGCGACCGGGCCCTTATGGCGGTGATTTCGCCGGGCGCACCCGTCTGTTCCGCGAGATCGTCGCCGCCATCCGTGCGCGTTGCCCCGACCTCGAGATCGGCGTGCGCGTTTCCATCGCCGACGTCTTCCCGCATCAGGAAGACCCTGCCAGCGGCCTCGGGGCGCCCACAGGAATGGAGCAGGCGCTGCCCTATCACGGTGGCTTCGGCGTCGATGCGCAAGATCCCCTGAAGCACGATTGGGAAGAACCCTTCGCTTTCCTGGGGTTGCTGCAGGAGCTCGGCATCCGCCTGGTCAACCTGACCTTGAGCTCTCCCTATTGGTGCCCGCACCTGACCCGCCCGGCGGCCTATCCCCCCAGCGACGGATACCAACCGCCCGAAGATCCGCTGCTCTCGGTGACGCGCCAGCTGCGCGCCGCGCGCCATTGCAAGGCGCACTTCCCCGAGCTCTTTCTGATCGGCACCGGCTACACCTATCTGCAGGAATACCTCGCCCACGTCGCCGAACACGAAGTCGGCCACGGTCACGTCGACGCGGTCGGCGTCGGTCGCATGCTGCTGTCCTATCCGGAGTTCCCCTTGCACGTGTTGAACGACCAGCCCCTGCAGTTCAAGCGCCTGTGCCGCACCTTCAGCGACTGCACCAGCGGGCCGCGCAACGGCATGCGCAGCGGTTGTTTCCCCCTCGACCCCTACTACCGGGCGATGCCGGAAGCCCAGCAATTGCGCCTGGCACGCAAGCGGCGCATGGACACCGTCTGATGACCGCCCCGATCCCCCCCGACGATTCCTCCTTCCAAGGTCTGCCGATGGTGGACGCGCCCGACCCGGCGGCGCTGGAACAAGAACTCGCGTGGCTCGAGGAAATGGAGCACGCGCCGGCCCCGCGGCGCTGGTGGGGTTTCCTCAAGCGTGGCGGCCCGGGTTATCTGCAGAGCGCGCTGACCCTCGGCGGCGGCACCGCGGCGAGTTCGCTGTTCGCCGGGGCGGCCTTCGGTTATCAATTGTTGTGGGTCGCTCCGGTGGCGATGCTGCTCGGCGTGGTGATGATGGCCGCGGTCGCGCATCAAACCCTGTCGACCGGGCAGCGCCCCTTCCTGGCGATGAAGTACCACGCCGGTCCGGTCTTCGCCTACGGCTGGGCGATCGGCGCGCTGCTCGCCTCGATCATCTGGCACTTCGCCCAGTACAGCCTCGCCGGGGCGGTACTTGAAGACATCGGCGACCTCACAGGCGTTGGCATCAGCGGCGGAGTCGCCGGGGTGGGTGTGCTGCTGTGGGCGACGATCACCGTGGTCGGCTATGGCTCGTCGCAGCGCTGGAACCAAATTTTTGACAACGCCCTGCGATTCCTGGTTTACGGCATCATCCTGTGTTTCGGCTTCGTCGTTGCGCGCACCGGTATTCACGACCCGGGCGCCCTGTTCAAGGGCTTCTTCGCCTTCCGCATTCCCAGCGAGGCCAACGGCGTGTCCGGCCTTCCGGTGGTGATCAGCGGTCTCGCCGCGGCGGTCGGCGTCAACATGCTGTTCCTTTATCCCTACACCCTGATGGCGCGCGGCTGGGGTCGCAGCCACCGCAAGCTGGCGCGTTTCGATCTCTTTGCCGGCATGTTCATTCCCTATCTGCTCGCCACCAGCCTGATGGTCATCGCCACCGCCAACGTGCTGCATTACGGCGACTCGCCGTTCAGCGGCACCAGCCTGTCGCCGGTCGAAGCGGGAGCCGCTCTGGCCCCGGTGGTCGGCGATACCTTCGGCCGCTTGATCTTCGATTTCGGAATCCTCGGTATGGCGATGTCGACCATCGTCCTGCACATGCTGTGCGCCGGCTTCGCCTGCGGTGAGATGTTCGGTTGGAAGGTGGGTAGCTGGAAGTACCGCATGGCCTGCATGCTTCCGGCCCCCGGAGTGCTCGGCTCGATGCTATGGAGCGACATGCGCATCTGGATCGCGGTGCCGACCACAGTTTTGTGCGGTTTTTTGCTGCCGCTGGCCTACGTCGGCTTCCTCAAACTGCAGCGCAGCCGCGCCTACCTCGGCGACGACCTGCCCAGCGGCGGTCGCGGACGCGCCTGGTTCGGCGCCATGGTGCTCGCCACGCTGACGCTGGTGGTGTTCCTCAGCTGGTTTGCGATCACCAAGGGCCCGTCCTTCTTCGAAAAACTGCGCGCATGATTTGCGGCACCGACCTTCGCTCGGCATGACCCCCCCCTCACCCCCCCCCACGGGTGGCTTGAACCTGCGGGATGACCTGCTGAACGATGCGCGTGCCGAACTCGCGTCCTTGGATCGCGCCGCCGGGGGCGCACCGCCGCCGTGCCGCGAAGTCTACGCCGCGTGCCACGTGGTCATGCAGGACGCCTATGTCGCGGTCGAAAGCAATCCACCCGATTCGGTCTCCGACTGGATCGACTGGGAGGCCACGGCAACGATCCGCCGACGTCTCGCCGGACACGGCTTCGGCATCGCCGAGGCGATGGATACCGCCCAACGCTACGAACTGGGTTGGGAATGCGCGCTGCGACTGATCGAGGGATGCGGGGCCATGCGCCTGAGCTACGGTTTCGTCGCCGGAGCTTCGACCGACCACCTGGCCGATTGTCAGGATCCTGATGCCCTGGCGCAGGCGTGGGCGTGGCAGGCCAATCAGATCCTGGCCGCCGGCGGCACCCCGGTGTTGCTGCCGCAACCGCAACTGACCGCGTGGCGGTACGACGCCGACGCCTTCGTCGACTGCTATCGCCGGGTCCTCGACGCGGTCGACGGACCCCTGCTGCTGCACTGGCTGGGCGAGATGTTCCACCCGGCGATGCGTGGCTATTTCCCCGACGACAGTCTGCGCCGCGTACTTGCACTCGACACCGACAAGGTGCGCGGCGTCAAGCTGTCACTGCTCGACGCTAGATTCGAACGCAAGTTGCGTCGCGATCTGAAGGACAGCGGCCAGTGCGTCTTCACCGGCGACGACTTCCACTTTGCCGACCTGATCGGCGGCGACACGGGTTACCGCGGAGAGCGAGCCGTTCCCAGTGACGCGGACGGCTGTTTCAGCCACGCGCTGCTCGGCATCTTCGACGCCATCGCCGCCCCGGCGGGTCTGGCGCTGCGATTCCTCGCCCATCAGCGCCGTGATGCCTATGACCGCCTGATGGCGCCGTGCGAGGCTTTGGGCCAGGCGGTATTCGAAAGCCCCACCCAGGACTACAAAGCCGGCCTCGCCTGGATCGCGTGGCTCAACGACTGGCAGTCCAACCCGATGCTGGTGCACCACCATGAACGCACACGCGATCACGAACACCTGTTACGCATCACCCAGCTCGCCAGCGACGCCGGCTGCCTCGATAACGCCGACCTGGCCAGCCGCCGTTGCGCCAAGTGGTGCAAACGCTAGGCTGAGGGTGGCATGTTCGCCTCGTTCTCCCTGCTGCTTTGTGCTTGCCCCCCCGTTGCTCCTGGAGCACCCGCGACAGAGGATGCGTTTCAAGCTGCAGCGCAAACCTCACCCGCGCCGCGCGTGGTGCAGACCCACCTCGGCGCCCAGGGAAGCAGCGGCCAGTGGAATGAAGTTGCAACCGCGGTCGCCACTGCCGGCGCCGAGTTGAGCTGGCATCCGGCGAGCACCTCGCTGATCGCCCCCCAGGATCGTTCGCTGGTGGTCTTTGTGCAGCAGGGCAGCAGCAGCGGACGCATCCACGGTCCTTCTACTCCCGCTACTCCGTTCAAAGCGATTCCAGCGAAACTGGGCGTCGGCGACATGGTCCTGCTGAGACCCGGATTCGCCTTGGACAGTGAAGGACCGCTTGGCCTGCTGGTCTTCGCCCGGACACAACCCTTCGACGCCCAGCTGCCGCCGGTCATCCGCCCCGATTTCGATCCACAGATCACCGATACGCCGGGCGGTTGCGCCACCGAGGCCGGCGCCTATCGGCGGGTGTGCCTGACCTGGCAGGGTAAGAACGGCCCCTATCTCGATCAGCACCTCAACGCGCACCGCGTGCGCATCCGCGATTCCTTCACCCACTACCACCCGGTAGACGGCGGCTTCGACGAGTTGTACCTGGTGCAGGACGCGCTGCCCGGTTCCGAACTAATCGTGTGCGAGCAACTCGACCGCCTGTTGCAACCGGGTTCGGTGCCGGACGAGGACGCTGCCTCCTTGCTGCGACACATTCCCTTGCACAGCGGTGATCTGGTCTTCCTGCCGCGCGGTACCGCCCACCGCGGCCTCGGCGGCGTGCTGGCCCAGGTCATCACCCTGCCCGGTTTCGTGCCCGGCGCCGAAATCCCCGTTGACGACGCCATCGCGCGGGTCAACCGCTCGGCCTCCACGCAGCTGCCGCGGCACCACGCCGGCGTTCCTTTCGTCGCCGTGGTGCCGCTGGCCGACCGCGTGCGCATCGAGATCGGCGACCAGTTGTTCACCGAGTATCTGCACCAGAACCGGCCGCGCCCCAGTTTCTATCCGGTGCTTTCCCCCGACGGCCGCGCGCTGACCCGCTCCTTTCCTTTTGAAACGTCGCCCGGCGAGGCCCAGGACCACCCCCACCACGTTTCGCTGTGGTTCGCCCACGGTTCGGTCAACGGCCAGGACTTCTGGCACAACCCCGAAGCGCGCATGCGCCTGTTGGAAGTGCGCGACGCCTACTCGCGTCCTGGCGAGGGCGGCTTCACCGCGGTGCACGAATGGATCGCTCCCGATGGCACCGCGCAGCTGCGCGACGAACGCCGCTTCCGCATCGTCCTCAGCAACCAGGGCTATCAGCTCGACTGGGATCAGCGTCTGAGCGCGCTCGACCAGCCGGTGCTGTTTGGCGACACCAAGGAAGGCACGATGGCGGTGCGCCTGGCCGCCGGCCTGCGCGTCGAAGGCGAGGTCGCCAGCGGTTCCTTGCTCACCTCCAATGGCCATCGCGACGGCGAGGCGTGGGGCAAGCGCGCCGGCTGGCTGCTCGCCAGCGGCCAGCTGCAACAGCGTCCTGCCAGCATCGCGATCCTCGAACACCCGGACAACTTCCGTTACCCGACCTGGTGGCACGCGCGCAAATACGGACTGGTCGCCGCCAATCCATTCGGGGTGCACGATTTCGCCGACGCCCCACGGCATAGTGGGAACTTCAAGCTCGGGGCGGGCAAGAGCCTGCGCCTGCGCTACCGCTTCCTGTTCTCTGATCGCGCGCTGCAGGCCGCCGAAGTCGACGCCCATGCGCACCGCTTCTCCGCCTCGCGCTGATCCTCGGCCTCGAGTGATCCTCCGCCCCGAGCAATAACGCCCCTGACCCTCGCTCGATCTGCACGTGAACCCCTCCCGCCGCCGTGTCCTCCAAGCCCTGACCGCCGCCGCCGCCGCCAGTGCCGCGCCGCCGGGACTGGCCAGAATCCGCGCCGCCAAACCCCAGCAAGCCACCAGGCGGGCGACGCCTCCAGGCTTGCGCCTGGGTCTGGTCACCTATCTGTGGGGCGCGGACCTGAAACTCGATGATCTGCTCGCCGCGTGCAGCGCCGGCGGGCTGGCCGGAATCGAGTTCCGCACCACCCACGCGCACGGCATCGAACGCAGCCTCAGCGCGGCCCAGCGCAAGGAGGTGCGCGCCAAACTGGCGGACTCCTCGATGGACTGGTTCGGCATCGGCAGCGATGAACGCTTCGATAACCCGGATCCGCTGCGCCTGGCGCGCGCGGTGGTGGCGACGATGGATTTCCTCAAGCTGTCGGCCGACGTCGGTGCCAGCGGAGTCAAGGTCAAACCCGATTCCTTCCACCCCGGAGTGGAGCACAAAAAAACCATCGAACAGATCGGCACCGCGCTCAACGCGGTCGGTCGCTACGCCGCCGAGCTCGGTCAGGAACTGCGCATGGAAGCGCACGGCAGCTGCGCCGAACTGCCGACCATTGCCGCGATCCTGCAGGTCGCCGATCACCCCAGCGTCAAGGTGGTGTGGAACTGCAACGACCAGGACCTGCAAGGCAAGGGCCTGGCGCACAACTTCGCCCTGGTGCGGCCGCGCTTCGGCGAAGTCCTGCACCTGCGCGCCTTCGACCGGCACCCATACCCCTATCCGGAGCTCTTTGACCTGCTCCTCGCCAGCGACTATCAAGGCCTGGCGCTGCTGGAAGCGCGCGGCGTGCTGCCGGTCGACCGCGGCGCCGGCTTCGCCCGCCAACGCGCCCTCTTCGAGCAGCACCTGGCAGACGCCCGCATCCGCGCCCGCCAGGGCTAGTTTGTCTTTTGCAAAAAGCATTAATTATTTATTTAGAGTATGCTTGATAATGGTTCTTTCGAACCAAATCCCCTTGGCCGGACGGAGGCTTCCATGGTTCTTTCTTCTTCCCTCAAGAGCTGGTGGAAACCGGTTCTGGTCGTCCTTTGCGCAGCCCTGGTGATTTCCGCTGGGATGTCTCATGGCCTTTTTGAACTGGCTCCAAGCCCACAGGCGTCGGGATCCCTGCAACCGCCTGTGAGCAATCCACCCTCACGGGTGCAGGCGATGGCTTCGGCGCGGGCCGCGCGCAACGCCTCTCTCGCCGGCCAGGCACGGCTGCTGGGCCCGGGATTGGAGGACTTTCCCATCGTGGTTTATCCCGGCGCACAGGGCTTCCTCGATCTGCAGACCGCGCTGGAATTTTGCCGCCGGACGCGCAACTCCGCGATGAATACGGTGCTGCTTGACGAGGGAACCTACGTCGGCAATTTCACTCTTCCGCCGTCTGGAGTCACGGTCATCGGGCGCTATGGAAATGCCGCGACCATCCTCATGGGCAGCACCGGTGCTGGGCAGCCCACCCTTCAGTTTTCTCCTTCCGGTGGAGCCGCGGGCGGAGTATCCACTACCCTTTCCGGCCTGACCATTATCGGCGTTGATGAGGCCGCAGTGGACATGTCGGCGACCAATGCCGATGCCGAAATCAACATCGATCACTGTGAAGTTCAGAGCTCGGGGCCCTTTCCTGGGGTTCGTGTTTCCGGCGGCGGCTTCGGCAGCGATCAATGGATGTCCTGCTACCTGATGAACTCCACCATCGCTTCCGCAGGCGACGGAATTCTGGCGAACACCGGGCCCTACTCGCTGGTCTTCGCCTTCCGCAGTTTCATCCGGTGTTCCGCAACCGCGGTGACCATGAACTCCAGCTCGACGGTCGAAACCGAGTTGATCCTCGCCTGGACTCCGGTTGAAGGCACAGCGGCTCTGGTTGCCTCCAACATAGACCACGTATTTTCGGGCGCCTCCTATCTGAGTGGAGAACAGATCGGCGTCGACCTCGTTGGAGTCCTGGACGCCAGCTTGGAGCGCGGTGAGATTCACTCCGCCTCTGGCTCGGCCATACGCGTCTCAAATTCGCGTCTGCATGCCCGTTATTTGCAGATTTCACCTAATACCGCAGGTGGGATCGGGATCGCTGCGAACACCTCGTCCGAAGTCAATGCCGCCTTCTGTGAGTTCTTCTCCGGCCTCTCTTCCGAGGCCATCCGGATCGATGGCAGCAGCGTGCTCTTCAGCGTTTACAACCATTGGCAGTACTCGCCTCTATAGCCAATCGTAGACCAGGTCTTTCCCCGATGGCTCTCATTCACCCATCAAACCACTGCTTCAAATGACCATGAAATACACGCTCTCCCTTTGCCCGCAGATGCTGCGCGCTGCCGCCGCTGTGGTTCTCCTTCTCGCGCCGGCAACACCCTTGGCAGCGCAAACGGTGTACGACGATTTCGACGACGGCTGGGTGAATGAATCCCATTGGTCCTTCGAGGACTACGCCAATCTGTCTGAATCTGGAGGACTGCACCACATCACCGGGCCGCCCGCCCAGGTCGACGCCAACATGTCGTCCACCCAGGCCTTCGGCGGGGACTTTGAATTCGTGCTTGACTGGCGGGATCTGTGGACCACCGCCACCCAGTTTGTGATCAACGTTCCCAACGTCAGCTTGCAGATAGCAGATTTGCAGGAAGAGGACTTTGTCTTCATCTTCCGCAGCGAAGATTCCACCGGAGGCTCCCATTTTTCCAACGCCTATCTGGGCGGAGCATGGCGCAACGGGTTCTCAGGCCCTCCAACCTCGGTTCCCGCCGGCCTGCTCAAAATTACCCGCAGCGGCAGCACCATCTCCACCTGGTACGAAGAGGGATCCGGCTGGGTGCTCCTCGGCACCTTCCCCAACGCCTTCACCGGACCTGCCTCGGTCCAGGTCGGTGGCTACACGGGGGACAACGGCAACTTCCATGTTTCCTGCGATTGGGTCACCTATATCGGCCAGGAAATCTTTCCCCGGCCAGACGTCAAGGTGAATGGCTTGGATGGTGGCTTCTCGGTGCCTGCAGGCAGCCTGGTTGACCTCACCCTGGCCCTGGAACCGAACACCTACGACGGGATCGACGGAGACTGGTGGGTGATGGGCGTGTCTTCCAAGGGCACCTTCTGGAACACTCTGGCCTCGGGATGGGTGAAATCCCAGACCCCGATCCCCTTCCACACCGGGAGCTTTTTCCCTCTCACTTCGACCAGCCTGTTTCAGACCACCACGCTTCCCGCCGGCAATTACCTGGTCTACTTCGCGATCGACATCGACCCCAATGGACTGCCGGACTGGGGAGCCTTTGAATTGCACGCCGACGTGGTGGATTTCGAGGTGCTGTGAATCCCCCAATTGCCAGCCGGGCCGAACGGACACCGGTGGGCAATGGAATCGACGCGCGACCTCAGGGGGTTTGTGGGGCGATCACCAGCCATACGCTGTCGGCGCGGAAGGCGTCAGAGGACTCGCCGCGCAGCGATAGGCGGCGGCCGCGGGGGGGGGTCCAAGGCAGGGTTCCCCAGCCGTCGAACAACAGGTCGCCGCCGCTCCAGGTGAAACCTTGGCGCGCGCCGGGAACCAGGCGCATGCCATCGGCCTGTTGTTGGCCAACTTGCAGGCGCCATGAGCTGCCCATCCGGCGCAGGCTGACGTCGCCCCAGATCTTCAATTCATCCGGTGGCGTGCGCCCCACCGGCAGCACCCATTCCGCGCCCCACGCAGCGAGGCGCCAACGCCGCCGGTCGAGGCGGAAGGTGCGCAGCCAGGATGGGTGCCAGGCGGCGTTTTCCCAGCGAACCACCAGATTCCCTTCAATGCGTTCGAAGCGCGCGTCGAGGAGTTCGTCGGCGAGTTCCCGTTGCAGCTGGGTGAGTGCATCGCCAGCGACCACCACGGGCTGTGCGACGGCGGGATCAACCCCCGGCGGACTGCCGAATTCGGATTCGACCGGATCAGGCTTGCCGTTGCCCAGGCTTTCTGGACGCAACGCCAGCGCGGCTTCCCATTCGCGCGCCCAAAAGAAGGGGTCGGCCACCGATTCCCATTCCTGCAGGGCGAGTTCGTCCATGCGCCGCACCGCTTCGTCGCCGCGTCCCTGGCACCAGCTCAACTGTCCGGCCAGCCACTGCAGGTCGCGGTCTTCGCCCTCGAACCACTCGCCCAGATGGTTGACGTCGAGTTGCAGCAGCTCGATCGCAACGCGACTGCCGCCGTCGACCTGGACGCACCAGTGACGGTCGCCCTTGGCCGGCAGGGTCACCCGGCCGCGCACCGGGCCGGACAACAGCATGACCTCCTGGGTGAAGCCCAGGCGCTTGGACAGCGTTTCCTCGAGACGCGTTTCGGCTTCGACCAGGCGCACCAGACGCCAGCCCTCGCGCTGCGCATCGAGCGAGTGGTCGAGCAAGCGCGTATCGAGTTCTTGCCACAGTGCCCACGCCGTTTCGAAGTCGCCACCGACCAGCAGGTCGTCGAGGCGCGGACGCAGCACCGGCACCAGGCTTGAGGCGCGGCGTTTCCATTCTTCGCGATTGCGCCGCTCCAGGGTGAGGCGGTAGCTGCGGACCAGTTCGGCCGGGTTTTCGTCGCCAGGAAACATCGGCAGCTGGCGCGCGCGGGGTATCTCCTGCTCTATGCGCGCAGTGGACTCGCGCGCCCACTCCTGGGCGTCGAAACGGCCCGCCTCGATGGCGCTGCTTGCGACCTCGTTGCGCGCCTGCAGCACTTCGGCCACGTCGACGAAAATTTCGGCGGCGCGATTCTCGAGGCGCTGCCGCCCGGTCTGCACGAAGTCGCGGCGCAGCTGCTTGAAATAGATGGCGCGCCCGGTCTCTGGAATGGAGGTATCTTCGAAGGTGCGCAAGGCCTGCCACGCCATGCGATAGGCGCCGTCTTCGTAAGCGCGCCGGTAGCGGTCTTCGAAGGGCGCCGCCCACGACTGGTACAAGGGTCCGATCGCTCCGCCCAGGTCTTCGGCGAGGGCGCTGCCGCCGGCCGGCCCGGTCGGTGACTCGATCCCATTACCACGGACTTCTTCGACCTCGGCCGGGGCCGAGGTGAACGGCAGCCAGCCGAGCCCGTAGGCGAACCAGGTGCCGCACGAGATCAGCACCAGGCTGGCGGCGGTCGCGGCCAGGCGCAGACGGCGGCGGCGGCGGTGGCGCGTGACCAGCCGCGGGGTATGGCCGAGGAGGACCCGCCCGAGGTCGCTGCCGAGGTCGCGGACGCGGGCGTAACGCCGCTCAGGGTCCTTGGCCATCGCCGTGGTCAGCACCCGTTGCATGGATTCCGGCACCGCGTCGGGCAAGGGCTCCGGATCCAGGTGCAGCACGCGGTGGATGACCTCGCCGACGCCGCGGCCAAGGAAGGGCGGATTGCCGGCCATGGCGTGGAAGAGAGTGGCGCCAAGCGAATAGACGTCGGCCTCGGGTCCGACGCCGCTCGGATCGCGCGTTTGTTCCGGGCTCATGTAGGCCGGAGAACCGAGCGCAGCACCCTGCCGGGTGAGCGTGGGGTCGTCTTCGCGGCGCACCAGGCCGAGGTCGGCGAGCACCGCCCCGCGCCGGTGGTGCAGCAAAACGTTGTGCGGCTTGACGTCGCGGTGCAACGCGCCGCTGCGGTGCAGCTTGTCGAGGGCGCGTGAGATTTGCACGCCGTAGCGAGCGGCCTTTTCCCAGGTCAGCGGGCCGCTGGACACCGCGTCGCGCAGGGTGTGCCCTTCGATGTACTCGAGCAGCAGCGCCGGCCGGCCTTCAACCTCGATCGAGCCGAATCCCTGTACCAGGTTCGGATGGCGCAGTTCCTGCAGCAAGCGCGATTCACGGTTGAAGCGCTCGATCAGGCGCGGATCGCGCGCGGCGCTGCCGCGCAGCACCTTCAGGGCGAAACGATCGCCCTCGGAGTTCGCCACCAGGAAGACCTGGGAAAGCGGCGAGCGGCCCAAGGGACGGATCAGCTCATAGCCGGAGGGCAGGCGCGGTTCGCTCAATCGGCCTCCTGTTCCTCGGCTTCACCGAGACCGTATTTCTCCAGCTTGCGCAGCAGGGCGAAACGCGAGATTCCGAGGGTGCGTGCGGCCTGCGAGCGGTTGCCTTTGTGTTCGCGCAAGGCGCTGGCCAACGCCGCCGATTCGATCGCGGCGATGCGCTCGGGCAGCGGCACCTTGGGTCCAGGGTCGTCACCGACCTCGCCACGCACCCAGTCCTGGCCCACCTCCGCCGACAGTTCGTCTTCTTCGATCGGCCCTTCGCCGAGCAGGGTGAGCCGACGCAATTCATTGCGCAGCTGGCGCACGTTGCCGGGCCACGCCGCCACTTCCATGGCGGCGCAGGCAGCCGGGGTCAGCTCACGTTGCAGACGTCCCATTTCAGCGGCTTCGACGCCGAGGAAATGTTCGGCCAGCAGGCGCAGGTCGCCGTCGCGGTCGCGCAGCGGCGGCATGTCAAGCTGGATCACCCGCAAGCGGTAGTAGAGGTCTTCGCGGAACGAACCGGCGGTCACCGCGGCGAATAGATCGACGTTGGTCGCGGCGATCACGCGTACGTCGACCTTGCGCACCTCGTCGGAGCCGAGGCGGCGGATCTCGCCCTCTTGCAGCACGCGCAGCAGCTGCGCCTGCATCGCCTCGGACATCTCGCCGACTTCGTCGAGGAATAGCGTGCCGGAATCGGCCTCTTCGAAGCGCCCGGTGCGCTCGCGGGTGGCGCCGGTGAAGGCGCCCTTGGTGTGGCCGAAAAGCTCCGACTCGAGCAGCGTGTCCGGCAGCGCGCCGCAGTTGACGGCGACAAAGGGGCGTGCCGCGCGCGGCCCGTGAATGTGCAGCGCCCGTGCCACCAATTCCTTGCCGGTGCCGCTCTCGCCCTGAACCAGCACCGCCACGTCGCTCTCAAGAATGCGCTCCATGCGCGTGAATAGGTCCTGCATGGTGCTCGATGCGCCGAGCAAGCCGCTGAAGCCACTGCCGGCGTGGGTCTGCAGGCTTTGCTTTTCCTGGTCCTGGGCGCGCACCCGGCGGCCGAGCTGGGTCTGCAGTTGATTGGTGCGACGGCGCAGCGAAGCCGCGGTGCGACGGTCCTGAAGGGCGCCGAGATAGACCGCGGCCATGCCCGCCAGACTCGACAGCAGGTCGATGCTCTCCTGGCGGAAGGCCCCCCCCTGCAGGCGGTGGTCGACCACCAGCAGACCAAGGGTGCGGCCGGCGTGACGCAGCGGCACCACCAGCATCGAACGCAGACCGAGGTCACTGATGCTGGCCACACCGGCGAAGTCGCCGTCAGAGGCGGCGTCTTCGATCATCAAGGGGCCGTCGGCCTGCAGCGCGCGGTCGAGCAGAGTCTGCGAGACCTTGCGCTCGGGTGAAGCCACCACCTCGCGGGCGAAGTTGCGCCCCAGCGCGACGGTGGTGCGCTTGTCCTCGATCAGAAAAACAAATCCGCGCTCGGCCTTGCTCAACGACACCGCAGCATCGATCAGCACCGGAATCATGCGCTCGGTGCGGTCCTCTTCGGACAGGGTGCGGGCGACGGTCAGGTAGGTCTGCAGGGCGCGCTTGTCGGGGGCGACCTGGCGCACCACGGTGCTCTCGCTGGCCGACATCATGTTGCCGCCCTCGGTACCAAGGCGCAGCAAGGTGCTGCCCACGCGCACCACGTCGCCTTGCTGCAGCGAGCGCCGGTCGATCTTCTCGCCGGCGATCCAGGTGCCGTTGGCGGAGTCCAGGTCGACCAGGAACAGTTCGCCCTCGAGGCGTTCGAAGCGGCAGTGGGCGCGCGAGGCGAGCGGGTCCTCGATGCGGATCTGGCAGTCCTGGCCGCGCCCGACCAGAATGGTGTCGCCCTCCACGCGGACCATCCGCTGGATCTTGTCCCGTTCCACGATGAACTCAAAGGAATCCGCCATCCTGGCCCAGGATAGCCCTCGCACCCCATGACCGTCACCGGAAACGATTCCCAGCCTTGGTGGCAAAAGGGCCTTCCTTTCGCCTGCACGCGTTCTGGGCGGTGCTGCCACCAGCGTGGCGAGGTGGCCTACGTCTACGTGAACTACCGAGAGCGCCAGCGTCTGGCCGCGCATCTCGGCCTGGAGGTGGCTGATTTCAACCGCCAGTACACCCGTTCCGAGGACGACGGCGCGCGCACCCTGCTATTCCGCCAGGGCCACTGCATTTTCCTGCAGGAGCGGATGTGCCAGGTCCACGAAGCCAAGCCGGTGCAGTGCCGCACCTGGCCGTTCTGGCCCGAGCTGCTGCACAGCGAAGACGCCTACCAGAGCCAGGTGCGGGAATTTTGCCCGGGCAGCCGCCCGCGGCCGGGCACGCCGGTGGTCGACGCCGCCGAAATCGCGCGGCAGATGGAGCAGACCGAACAGGCGTTGTGGGAAGTCTGAGCGCTGCGCCCACCACGCTCGGCACCCCCCCCACCATCATGAATTGAGCTTGCCCTTTCGGTCTTGACCAGGACCCGCTCGACGACCTCGCTTGGGCAGGCAAAACTCTGCGTCAAGGCATGCTGGGCTTCGGCGACCTGGCCCTCGGTGGCGCAGCCGGCGCCTTCATAGAGACACAGCTGGCAGCGCTCCTCGTCACCGGGCGCGTGCGGAAGGTATTCAGACATCTTGGCGCCCCCGAGCAGGATGCCGAAAAATATGTTGTGCCAGGGCACGTAGCTCAAGGCGGCCAGAGCCCGATTTCCGGCTTGTTCGGCCTCGGTTTTCTTGCCCATGCGTTGTCGGCCGAGCACCAGCAGAGTGAAGGAAATGGGTTTCTGATAGGCGTTCAACGCCTGCTGGGCGGTCGCGGCGCAGCTTTTGCAATCCCCCAGCAGGAGGGCACCCATGCATTTACTGGACTCGCCGACCTCTTCCATCTGGTCATCCTGCAGCGAAAGGGAATCCAGCTGAGGGCGCGCTCCCCGTGCACCGTGGCCACCACTTCGAGGGCCTGCTCATTGCCGAGACCGGGACCAGGAAGCGCCCCAGCGCCATGGTGACGGTTTCGGCCAGGTGCAGGAGCAAACCTTCGAGCTTCTCGCCCGTCGGGCAATACCCTGGACCGGTGTTGGTACACATGCTTTTCTCTGCTTCGGGCCGCGGGCCATCCCCTCGATTCCCTCGGCGGATCCATCCAAGGCGCGGCCGCCACGACGAAATGGAATTCTGCACCTGGATGGGGAAACAAACCTGGATGCAGTACAATCCGTGGTCCGATCATGTCTGAGAACACCAATGAATACGCGCTTCAGGTCATCGGCCTGAACAAGTTCTACGATCGCTACCACGCCCTCAAAGACGTCACCCTGGCGTTTTTCTCGGGCGCCAAGATCGGCGTGATCGGCGCCAACGGCTCGGGCAAGTCGACCCTGCTGCGCATTCTTGCCGGGGCCGACAGCGAGTTCGAGGGCCGCCGCATCCAGCTCGGCGGGCTGAGCATGGGCTATGTGCCGCAGGAGCCGAGCCTCGATCCCGACAAGACGGTCAAGGAGACCCTCGACGAGGCGGTCGCCCACGTGCACCAGCAGCTCGACCGCTACAACGAAGTGTGCGCGCTGATGGCCGATGCCAGCGGCGACGAACTGGACAAGCTCAACGCCGAGTTCGAACACCTGCAGACCGAGATCGACACCCACAACATGTGGGAGATTGACCGTCTGCTCGAGATCGCTGCCGGAGCCCTCGACCTGCCGCCGATGGAACGTGCCTGCGGCGTGCTTTCAGGTGGCGAAGCGCGGCGCGTGGCCTTGTGCAAGACCCTGATCGAGTCGCCCGACATACTGCTGCTGGACGAACCGACCAACCACCTCGACGCCAACACCACCGCGTGGCTGGAACACCACCTTGCGGGCTATGGCGGCCTGGTCATCGTCATCACCCACGACCGCTACTTCCTCGACAACGTGGTCGAATGGATGCTCGAAGTCGATCGAGGCGTGTGCACCCCCTACAAAGGCCACTATTCCGACTACCTCGAGGCCAAGGGCAAAGAGCTGGATTCCAGCGAGCGGCGGCAGGACAAGCGGCGCAAACGCCTCAAGAACGAACTTGAATGGGTGCGCAGCAATCCGGCCGCACGTGGGCGCCGCAACAAGGCGCGCCTGCAGCGCTATGAGCAGCTGGCAGACGAGCAGGCCAACCTGCGGCCGGACAAGATCGACCTGGTGATTCCGGCCGGAGCGCGGCTGGGCAACAAGGTCATCAACCTGGAAAAGGTCTCCAAGGCCTACGGCGAGCAGGTTCTGTTCCAGAATCTGTCACTGGAGGTGCTGCCCGGGGCGATCATCGGCGTCATCGGTCCCAACGGCGCCGGCAAGACCACGCTGATGAAAATGATCGCTTCGCTGGAAACCTACGACGGCGGCAAGATCGACATCGGCAGCACCGTCGAAATCTGCTTCGTCGACCAGCGCCGCGCCGAACTCTCGGACCAGAACTCGGTGTTTGAAGAGATCACCGGCGGCGTCGAATTTCTCCCCTTCGGTGCCGGCGAAATCCAGTCGCGCGCCTACGTATCGCGCTTCAATTTCAAAGGCGCCGACCAGGAGAAGAGGGTCGGCAACCTGTCCGGTGGCCAGCGCAACCGAGTGCAGCTCGCCAAGATGCTGCGCGTCGGCGGCAACGTGATCATCCTTGACGAGCCGACCAACGACCTCGACCTGCCGACCACGCGGGTACTCGAAGAAGCGATCGAATATTACGCTGGCTGCATGTTCATTGTCAGCCACGACCGCTACTTCCTCGACCGCGTGTGCACCCACATACTCGCCTTCGAGGGCGAGGGCAACGTCGAGTTCTATTACGGCAACTACACCGATTACAGCGTGTGGCTCGAAGACCGGCGTGCCTCCGGCGAGGTCGCCTACGAGTCGAAGGCGGCCAAGTACCGCAAGATCAAGATCTAGGAAACTCGCTGTCGCAGTGCTTGCAGTGGCGCAGACGCGGGTCGGGCAGCGCCGACAAGGGCAGGCCGCAGTGCGGGCAGCGCCACGCCTGGCGGCAGATCAGCAGCGCGACGATCGCCACCGCGGCGACGTAACCCTGGTAGGCGCTGCGGCGCGCGAATACGACCAGGATCAGGGCCAGAACCAGCACCGCTGCAGAGCCCAGTGCGAGCGCGCGACGGCGGGCGAAGCTGTCCGGATGTGGATCTGGATCAGTCATCGGGACTCCCGGCCGCGGGCACGCTCAGCAGCCATTCAATGCGCTGGCTGCCGATCTTGAAGCGAATGGAACGCTCGGCGGCGCCGTGCTGCCCAGCGCGCGCGTCGACCTCGAGCCGGTAGCGCCCGCGGGCGGGCACCAGCAGGCGGGCGCGCCCGTCGGCACCGGTGCGGCTCTCCATGCCCGCGGCAGCGGCCTCCTGGGCGTCGGAATCCTGTGGCAGCCAGCGCACCAGGGCACCAGCAACGGCGAGTTGATCGCCCGCGGTGACCACGCGGACCTTGAGCAGCAGCGCGTCACCGGCTTGTTGCAATTCGTCCTGCGCGGCGCGCACGCTCGGCAACCAGAACAGGAACCAGAAGGCGCTCGCCAAAACCAGGGCGAAGACCGGCACCAGCAGTTTGCCCGGCACCGCCCCGCGCTGTTGCCGTGCATCTGGCACCGCACCGCCCTGCTGTGGCGCGCCTGGCAGCGCCCCACGTTGCCGCTGCAGCTTGGGCCCCATCAGCGCCCCTCGAAGCGCGGCGCGCGCTTCTCGGCGAAGGCGGCCAGGGCTTCCAGGCGGTCGGCGGTGGGAATGATGCGTTGATAGCACGCCGCCTCCAATTCCAGCGCCTGTACCAACGGCCGGCCGATCCCCTGGTCGATCGCTTCCTTGGCCGCCTGCAGCGCCAGTGGACCCTTGGAGGTCAACTCCTGCAGCATGCGCTCGGCAGCGGCTTGTGTCTGTCCGGCGGGCGCCACCTCGTGCACCAGGCCGATCGCCAACGCCTGGTCGGCATTCAGGCGCTCGGCCAGCAGGATCATCTGCTTGGCGCGCGCGCCGCCGACCAGCCGCGGCAGGCGCGCACAGCCCCCGGCTCCGGGGATGATTGCCAGGCTGGTCTCGGTCAGACCGATCTGCGCATCGGCAGCAAGGATGCGCAGATCACACGCCAGAGCCATTTCGCAGCCGCCGCCGAAGGCGTGGCCGTTGATCACCGCCAGAGTGGGCTGCGGCAGCGCGGCGACGTCGTCCATGGTGCCGCGAATGTCGCGCACGAAAGCAGCGACCTGCTCTTCATTCATGCTGCGGCGCTCCTTCAGATCGGCGCCAGCACAAAAGGCCTGGTCGCCAGCACCGCGAATGGCGACCGCCCACACCTCGCGGTCGACGCGCAATTCGGCGAGCAGCGCCCGCATCCGCAACAGAGTGGCGTGCGACAACGCGTTGCGCACCTGCGGCCGGTTCAGAGTGAGCCAGGCGAGGCGACCCTCGCGCTCGAGGAGGACCAGGGGAGCATCCGACATGGAGAAGGGCGGCGACCACCGCCGCTGCGTGCATTCTAGGTCTCGCCCTGGTCAACCCAACAGCGCGGCAGTTCAATGCCCTTATGGATGCGGCTGGGGTGGCTGCGGAAGCTGAAGCTGCTGGCGCAAAAAGACCTCGGCCTGCTCCAGGGCCGGCGCCGAAAGCGTCGTCGGGCGCTCCATTTCCTCGCCGAGTTGCAGCAGTGCGCGGGTATCCAGATTGCCGGCAGCGCCTGGGGCGAAGGGGCAGCCGCCGGTGCCGCCCGCGGCCGAATCCAGCGCGGTCACCCCCACTTCGATGCCGGCGCGGCAACAGGCCACCGCACGTCGGCTGGTGTCGTGCATGTGCAAGCCGAGCCGCTCGGCGGCGATGGCATCCAGCGCCGCGCCAACCAGTCCGGTGGTCTGCTCGACGGTGGCGACGCCGAGGGTGTCGGCCAGGATCACCTGATCGCTGCCGGCCTGTGCCATAGCCTGCGCCAGTTCCAGCACGCGCCCAGGATCAGTCGGTCCGTCGATCGGACAGCCGAAGGCCATCGACACGTAGGCTCGCGTGCGCAAACCGGCGCGGCGCGCGGTGTCGATCATTTCGAGGCACGACGACAGCGCCTGCTCCACCCCCATGCCGACGTTGGCCCGACTGTGGCCTTCGCTGGCCGAGACCAGCAGGGTGACGCAGTCCAGACCCGCGGCCAGCAGCCGATCAAGTCCGGCGGCGTTGGCCACCAGACCGGCGCAGCTCAAGCCCTGCGCGCGGGCTTGCCGGTACCAATCCTGTTCCTGCAGCCGCACGCACAGATCATCGGCGTCGGCCAGCTGCGGCACACGATCAGGACGCACGAAGGAGGTGATCTCGATCGACTGCGGAGCGCACGCAATCAACAGCCGGATCAGTTCAACTTTGGCGGCGGTCGACAGCGCCACCGCTTCGTTTTGCAGGCCGTCGCGGGGCGCGACCTCGTGCACCCGCAGGCGGCTCACCGCGGTCGCTCCAGCGCCAGCATGCCAAAGGTGAAGTGCGCGCGGGGATGACGGTGGTCGAGAACGAAGCGTTCGCCGCCGTCCTCGAAGTCGCCGTCGCCGAGCAGGTTCAGCCCTTCCTCCTGCAGCAGAGTACGCATCGCGCCGAGTTCTTCCATGCCGTGCCAGGGTGCTTCTCCGGGGGCATCCTTGCCGTACTCGAAGGTCAGCACCATGCGCCCGCCGGGCCGCAGCGCCTGCGCCAGGCGCCGCAGACAGCGGCGCTGGCCGGCGTAGGGAATGTGCTCGAGCACGCAAAAGCTCTGGATGGCGTGATAATTGCCCCATCCGTCGGGAAGAACTCCATCGCTTGCCGCGAGGTCGACGCTGCTGCCCTGGAGATTCCAGCCCCGCTGGCGCGCGACCTGGGAGCCGTAACCGGTCAGCATGGGGTCGATGTCGAGCACGTGGACCTCGGCACCTGCGGCAGCAGCAGCGAAAGGCGGCAGGGTGCCGCCGCCGCCGAAATCGAGCAGCCGCTCACCAGCGACCGGCGGTGCCAGGGCCCAGCCTCGTGCGTATTCCCACAGCTTCAGTCGGCGGATGTACCAACGGCGGCGCAACACGCCATTGACCGCCACTGGGCGCCAACTCCAGGAAAAGTGACGGCGCAGAAAGCGCAGCAGCTGGCGTCGCGGCTGGCGCACCGGGGCCTCGGCAAGGTCGGCCCAGCTCAGAGTTTTATTCGGCTGGCGCAGCATGCGCGCGTGCTCAGGGATGGGCCGGAGTGTGCTGACGCATGCGCTGGACACGAGCATCGATTTCACGGATCCACTCGCGCACCAGGGGGTCGACTCTGGACTTGCCTAGATAGGTCAACAAAAAGCGCACCATGTCAGCGCGGCTGACGGTAGCGGGAGCGGAGTAGAAAAGTGCCGACAAGTCCTTGACCAACCAGCGCCGCCGTGGCGGGAAGCGCTGTTCGACGCGCTGCAGATCGACGATGTAGGGACGGCCCCAGCGCGGATCCTCGTGCACGATCAGGTGAGCACAGTAAAGGTCGCGGTGGAAGAAACCGGCGCTGTGCAGCCGCCGCACCATGCCGGCAAGGTCGCGGATCACCGCCGCAACCAGAGCGTGGCGGCGCTGCCCGGGGGGGCCCGGCAAGCCGTGCTGGAGCACGTGGTCAAGGGTCGGTCCGGGTACCTCGCGGGTAATCAGGAAAGACTCGCGCGGCACCGAGAAGTGCGCCGGGGATTCGCCGAAGGCGACCGGATCGGGAACGTCGAAACCGGCGCGGCGCATGATCATGTGGTTGTCCCACTCGACCCGCGCCGGGCTGCTCTGACGCAGGCGCAGGCCCGGGAAGCGCTGGCGCAGGGTCAGGCCGCGGTGGCGCTTGAGAAAGTAGACGCCGTTGGGCCCCTGGATGCGCCGGGTGGTGCGTGGGCCCGCCTCGCGCACCAATTTGCCCTGATCAAAGGCCATCGCGCCCTCGAGGGTATCGAGCCCAAGAACGCGCAGATCTTCGCGTTCGTCTACCGCAGCCAGCACCCTGCCCTGGTCCAATTCGACCAGCAGGCGCCGCTTGGGGCGGTACTGGCGCGGATCGCGAACGGCCTCCATGGCCCTCATCCTCCGAAAGCTGGACGGTCGACGCAAGAGAAAGGCTTTGGGGGCTTCCCACCGCCCCGCGTGCGGCTTAGGATTCCCGGATTCCAGGCACGCCGGCCACCCTTGCAACCGGCCTGCACCCGCCCATCCTCGGTACTCCCCCACGGAGCCATGAATCTTGCCCAAGCCGGCACCGAGTCGAACCCCTATCTGCAGATGCAGCGGCGGCTCGATAAAGCGGCCGAACTTCTGGACCTGGACAAAGGCCTTTACGCCATCTTGTCCGAACCTGCCCAGGAGCTGACCGTCGCCATTCCGGTGCAGATGGATGATTCCACTCTGCGCGTTTTTACTGGCTACCGCGTGCAGCACTCGATTGCGCGCGGTCCGGCCAAAGGCGGCATCCGCTACGCTCCCGACGTCCACCTCGACGAGGTGCGCGCGCTGGCTGCATGGATGACGTGGAAATGCGCCGTGGTCAACGTTCCCTTCGGTGGCGGCAAGGGTGGCATCATCTGCGACCCGCGGCGTTTGTCCAACGGCGAACTCGAACGCCTGACGCGGCGCTACACCGCCAGCCTGCTCGACATCATCGGGCCCGAACGCGACGTTCCGGCGCCCGACATGAACACCAATGAGCAGGTCATGGCGTGGTTCATGGACACCTACTCCATGCACATGCGCGCCACCCAGACCGCGATCGTGACCGGCAAACCGGTCGGACTCGGCGGGTCCAAGGGGCGGCGCGAAGCCACTGGTCTGGGCGTGGCGATTTCGGCGCGCGAAGCCCTACGCCACGTCGGTCTGCCGGCCACAGGCTGCTCGGTGGTGGTGCAAGGCTGCGGCAACGTCGGCGGTCTCGGCGCGCAGTTCCTGCAGGAGATGGGCCACAAGATCGTGGCGATCTCGGACATCTACGGCGCCGCCTACAACGACAACGGTCTCGACATGCCGGCAGTGCTCGCCTTCCTCGCCGAGCACCGCAGCCTCGAAGCCTTCCCCGGCGCCGAACGCATCGACAACAGCGAGCTGCTGCAGCTGCCGTGCGATGTGCTGGTGCCGGCGGCGATCGAAAACCAGATTCACTCCGCCAACGCTGACTCGATCCAGGCCAAGGTCATCGTCGAAGGCGCCAACGGACCGACCACTGCCGACGCCGACCGCATCCTCGAAAACAAGGGCGTGTTCGTGGTCCCTGACATCCTCGCCAACGCCGGCGGAGTCACGGTGTCCTACTTCGAGTGGGTGCAGGACCGTATGGGCTACTTCTGGGAGAAGGACGACGTCTTCGACCGCATGGAACGCATCATGGTCGAAGCCTTCGCGGCGGTCACCGCCGCCGCCCAGCACCATCAGTCCAGCGCGCGCATCGGCGCCTACACGGTGGCGGTCGAACGCGTGGCCTACTGCCTGCAGATGAGGGGAATCTATGCCTGATCTCGATCTCCTGCTTCCCGACGAAGAGCCGCAGGCGCCGACCCCGGCTCTCGACGAGGACAACCCCTTCGCCTCGATGATGGAGCGCTTTGACGAGGCCGCGGCGCTGCTCGGTCTGTCGCCCGACGCCTACTCGGTGCTGCGCAAACCCGACCGCCAGTTCAAGTTCGCGCTGCCGGTAGCGTATCCCGACGGCAGCCTGCGGGTCCATCACGCCTTCCGTATCCGCCACAACCTGTCCCTGGGCCCGTGCCTCGGCGGCCTGCGCCTCGACGCACAGTTGAAGCGCGAAGAACTCGCCGCGCTGGCCGGCTGGACCACCTGGAAGTGCGCCGCGCTCAACGTGCCCTTCGGCGGTTCGATGGGCGGCATCGACTACGATCCGCGCCACCACGATGATCGCACCACCGAGAACGTGGTGCGTCGCTACACCGCCAGCCTGCTGGACATACTCGGCCCTGAGCGCGACATTCTGTCGCCCGACCTGCACTGCAGTGAACAGGTCATGGCGTGGTGTCTCGACACCTATTCGATGCACGCACGCCACACCGAAAACGCGGTGGTGGTCGGCAAGCCGCTCGGCCTCGGTGGCACCCACGCGCGCGACCTTGCCGTGGGCCACGGCGCGGTGGTGCTGATGGAACGGCGGCTGGCGACGCTGGATCATTCCGGACCGGCGCGCGTGGTGGTGCAGGGGGCCGGCGCGGTCGGCGCCCAGGTCATGCGTGCCCTCAGCCTGCGCGGTCACCAGGTGATCGCCGTCGGCGACGTGCAGGGTGCGGTGCGCAACGACAACGGGCTCGACGTCGACAAGCTGCTGCTGTTCCGCTCGACCCACGGCACCATCGCCGGTTACCCCGAAGCCGAAGAAATCCCCGGCAAGGAATTGCTGGAACTGGAGTGCGACGTCCTGATTCCGGCCGCCACCGCCGATCAGATCAACAGCCGCAACGCCGACCGCATCCACGCCAAGCTGGTCCTGGAAGCCGCCAACGGCCCAACCAGCAAGCGCGCCGACGCGATTTTGATGGAGCGCGGGATTCCGGTGATCCCCGACCTGCTCGGCAACGCCGGCGCCATCCTCATCGCCTATTTCGAGTGGGTGCAGAACCGCATGGGCTATCTGTGGACCGAAGAAATGGTCCTGGAACGCCTCGACCGCATGCTGCTCGAAGCCTATGGGCGCGCACGTGCCCTGGCCGAGCAGCACCAGGTACACCTGCGGCTGGCCACGTGCATGCTCGGGGTCGAGCGGGTGGCCTATTACGACAACCTGCGCGGCGTCTACGCCTGACGCCAATTACTGGGCGAAACCCGACCAGTACTGAGCCCGCTTGGCGGCCTGAGTACCGGGGAACTTCTCGGCCAGGCTGGCGAAGCTCTTCTTGAACTTGCCACCGCTGTCCTCGAAGAACTTGTCCTCGAGCTTGGCCAGCTTGGCCGAGGCCGCGATCTCGTTGGCCATGTCGGCGCTGGCAAGATCGGTCTTGAGCGCGGCACAGCGCGCGGCGTGGTCCTCCATCTTGGAGAATTCGCCGGCCAGGTCCGCCACCCGCTCCTTGGCCAGGTGCGCGTAGCCGTTGTCCATCATCCAGCGCACCCGCGCGATCTCGGAATCGGCCTTCTGCACAATCCGCGCCTCGGCCATCTTGGCCTCGCGCATTACGCGGTCGGTGTCGGTGCGCGGAGGATTGGCGAGCAGCTTGGCCACCGCCGCGTGGGCAGCGCCGATGTCGCCGTCGTTCAGCTTGGAGATCGCCTTGGCGATCTTGGGCGAGAGATCCTTGGACGGCTTCTTGGCGGCCTTGAGCATCTCGTCGATCTTGTCGACCACGCGCGAGTGATCGCGCGCGCTATAGCCGGTCATCACCACCTTGCCGGATGGATCCAGCAGCGCGTAGTGCGGGATGCCGTCCATGCCGACGTTGAAGGGGCGTTCGGTGGTCCACATCGCGTATCCGCCGAGCCACTTTTTCTGCAACTGCATCGAAGTGATCTCGGTGTCGGAGCTGCCTTGCACCTCGACCAGCAGGACCGCGAGGTCACCGCCGTATTCCTTGGCCATTTTCACTGCGGACGGCACCGCCGTCCCAACGCAGGGGCCTCAGTGGGTGCCCCAGAAATCGACCAGTAGTGGTTTGCCTGCCAGATCGGCCAGGCTGGTCACGCCCATGCCGTTGATAACTTCTTGACCAAAAGTGAATTCCGGGGCGTCGCCCGCAGATACCTGACCCGCGGCCGCGGGTGTCAGGCTCAGCAGTCCCCCGACGAGGAGTGTGGGAAGGAGAGGCTTCATGTCAGGATCACAATACCCCGAAAGCCGCCCCTGGCCAACCGTAGATCAGGGGCCTGGGCTCTCTCCCCAGTGCAATTTGCCGCGCAAACGCGAAAAAAACCGCTGTTCCGGGTCGACCACCAAGCGGAAACGGCGCGTCGAGGGCCCCACCCTGATCTGGTCCTCGGGCTGCAGAGCGCACTCCTCGTGGCCATCAGCGCTGAATACAGCGCGGTCCTGCACCTTCAGGGTGGCCACCCGGTGTCCGGGCAGCACCAAAGAGCGCATGCCCAGCATGTACGGTGCGATCGGGGTGACCACCCAGGCATCAACGCGCGGACTCAGGATCGGACCATTTGCAGCCAAATTGTAAGCAGTGCTGCCGGTGGGCGTGGAGACGATCACGCCGTCGCCGCGATAGCTGCACACCGGCCGCCGGTCAACCAGCAGATCGCACTGGACCAGGCTGTTGCCGGCGGCGCGGCTGACCACCACCTCGTTGAGGATGTGCGAATCGACCACCGTGCTGCGCCCGCGGCGCACCCGCGCGTGCATCATCACCCGATCCTCGCACGAGGCCTCTCCCGCCAGCACCAGGTCGAGGACTTCGGCGGCACGTTCGCGCGACACCGCGGCAAGAAAACCGACGGTGCCAAAGTTGATGCCCATCACCGGCGCGCGGCGCGGACCGAGACGGTGGGAGGCAGCCAGCATCGCGCCGTCGCCGCCGAGGACCACCACCAGGTCAGGCTGCGAGCGGATCGGCTGATAGCTCCGCTCGAGGTCGACGCCGACCAGGGTGGCGCGCTCGCCGACGTATTCCTGCAAGCGTTCGGCCAGAGCGGGCACGTCCTGCTTGGAACGGTCGCCCAGGATCAGGATGCGCGGCCGACGGGATTTTGGGAGCTGGAGGCGATCCAGTCGTCCGTTCCGGGTGCTGCGGGGCATCCGCTTGGGTGGGCCGGGGTCAGGGTCGTGAAGACGGTTGCAAACGCCCGTCCGGACACAGGGCTGCGGCCCATGCCCGCACCAGGCTGTCGCGGTCAAGGCCGCACTGCACCAGCTGCTCGTCGCGGCTTGACATGTGCGGGATGAAGCGGTTGGGCACCGCGTGGCGCGACAGCCGCGGAGCCAGGCCGAGATCGGCCAGTTCGCCGGCAACCGCGGCACCGAAGCCGCCTGCCAGCGCGTGTTCCTCTATGCTCGCCAACCAGGCGTGGCGGCGCCCGAGGTCGGCGATCACGCCGCGATCGAGAGGCGCGGCGAAGCGGGCGTCCCAGACTTCGAGTTCGATGCCGTAGCGTTGCGCCATTTCCTGGGCAGCATCGAGCGCGGTTTCGACCATGACACCGAGGGCCAAGACGGCGCCAGCGTCGCCCGAGCGCATGCGCTCGGCGCTGCCCGGGACGAGTTCGGGACGCATCTCGGCAGGAGCACCCAGGCACGGATGCGCTTCACCGCGCGGCCAGCGCAGCGCCCAGGGCCCGCCGATATTCACCGCAGCACGCAGCATGCGGCCGAGATCGGTCGCGTCGCGCGGAGAGGCCAGGGTGAAGCCGGGCAGCGCCTGCAGATAGGCCAGGTCGTAAAGACCCATATGGGTCGGCCCGTCCTGTCCGACCAGGCCGGCGCGGTCCATGGCAAAGACCACATTCTCGCGCTGCAACGCCACTTCCTGGAAGACCTGGTCATAACCACGCTGCAGGAAGGTGCTGTAGATGGCGACCACCGGACGCAGTCCGGCGGTGGCCATGCCGCCGGCCATCGCCACCGCGTGCTGCTCGGTGATGCCGGTGTCGTGGAAGCGCGTCGGATGACTTTTGGCGAAGGCGCTGAGGCCGGTGCCGGACGGCATCGCCGCGGTGATCGCGTGCACCCGGTTGTCGGCCTCGGCGAGCGCCAGCACCTCGCGCGAGAACACCGAGGTAAAGGCCTGGCGCTCGGGGTGCGCCGCGCGTGCGGCAAGATTGGCCGGCGAGGGCAGCTTGGTCACCGGCTTGACCCCGTGGGCGCGTTCCGGATCTTGCGCCGCAGGGGCGTAGCCCTTGCCCTTTTCGGTGAGGAAATGGAGCAGGATCGGGCCGTCGAGGCGACGCGCGCGGTGCAGCGAATCCAGCACCAGGTCGATGTCGTGGCCGTCCAGCGGCCCGATGTAGTTGACTCCGAGTTCCTCGAACACGTGGCCCGGGATCAGCACGTGACGGATCACCTCGCCGACCTCGTCGATGCGCGAGCCAAGACCGGGCAGCTTCTGCGCCAGGGCCTGCAGCCGCTCGTAGACCTTGTTCAAGGTGCGCGAAGAACGGATCCGAGACAGGTAACGCGCCAGCGCACCCACCGACTTCGAGATCGACCATTCGTTGTCATTGAGGACCACGAGCAGGCGCGCGTTGCGGTCGGCGGCCTGGGCCAGACCCTCGAAGGCGACCCCTGCGGCGAAGGACGAGTCGCCGACGAAGGCCACCGCCCACGGATCGTCGTCGGCGCCTTGGGCGGTGGTGCGCAACCCTTGGGCCAGGCCGGTGGCGAAGGAGATCGCCGTGCCGGCGTGGCCGGCGGTCAGCAGGTCGAACTCGGACTCGCCACGGCTGCAGAAACCGGACATGCCGTCGGTCTGTCGCAGGCGGTCGAAGCCTTCATAGCGCCCGGTCAGGATCTTGTGCGGATAGCACTGATGGCCGACGTCGAAGACCAGCTTGTGGCGACGGAAGTCGAACACCCGGTGCAGGCACACCACCAATTCCACCACTCCGAGGTTGGAACCAAGATGGCCGCCGGCCGCGCACACCTTGTCGAGCAGCGCGCGGCGGATCTCGGCGCACAGGCTGTCCAGTTCGTCCAGGTCCAGCTCGCGCAGGAACTCCGGGGAGCGGATGTCGGAAAGGCGCGGAACAGTCAACGGATCCGGTCGAGCAGGAAACGGGGAAGATCGGTGAGGGCGTCCGAATGGGCCACCGCGCCGAGCCCGTCGACGGCGGTGCGGGCGCTCTCGGCCAGTTGCAAAGCGTAACGCCGGGCACCATCCAAGCCCAGCGCGGCGATCAGGGTGGCTTTGCCGGCGGCCTCGTCCTTGCCCGCGGTCTTGCCCAGATCGCTGGTGCTGCGGGTGGCATCGAGCAGGTCGTCGGTGGCCTGGAACAGCCGCCCGGTGGCAACCGCGTAGGCCTCCCAGGCGGGGTTCGCCGGAGCACCGGCAGCGGCCACCCCCAGACGCAGCGAACAGGCGAGCAGAGCGCCGGTCTTGGCCTCGTGCACCGCCTCGACTGCGGCCAGCGGCACGCCCTCGGCGGCGCCCTCGAGTTCCATGTCCAGGGCCTGCCCGCCGACCATGCCGGCGGCGCCGCAAGCGTGGCTGAGCAAGGCGACCTGATGCAGGCCCAGAGCGGCATCGGTCTGCTCGGCGAGCACCTCGAAGGCCAACGCCTGCAGCGCGTCGCCGGCCAGGACTGCGCAGGCTTCGCCGAATTGGGCGTGGACGGTCGGCCGACCACGGCGCAGAGCGTCGTCATCCATGCTCGGCAAATCGTCGTGCACCAGCGAATAGGCGTGGATCATTTCCACCGCGACCGCCGCCGGCAGCGCCTGCGCCGCGGAGCCTCCGCAGGCGGCGCAGCCGAGCAGAACCAGCGCTGGACGGACGCCCTTGCCGCCGCCGAGCAGAGCGTGATCCATGGCCGCGCGCAACTGCGCCGGAGCGGCGTGCAAGGACGGCCGTTGCAGCGCCTGCGCCAGGGCGGCCTGGATCGAGGGGGCCTGCTCCTTCAGCCAGCGGGCGAAGCTACTCCTGGTTTCCGTTTCGGTCATCCGCTTCCAGTTCTTCCAGTCCTTGACGCAAGGCCTCGGTCAGATCCACGACCCGCTGTTCCGCCGCGCTCAGCGACTGGTGCAACTGGCCCAGAAGATCGACGCCTTCCTGATACTGGCGCACGCCTTCTTCAAGGGAGTGCGGATCGCCCTCCAATTGCTCGACCAGGGCCTCTAATCGGGCCAGGCCGGTCTCGAAGGATGCTCCACCGCCGTCGTCAGGCTTGTCCTCTGCGCCCATCCAGGTATTTTCCACTAAACCCGCCGGAAAGGGAAGCTGCGCTTCAGGCCGAGGTCGAATCCCGGTCAGGTGTTCGGGTTTCGACCGCAGTGACTTCGGCAGCGAGGCGGCCGTCGGCAAGCTGCAAGCGCAGCCCGCTGCCCGGCCGGACACCCGCCACGCTGCGCAGGTAGCCGGGCTGACCCTCGGCTTCGATCAAGGCGTAGCCACGGCTCAGCGGCGCCAACGGCGAAGCAGCCTGGATCCGCGCCTGCAGACCTTTGAGGTGGTGGCGGTGTCCGCGGATGCTCCCCTGCGGACTGGCACCGGTCAGCCCCAGCCCGAGGCGCGCGAGGCGGTGGCGGCGGCGGCGCAGCGCATGGCGCACGGCGTTGTCAAGGCGCACCTCGTTCTCGTGCAGCGCGCGGCGCGCGCGCTCCAGACGGCGTTCGGGCCGCTGGCCGTGCAGGTTCCTGCCCGCCCGGTCGACGCGCTGGCGACAGGCGCTGAGCAGTGCCTGGGCGGCGTGCTGTAGGCGGTCGGCGTTGTGTTGCAGGCTGCGCCGTGCCTGCTGCCAGCCGGCGCACAACTCCACCGCCGCGGCGGTGGGCGTCCGCGCGCTGTGATCGGCGGCGAAATCGCACAGAGAGAAGTCAGTTTCGTGACCGACCGCGGTGATCACCGGCACGGGGCAGGCGGCGACCTCGCGCACCAGGATCTCTTCGTTGAAGGCCCACAAATCTTCCAGTGAACCGCCGCCGCGCGCCAGCAGGATCAGGTCTGGGTCGAGACGCGGGGCGAAGCGCAGGGCGCGGGCGAGTTCCTGCGCCGCGCCGCCGCCCTGTACACGGCACGGCAGAAGCATGATCTCGGCGGGCAGTCCGCCTTCCTGCAAGGTCTGCAGTACGTCGGCGGCTGCCGCTGACGGCACTGCGGTGATCAGCACCACGCGGCGCGGTCGTGGTGGCAGCGGCCGCTTGCGCGCTGCATCGAACAGGCCTTGGCCGGTCAGCTGCTGCTTGAGGATTTCGAAACGCTGCGCCAGCGCGCCGCTGCCGCGGTCTTCTACGCTCTCCAACACCAGCGCCAGGGAGCCGCGCGTCGCCCAGATATCCAGACGTCCGCGCACCAGCACCCGTTGGCCTTCTTCGAGCTGGCAGCGCATGCCGCGCGCGGCCACGCCACGCCACATCTTGACGTCGAGGGTGGCCTCGGCGTCGCGCAGCTTGAAGTAGTAATGCCCGGAAGCGCGGTGCGGCCCGCGGTATTCGAACACCTCGGCTTCGACGCATACCATTCCGATCGAATCATCCAGCGCCGCGTTGGCGCGCTCGATCAGCTGCTGGACACTGAACAGGGGAAGGTCGCTGTCCAAGCTAGAAGTCTTCCAGCGGGGCCCCGGTGGCGCGCCACGCAGTGAAGTCCTGGTTCGACAGGTGCAGGCGGTAGGCGTCGCCGCGGAAGGGCGAGCGCGTCGTACCCTGCCGGAAAGCGCCCTGCTCGAAGCGCAGTTCGACCCAGCCATCCTGGTGCAACAGGAAACGCAGGCGGTCGGCTTCGATGTGCTTGAACAACTTCTGGTCGCGGTCGTACCAGGCCAGCACCACCTCGCGGAACCCCTTGTCGCTGACCCCACCAACCTTCTGCAGCCGGTAGTGGCCGAAGGCTTGCGGCTGCCCCAGAATGGTGTCGATGGCCACGCGCATGGCCTCGATCTGCTCACCGGTCGGGGCGGCTCCTGCTCCCGGATCGCGAGTGGGCTCTGCGCCGCCGGTGGCCCCCGCAGCGGGGTCCGCAGTCGGGTCTGCAGCCGGGTCTGCAACCGTTTCCGCTGCCGGATCATGAGCCGGGTCCGCTGTCGGGTCCGAGGTCCGTGTCCGCCCAGAGGATGGGTCGCCGCCAGCAGCGATCACCTCCTGCGGAAAAACCGTCAGGTCCAACCCCAGTTCGGGGAAGTGTGCCAGCCAGCTCGCCGCACGTACCTCGGGCAGGAAGATACGCAGACCGCCGGCCGGCAGGGCCGAGCGCACGCCATCGAAGTTGCGGCTGCCGCCGGTCAGGTGGATGGTCAGGGACCACGCCTCCTGTTGCATTTCAAAAGCAACGCGCTCGGCCTGCACGATGCCCTCGAGCAAGCCGTCCGCCCCCCATTGAAACAGCACGACCTCGGTGAGTACCGGCTGACCGGGCACGCGGATGCCGGACTGGAAGCGGTACTTGCTGAAACCGTCCACCGCCAGCAGACCGTTCAAAGCACCGAGCCAGGCGTCGGGCGGGTAGCCGTAGCGCGCCGGATCTTGCGGATCGAGTGCTTCATCGCCCCGGATCGAAGCGCTGGCCTCGGCCGGCACGCCGATCGCTTGATTATCTGGAGTTTCGGGCGGGTGCAGTTCTGCCTGCTCGCGCAGCAGCCGCTCCTTTTCCATTTCGGCGTGCTGCAGACGCTGCAAGGCCTCTAGCGCGGCGAGTTCGCCGGTGACCATGCGGTCGGTGAGTCCAGCGAGCAGGCGCCGGTCATCGGCCTGGGATTGGGTCATGGCCTCGATGCGGTCGACCAGGGCGCTCAGCAGCTCGGGGTCAACACCGCCGTCGCTGCCGCGGATTTCGATCGGCACCGGCTCCGATTTCCAGTTGGCCAGGACCGCGGCCAGCTCCTCGCTGGGAAACTGCAACTCGACGGAGGAATTCGGCTGGCGATCCTGCAGCCAGCCCGCGCCGACCAGGCCCAGACCGGCGCCGAGCACCATCGCCCCAAGGCCGAAGATCGGCAGGATCCAGCGCCCACGGGTGCGCCGCTGCTGATCGCGGATTTCACCGAGAAGGGCGTCCTGAACCTCACCCAAACGACGGAAGGAGCGGCTCAGCGCTTGGATGTCGCGGTGCCGCAAGAGCACCTCGGTCGACTCCTGGGTCAGCGGAGCGAGTGCTTCGCCCGGCCGCGGGGTGGGCGAGGATGCCGGGGGGTCGGTTTCATTCATCGGGCGGGTCGTCCTCGCGAGCAGGAACAGGTGGATCGTCAGGGTCGGAGGGAGACGGCGACTGGCCCTCAGGAGCCTGCACCGTTTCCTGCATCTGGTCTTGACCCATCGCCTGGTCGAACCAGGCGCGCCGGGTCTTCTCGCTCCAGCGACGTTGTTTCAGGTCTACGCGCAAATCCCCGCTGGCCCAAGCCATGCTGCTGCCGGCCACCGCTCCGGGTGGCCCGGCGAGGATGAAACGCCGCAACAGGGTGCCGGTGGCCGCGTCTGCAGGAGGCGGCCCGCCTTGCAGGATCGCGCTCCACAACAGGCGCTGGTCAGGAAGGAATCCTTGCGGAGCTCTGCCGAAGGCTGAGAAGACATGGCTTCCGCTGCTCAGCTGGCCGGCATCGAGGAGTTGCTGCGCCGTGCCGACCAGATGCAAGCGCAACATCGGCCCGGCATCGTCCAGGCCGAGCCGCTGGCGCAGCATGCTCTCCTCGCTGAGGATCGAATCGGTCGGCTGTTGCGGCGGGGCGAGTTCCTCGGCCAGCACCAGCAAGCCGTCGGCCTGGCCCACCCAGGCGCTGCGCAGGCGCGCTTGCGGCGCGTCGACTTCGGTGTTCCCGGCCGACGACCCACACCCGGGGAGGACCGCAACAAGGAGCGCCAGACCGCAACCGGCTAGTCGTCTTTCCAAAGCTCGCGGTCCTTCTTGCCGGTGTTGTTGTACCACTTGCGCCAGTCGAGAGGATCGCGGAAGGCCTGCCCAGTCAGTTCTTCAAGCGCTTTCAGCATCGGGCCGCGGACCTGGCGGTAGCGGCGCCGTGAAGTGGTGTCCTCGGGGTTGGTCTGCGCGTTGTAATAGGAGTTCAGGAAGCCGACCAATTTTTCGGTGGCAAGTTTGCGCACCTCGCCAGGGGCTTCGCGATAGAAAGTCAAGGCCTCGGCGGCCTTGGCGATGACCAGGTCTTCGTGATAGTCGAGCTGATCGACCAGGAACTCGCCTTGGCTCCAGTCGCGCGTGGCACCAAGTTGCTGCACCCATAGGGCCTGGAAGTCAACCGAGTCCTTGAAGCGTTTCTTGCGTTCCTTCTTCCACAGCTCGCGCAGGTAGGCCGCGCCTTCCGGCCCCATCTGGCCGAAGGCATAGACCGCCGCATGCCACAGCTGGCGGTGCGCTTCGGTTTCGCGCTTGCGTTCCTTGAAGGCCAGCCACACCAGATCGGCGAGCTCCTCTTGCCGCTTGTCGATCTCCTTTCGTTCTTTCTTCAGCGCGCCGGGATCGCCTTCCTCAATCTCGAGCATGTCTTTGATCTCGACCAGGCGTTCGCGGTTGCCGAGATATACCTGAACGAAAGCATCGATCAAGGCGATGGCCTCGGACTCCTGCTCGCGACCATCGAGGATCTCTTTGTACTGGTCGATCTGCTCGGCCAGGGTGTCATCCTGCGGTGCGGCCGGCAGCGCGGCCAGCGGCGAGGCAAGGGCGAAGCTCAGGATGGTGTTCAAGATCATGGTTTGGACTCGGCTGCGGGATCGGAAGAAGAAGAGGAAGCCGCGCGCGCGCGCGCAGCGACCACTTCGGAGTAGATCTCTCTGATGCGTACGGCTGCGGGGCCGCGCGCGCCGGGAAAGACCTGATCCACCCCTAGAATTCTACACACAGGGATAACGCCGATGACAGCGTTGGTGACCAGCACCTCGGCCGTTTGGGCCAAATCTTTTTGCCAGATTTTTGACTCGCGCACCCTGAGCCCCCCTACCAAGCAGCTCTGGAGCAAAATCTGGCGCGTGACCCCGCCCAGGATTCCGCGCTCCAAAGGCGCTGTGCGCAGTTCTCCGTCGCTCCACAGGAGTAGGTTGCTCGAGGTGCACTCGGCCAGATCGCCGTCGATGGTCGGCAGGATGGCGTCAAATGCACCGGCCTCGACCGCCTCGGCGTGCGCCACCTGATAGGCGGCGCGCGAGGTGGTCTTGGCGCCGGCCAAGGGGTGGGCCGGATCGAGGCGGCAGTTGGAAAGCACCAGGTCGACCTCGTGCGGAGGCGGATCGGCAACACCGGCGGTCCACATGCGGATCAGGCTGCGCTGCAATCCGCGCAAGACGGTGTAACGCACCCGCCAGTTCCCTGCACCGAGCAGGCCGGCGAGGTGGCTCCAGTCTTCACTCAGGCCGCGCCCCTGCAGGTCCATGCGCAGCAGCGCAGCGCTGTGATGCAGGCGCGTGTTGTGCAGGTCGAGAAAGGGCGGGCGCTGACCGTCACGGACGAGGAAGGATTCGAACACTCCTTCGCCGCGCAGGATGCCGGGCAGATTGGCCAGCAGCGCAGGGCGGCTTCCGTCCAGGACCTGGCCATCGACGACCAGGATGTCAGCGGATTCAAAGCGGTGCCGTTTCATGGCGCCCGGTAAGGTACCGCGCCTTGTGCAGTGTTTCCTCCCATTCGCCGGCGGGATCGCTGTCCCAGACGATTCCGGCGCCGACGCGCAGGGCGAGTTCGCCGTCGGCAACCGTGGCGGTGCGGATCATGACCGAGAATTCGGCCTGGTCCGCCCCCGGCAGCCAGTACCCAAATGCTCCGCAATAGGGACCGCGCGCCTCTTGCTCCAGGGCGGCGATGGCGCGCAGCGCACGCACCTTGGGAGCTCCGGTCACCGACGCCGGCGGAAAGGTCGCGCGCATCAACTCGCGCACCCCGCGGCGTGGATCCCACTGCGCCTCGATGGTGGCGGTGCGGTGGTAGAGGGTCGGGAAGCTCTCGATTTCGCCGGCGGAAAGAACGCGCACCGACCCGGGAGTGGCCACGCGGCCGAGGTCGTTGCGCGCCATGTCCACGATCATGGTCAGTTCGGCCACTTCCTTGGCCGAGGCATTGAGCGCGCGCGCCGCCTCACGGTCGCGCCAGGCGTCGCCGCTGCGCGGCGCCGTGCCCTTGATCGGCCGCGTGCGCAGGCGGGCGCCGTCCACGCGCAGGAATTGCTCAGGCGACCACGACAACAGCGCGCGGCCCTCGGCGTCTTCCCAATAGGCGCTCAGCGCGGTCGGCTGCTGCGGTCGCAGGCACGCGTAGAAGGCGCGCGGGTCGACCGGCGCCGGACCGCTGAGCCGGTGCGAGAGGTTGGCCTGGAAGAACTCGCCCTGACCGATCTGGCGGCGCAATCGCCGCACCTGCTCCTGGTATTGCTGCGCTGCGATCTGCGCCCGCGGTGGGGACGGCAGGTCGCCGGGGGCGCACAGCGCCGCGCGCAGCAGTTGCTGGAACTCGCCGCGCAGGCGTTCGACGACGGCGCTCTCGTCCTGGCCTTCTTGCTCCGCCCACAGGAGTTTCGCAGGCTGCTGCGGCCGCCACAACACCGCCTTGCGATAGCGCCCGAAACAGTAGTCGGGCAGACCGGCGGGGTCGGGCGCACCCCAGGGGAAGACTTCCCAGGCGTGACCGCACTCGAAGGACCAGTAGCCGATCCATCCCGCCGGCAGCGCGCCACCGGCTTCGTCGCTACGCCACTCTTCTCCGGCCATCGCCTGTTGCAGCAGCAAGGCCGGATCGACGCTCGCCAGGCCGCCTTCCCCGGGTTGCAGGCGCCCGCTCAGCTCGCGGTCCGGATCCCACGCCAGCACACTGGCGCCACTGCCATCGGAGGAGTCCAACAGCACGGGCCGACAAGCGCGTGGCAACGCCGCCAGCAGCTGCTGCGGGGCCGGTGCGGCGGCCTCTTCCAGCACGCGCAGGTGAAAGCGGTCCATGGTCCTCTATTATGAGGCCTCGGTGGCAGCTTCCCTCGAAACCGCAGTGCAGGACTTCCTGCAGCACCTGCAAGAGATCCGCCAGGTCTCTCCACACACCTTGCGCGCCTACGCGCGCGATCTGGACCAATTGCTGCACAACCTGCGTGAGGACGACCGCGTCCCCCCCCCACGCCAGGTGCGCACCGTGCGCCTGCGGTTACACCTCGGCCGCCTCGCCGACACCGGGCTCGGGCCGGCCAGCCTGGCGCGCCACCTGTCGACCATGCGCAGTTTCTTCCGCTGGATGGAACAGCGCGGCCTGCTCGATCAAAACCCCGCCTCGACCTTGCGCGGGCCACGCCAGACGCGCCGCCTGCCGCGCTACCTGGAAGAGGCCGAAGTCGAGAAGCTTTTGTCGGCGCCGGAGAACGCTGATCCCGAGGGCTTGCGTGATCGCGCCATTCTCGAGTGCCTCTACTCGACCGGCTGCCGTGTTTCGGAACTGGTCGCACTGGACGAGCCTCATCTCGACCTGCGCCGCGGCCTGGTATTGCTGCAGGGCAAAGGGCGCAAAGAACGCTACGGCATGCTCGGCGGACCGGCCCTGTCCGCCTTGAAGGATTATCTGGCCTCCAAAAACCTGCGTCAGCTCGACCGCCAGCCGCTCTTTCTGAACCGTTTCGGCACCCGCCTCAGCGATCGCTCCGTGCGCCGCATCCTGGTGCGCTGCCTGCAGCGTGCCGGCATTCACCGCGCCTGCAGTCCGCACACTTTCCGCCATTCCTTTGCCACCCATCTGCTGCGCCGCGGCGCCGACCTGCGCACGGTGCAGGAACTGCTCGGCCACGCCAGTCTCGGCAGCACCCAGATCTATACCCACGTGTCGCTGGAGCGTCTGCGCCAGCTCTATCTCCAGGCCCACCCGCTGGCTTGATCACCGGACCCGTTGTGATCTACGGCGGCACAAAAAACCCGCCGGACGAAGCCGGCGGGCGTGATTGATGGTGACCCCAGGGGGATTCGAACCCCCGTCGCCAGGATGAAAACCTGGTGTCCTAGGCCTGACTAGACGATGGGGCCAGGGTCCTCGACCGCGGCGGGAGCGATCAAGGGCCGGAAAGATTAGGAAAGGCGTTCCGCGCTGTCAAGACCGAGGGCCGTAGAACAGGCGCGCAGTTCAGCGGCAAGGGTACCCACCAGCCCTTCGCGTTCGAGCAAGGCGGCGGGCAGCACCGGCAGGGTATAGGTTTCCAATTCGAAGTCTTCGATGCCGGCCGCCACCGCGTCGGCCAGGGCTTCCCGCCAAGGTGTGCCCACCACCCCCTCGGCGAAGACCGAACGATGCACCGGCACGTGGCAGTGGATGCGCAGTTCGGCGGCCGCCGCGGCGGCGGGGTCGGCCAGTGCCGGAGGCAGATCGGACCATGCCAGAGCCTCACCGTCGGCGTCGCGGCCGCGTACCTGGTGGAACCACGGATCCTGCGCCAGCGCGTCGAGGATCGTCGGCAGCCGGCCGCCCTGGGGTCGCACCAGCAGGGCGGCGGAAATCTGCACCTTGGCACACCTCACTCCGGTCTGGGTCAGCGCCTGCAACACCTCCGCGCTGCTCTCACCGACCACCGCGGAGTGGCACAGATCCCAGCACACGCCGAGGTGTTCGGTGGGGTCGCCTGGTGCCGCCAGCCATCGGGCGAGCTCAGCGGTCCGTTCCAGGGCACCGTCAGGTTCGGCCTCCAGAGCCAGGGTCAGGTACACCTCGCTAGCCACGGCGAGGCCGCGCAAATGCTCCTCTGCCGCAACCAGGTGGCGCCGACAGCTCGGGTCGCTGAGGGGCGCAGGGCCGTAACCGAGCGGGCAGGTCGAGATCGACCCGCGACTGCCTGCCGGCATCAGTTCGGCCATCAGATCGGCCACCGCGCAGGTGTAGGCGAGCCGTTCGCTGCTCGACCAGTCGGGCAGGAAGGCCTTTTCCTTCACCCGGGCGGCGTGGAAGCCACCGTAGGGAAATGCGTTGGCGGTCCAGATCGGCCAGCCTGCAGCACGCCAGCGCTGCAGCCAGGTGCCGCGCAGTTCGGCGTCGTCACGCAGCGCGTAGGCAGTGCGCGCGGGCAGATAAACACCGAAGCCCGGCGGGCGTCCACCAAGGCGCTGCGCCAGCTGCGGCAGCGGACCCTGTTCGAAAGCCGCGAGCAAGGTGGCGAGGTCTTCCCAGGGGAAGACGTTGCTGCACAAAGCCAGCCGTGGCATGGGGCGTCAGTCGAGCGCGAGCGGAAGCGCCATCAGGAGCCCCAGGTGGAAGCGGCGAGCACGAAGGTCTCGGCCTCGCGCGGGAAACGGCGTAGGAAGCCACGCCCCATTTCGCGCGCGCGCTCAACCAGGCCGGCGTCGGCCACCGATTGGTAGAGCGCGAGTTCGGCTCCGTATTGAAGCGGAGCGCCTTCCTTCCACGCCAGCGCGGCGTCGAAGATGCGCCGCGCGCGCCCCGCGTCGTGCTCCGAGGCGAGCGCCTCCAGGTAGGCCTTGTGTAAAGCCGCGAGGGTGGTGTCCTCGTCACCTTCGCCAGCCGCGGCGAGGTCATCCGCGGCGCCGTCCTCGGCTGCTGCCCCGGCAGCGTCGACCGAAGTGTTCTCGGTTTCCAGACTGACGGTCAGCGATGCGTCGGGCACCACCGCCTCGGTGGACTCCGGCAATGCGCTTGCCTGCGGGCGCCCGACCTGCAGGGGCACCGCCAGCACCGCATCGTCACCACGCTTGAAGGTGACCGCTCCGTAGTAATAGCGGCCGTCGGCGAGGGGCTCGAGTTCCGGCATCGCCAGCACCGCGCTTCGCGCGCCGCCGTAGGCAAGGTTCAGCCGTGCGCCGCTGCCGCCGCTCAGAGCCTGCTCCAGGCTGTTGGCAACGCGCACCGCACCACCGCCGCTGGCGATGCGGATCTCGACGCCGGCGTAGCGGGTTTCCAGGGCTTCTTTGCCGATCGACGGGAACTCCATTTCGAAGTGATAGCTGCCGGCCTTGAACTGCCCCAGGTCGGTGTCGATCTCGTAGGCGATGTGGCGCCCATGGACCTGGCCGTTGGCGTCGGTGACCGTCACCATCAGATCTTCGCGCAGTTCGGTGGTCTGGATCGAATGCGGCATGCGCAGCACCAGGCTGCTGCCGCCATCGGGCACTTCGAGCTGCCAGCGCAGCAGGCCGCGGAACATGCCGCGGTTCCCCATCACCAGTGGGCGGATGCGATCGGGTTCGATCACCATTTCTTCCAGCACCGGCACCGCGATGCCTTCGACCTTGGCTGACACCGAGTAGGTACCGCCATGCAACAGATCCTTGACCGCCAGGTAGCCGAGGTCCTGGCCGGCCGGAACCACCACCTCGCTCAGCTGCGGAACCAGGCCGAGGAACTGCACTTTCAGCTCAAAGGTCGCAGCGGTATTGGTCGACCAGCGCGAAGCCATCGCGTACTCGAACACGGTGCCGGCCTCGACCGGAACCACGGTCTCGTAGGTCTCATCGCTTTGCAGGTAGTAACGGCCGCGCGCCTGGCGGTCGCCGGAGTAGAGGAAGCCGCTGACCGAACCGGCACCGGCACGGATCTCGTTGCGACCGCCGCCGCGCTGGGTGACCTGCACGCGCGCGCGGGTGGCTCCGGCGGGAACCTGCACGAAGCTGCGATCCAGCTGTCCGGGCCGCAGCTCCATAACACTGCGGAAGGCATGATCTTCGGCGGCACTGGTGATGGCAGGCTGCACCACGGTGACCGGCACGATCAGATCAGGGCCGAGTTCGCGCGGCTTGTCGGCATCCCACAGCAGCACCCGGGTGCTGTGCAGACCGGGTGCCAATTCGCTCGGATCGACGCGCACAGTCAGGCGGCCGCCACGACCATTGCTGTAGAAAGCCGGCGGCACCGAGACCCAGTTCTGCTCGGCTTCGGCGCGGAAGGTGCGCAGGAAATCGGCCTTGACCGCGTTGGCGGTGTCCTCGGCGAAGGACGGCGCGACGCTGACGCTGACCTCGAAGGGCCGCCGCGAGGCCAACCCGCGATGGTAGATCCCGGGACCGTCGCCGAAGGGGTTGGAAGCGACGACCTCGAAGCCCTGCTCCGCGGCGCCGTACTTGTCGAGCATGCGCAAAGAGCTGAGGGCGTCGGGAAGCTGTACGTAGCCGTGCCCCTGTTCCACCCAAGCGTGTTGCGGCAGCGGACGCGCGCTCAGGCGCAGGGCCCGTTCGACCCGTGCCGGACCGTGGGCGAGCTGCTCGGCGCGCGCCGCGCACAGCAACAGAGCGATGCAGCCGGACATCTGCGGTGCCGCCATCGAAGTTCCGTTCCAGTTCTCGCCCTTGGCGATGCCCCACGAAGGCAGCGTGCTCAACGCCGCGCCGGGCGCGGCGAAATCGATCCCGAGCGCGCCGTTGGGAAGCGGGCCGCGGCTGGAGAAGTCGAACAGCACCGCCGCGCTCGGATCCAACGATCCGTAATTGACGCGCTGGGTATCCGGCCACACTGCAGCGGCGATCGAGAACGCCGCGGGGGTGGTTGCCGGCGCGCCGACGGTGGTCAGCGCGGGACCCTCGTTGCCGGCCGAAGTGACGACAAAGAGGCCGCGGCGGGTGGCTTCCTCGACCACCCAGCCATCGGGTTCCTTGCCGTCGGCGAAGAACGACGGACCGCCGAAACTGATGTTGGCGACCTGGCAGCCGGCCTCGACCGCGTAGTCCAAAGCCTTGGTGATGGCAAAGCCGCTGGTGGAACCGCCGAACTTGCCGTCGCCGATCTTGATCGACACGAACTCGACCGCCGGAGCGACGCCGTTCATGCGCCGGCCGGCGCCTTCCCAGGCGCCGATGATGCCGGCCACGTGGGTGCCGTGTCCGTGGGCGTCGAAGTAAAAATGCACCTCGTTGGGCGAAGGCATCGACACCGCGTAGTTGAGTAGTGCCTCGTCGCCGAGCGTCGCCCAGTCTCCCGACGAACGAAAGGCGGCCAGCGCGGGTTCCTCGCCGAGATCGCCGTCTTCGTCGTTGTCGACCACCACCACGCGGTGGCCGTCGAGTTCGAACACCACCGCGTCCCAAACCGGGCCTTCGTCGGCGAAGGCGCTCCAGCGCTGCTCATCCAACGCCTGTTCGACCGAGTTGGGATCGACCTCGAGGCCGGCGGCGCGGTGCCGCTGCTGCTCCTCCTGATAAAAGCGCGCGCCGCGCTGCCACGCCTGGCGCCGCTGCCCCTGGATGCGGCCTTCGAGATCATCCGGCAGCCAGTCCAGGTCGAGGCGCATCAGACCGTATTGGCGACCGGCGGCAGCGTAGCGGCCCAGGTCAAGGCGACGCCCAGACAGCCCGGTCAACTTGCCCTGGTGCGCCGGGCTCCAGTGCTGCACCGCGACGCGGCCGTCGCTGGTGGCGTCGTACCAGTCGACGATTTTGCGCCCGCCGGCCGGAGTGCGCTGCAGAAAGGGGTGCCCGGGATCGATGCCGGTATCCAGCACCGCGACGCGGATGCCGCGGCCGTCATAATCCGGATTCTGCGCCAGGAACTCCTGGACGCCAAGATCCTGTTTCGGCAGCTGGCCCGCCAGCGGGTCCTGCGGGGCGATGACCACAAGGAGGAGCGTCAAGATGGACATGGTGCCCAGTCTACCCCCCAGGTGTGCCGATCCCTCAGTCGCCGCTGGCCCAGGTCGCGGGAGTTACCAGGATGCGGCCGCAAGATGAGCAAGTCACCACCACGGCGGCCTTTTCGATGCGGATCAGGTCATTGGGCTTCAGGCTCATCCCGCAACCTCCGCACGAGCGCCCTTTGAGCTGCACAACGACCAGGCCTTTACGCGCATCGGCGATGCGCTTGTAGTCCTGCAGCAGCTGGCTGGTCAGCGGCGCGCACAGGGCTTCGCGTTCGGCCTGCAGCGCGGCGATGCCGGCGCCCAGATCGGCTTCATCGCGCTGGGCGTTGGAACGGAAGCTGGCCAGTTCCTCAGCTTCCTCCTTGAGCCTGGTGCGCTCGCTATCGCGTTGCTGTTCCAGCGTCTCGGCCTCTTCGAGCAGCGACAGCGCTTCGTCCTGAAGACCGGCGGTCTTGGCGCGCAACTGTTCCGCCTCGTGGGTGGCCACGGTTACCGAGGTGGCGTCGCGTGCTTCCAGGGTCTGCTGTTCCAGCCGACCGATGCGCTCCTCAGCCTGGAGCACGTCGTTCTCAAGATCTTGGGAACGCGCCAGGCAACCCTTGCGATCGGCCTCGATCTGTCCGAGGGCTGCTTCTCGCGCCGCATAACCGGCTTCGCGCTCGCCGAGTTCAGGCGGGATGGAGGCGAGGCGGCGTTGCTGGACGCGGATCTTCTCGTCTAGCTGCTGCAGCTGCACCATCCGGCGTAGGGTCTCTTCCACGCCGGACAATGTAACGCTGCCGCCCGCATTAACCGCGGGTTGAATGGGTGCGCGCCATCCAAAAGGAAAAACGCCTTGGCGGCGGCCGGCGAAAGCGCAAGAACGCCATCGCCACAGCCGACCGAATCAGGACACGCCTTCGAGGAAGCCGGCCAGCTTGCGCGCCCGGATCGGGTGCTGCAGCTTGCGGATGGCCTTGGCTTCGATCTGGCGCACGCGTTCGCGGGTGACGCGGAAAATCCGCCCCACCTCTTCCAGCGTGTAGGTGTAGCCGTCGGCCAGGCCGTAGCGGAGACGGATGATCTCGCGCTCACGGTAGTTCAATGCGGCCAGCACGTCGGCGATCCGGCCCTTGAGCGAGTCCTGGTTCATCTCGTAGAGCGGATCGTCCTCGCGATAGTCTTCCAGGAACTCGCCAAAATAGCTGTCGTCGTGGTCGCCCACCGGCTGGTCCAGCGAAAGCGGCTGACGGCTCATCTGCAGCACGCAGCTCGTCTCGTCGATCGACAAGCCGGCGGCCTGGGCCGTCTCTTCCACGGTGGGCTCGAATCCGTTCTCCTGCACCAGGTCCCGAGTGACCGAACGGACGCGGCTCATGGTCTCGATCATGTGGACCGGCACGCGAATCGTGCGACTCTGATCGGCGATCGCCCGGGTGATCGCCTGGCGAATCCACCAGGTGGCGTAGGTGGAGAACTTGTATCCTCGGGCGTGCTCGAACTTGTCGACTGCCCGCATCAGCCCGGTGTTCCCTTCCTGAATCAGATCGAGAAAGCTCAATCCCCGGTTGCGATACCGCTTGGCGATCGAGACCACCAACCG
>JAJFFB010000001.1 GCA_021776925.1 Planctomycetota bacterium | reverse complement strand
ATGCAGTCGTGCTCCAGGGCGGCTTCGACGTAGCCCACCAGACTCTGATTGATGACCACCGTGGGGCCACCGGATTGGCCGATGACGGCGGCTCCGCGGAGAGACTCATTCATGACTCAGGGGCCCTTCCGGGTCCATCCGGCAGAGTCTAGCAATCAGCCATGAGGCAAAAAAGGGCTGGGTCCTCGATCCGAGGACCCAGCCTGTCCATCAAGATGGGAGATCAGGGCTTGGGCACCGATGGGCCCCACGCCCCAAGAGTTTTCACGCATTTGCCGGACATTTTGGGGAGATATGGGTTCTGCATTCCTTTGCCCAATTGCAGCCAGGAGCCACCCTCGCCATCCAGCGCCATCGAGCAACGCAGCAGGCGCAGGTCAATGGTGGGCGCGAGGTGGTACTCCGCAATCCACTGGGATAGCCCATCACTCAGGAGATCAAGTTGCCTCAGGGTTCCGGTGGCAGACTGTTTCTTCTGCGTGAAGCTGGTGACACCCTTCTGGATCCCCTCGGTGCGCTTGTCCCAATCCGCCTTCAGCTTCTTGTTGGCGGCCACGCTTTTCGGAACGCTGATGCCTTGTAGCGATTTCAGCAGATGGGAGGATTTGGCCATCACCTGCTTCTGATCCCCCAGGATGATGGCGCCCTTGAGCTGGTCATATTCCATCAACGCCAGGTCCAACTTGGTTTTGGCAGGGCCTCCGAAACCCCTCAGGTGCAGGACCAGTTGCCAGCGTTGAGTCTCGTTCAAGGCGGCCTTGAAGCCCGGCATCGGGCTGCGGCCTTCGCTCAACTTCCAGAAAATGGCTCCGTCGGATTGCTTTTGCACCGAAGATGCGGCGAAATTGGCCGCCTTCGGAGTCAGGGCCGCCCCGGCCGGTCCGTCACCCTTGCCCTCGGTCCCGTGGCAGACCATGCAGTTGGCCAGGAACAGGGCCTTGCCAGCGGCCAGGTTTGCAGCGGTGGCCTCGAGAGGATTCTTCAGCCGCGCTTTCCGCTTGGGAGCCACCCATTCCTCGGCGGCTTGTGGGGAAGCAGAAAGAGGTGCCGCGAGGGCAGAGGAGGCAAAACAAATCACAGCCAGGCCGACCAGCGGGGCGGCGAGACTCTTAAAGGTCAGTGACGAAGTCAACTCGTTCTCCAGGTGGTAGAGGACCGTTATTTCGGCCCTTGTATCCAGGTGTGGTGGCCGGATGGTCGGCTTCCAGGTTCAATGGGAGGCATAGCCTCACACACAAGATGCAATTCACATGCCAATAGCGGCTGAAAAACCTAAGTCCATTAATTTCCTAACCTTAAAACTGTTACAACAAGGGTTGAAAAGAGGTGAGGTGGTGAATTTTCCCCAGTCAACCTGGGGAAATTCACCACCTCGTGGACTGCGAGCCTAATTGCCTGCCTGGAGGAAGACTCGAATGGCTTCGATGTCTTCTGCAGGGATGTTGGCTCGGATCCGCATGTGCAGGGCGGCCACGTCCCAATTGGCATCGCTGTAGTCGCCGGGCGAGCGGAAGTTGTGACACCGACCGCAGTTGTCCTGCCAGGCGGTGGCACCGACAACGGCGCGGGCTTCGGTCCCGGCGCTTGCACAGGCGGGCAGGAAGCTCAGGGCAACCACTACCGCCAGCGCGCCGGCCAGGGAAAGCAAGAATGAAGAATGTTTAGTCATGACGGAATCCCCTAGAGCCCGATGGCAAGTTGGAGGAGGAAGCTGATGTCATTTTCGTCGTGGAGATCGAGTTGCTCCACAGCGAACTTCACCGTCGTGGTGGCGTTGAGCCAGTAGTTGAGGCCTGCTGTCCAGCGCTTTGGTTCATCTTCGGACGGAATGCCGTCGGGGAATCCGAGCCAGTCGTAGCGAATCACACCCTCGAAGTTACTGATGATGCTCTCGCCTAGATTCGGTCGGTACGCAACCTGACCGTAGCCGCCTTCCCATTCGTCCTTGCTTTCGTGTTCAAGGGTTGCTTGGACGAATTCTCCGTCGACTCGCAAGGTTCCGGAATCCAACACCTTGGTGGCGGTCAGGTCGACACCGAGGAGGGTCATGTCGGCAATTTCGTCACCTGGCACCGAAGCGCTCATGCCGGAAACCCCGATTTCCATCCACGGCATTGGCAGGTAGGCCACCCGGCCGCCCACCGCTTTGTTCTGCATTTGGACGCTGCTGCCGGAAAAGTCCAGGAACTCGGTCTCACCTTCTTCGGAAGCCACGCCCTCTGCCTCTTCCTCGTGTCCGACCGGACCATTGGAAACGAACAGGGCGTAACGCCACTGGCCTGAACCGGCCCAGCCTCCGCCACGGATCTGAGCGCCGATCAAGGAGCTTGGGACGATCCCTTCGTGGGAAGCAAAGAAAGGCGCGGTGGGTAGGCGATTGATCCAGCTGGGGTGGAAGCGTTCGTTGAACTGACCGAAGGGCGAGAGGAATTTGCCCGCGCCAATGGTCATCCACTTGTTGGCCACGTAGGAGACCTGCGCGTAGCCGAGTTCGATCGTGGAACCACCATGACCGCCGCCTCCGGCGCCCATCTCGAGTTCCGATTCGACCATGAGCTTGTCACTGACCTTCCACAAGATGACCGGGTTGAATCCAGCGCCGAAGGCAGAAGGACCGTCGGCGGTATCGAAGTAGTTGGCCGTGAGGAATCCGGACAGAAGGAAATTCCTGCTGCCGGACTGGGCCTGGCTGAGCAGGTCCTTCATCGCTTCCATTTCTTCCATGGCCTCGTCGAACTCTTCGAGAGTGACGTACTCTTCCTGAGGCTCGGGCTCCTGGGCAGCGATGGACGGCGCTAATCCAGCCAGTGCCGCAAGGCAGATGGCCGCTTTTTGTATGGCTCGATCCATGATTGGTTGATGGGTGAAGGTGGGGAAATGACGTTTCTGTCACTTCCCCACATGGCCAACCCATAAGCCCCAATCTCCGTTATGACAGGCAAAACCTGGAATAATCCCCGGCCAAGAGGCAATCTTCCTCAGCCTGCAATCTGACCGGAAACCGCTTTCTCGTAGCGGATCACCGCATCAACGAGATCAGTGGTGCTGATCACGCCGACCGCAGCGCCCTCTTCGGTGACCACCGCGCGATGAATGCCTTTTTCCTTCATCAAAGCTGCAACCTCGCCCGCGGTGCACGCCTGATCGACGGTGAACACCGCCGGGGTCATGACGTCGTCGACGTTGGCGGCGTCGAGGCGCAGCGCCATGTGATCGGGCACCTCGCCATCACTCGCAAACATGTTCGAGAAGCTGTATTCCTCGTCGACCGCCTCGTCCGACAGGTACACCACCACGTCGGTATAGGAAACCACACCGACCAGCCGGTCGCCCTCTTGCACCGCGGCACCGTGGATCTGGTTGTCGCGCAGGAAATCGACCAGATTGCGCAGCGTGTCGTGCCGACTGACGGCCATCAGGCGCGGGGTCATCAGGTCCTTGGCGGTGAGCGGCTTCATGGTTCTTTTTAGTCTACGAAGAGGGCGCCCCCAAGGGCGCGGACGCTTGGTGGTCTGTGCACCAAGGCGCGGGCCGCGGCGGGGCGGCCGCACATTATGCCGCCGAGTCTTCCGCCCAGACAGTGCCCTCGTCCAGCGGCCGCGACTTTTGCGCCGGCGCCGGGTGGGTCCATTGGTGGTAAAGCAGCGCCAGGCCGCTCCAACGCGCCCCACGCAGGGCGATGCGGCCCCACGGCAGCAGCAGCGCCAGCCCCCACAGCGGCAGCCCGGCCCAGCCGGTCATCGACACCAGCAGCCCGATCCACAGCCCTTCCAGCAGCAGGCCGCTGCCCACCAGTTTCAGCGCGCTCCAGCCGTGGCGCAGCCAGAAGGCCATCGCCCGCAGCAGCGCGCTGACCGCCGATTGGCGCTTTGCCGCCACCAAGGAAGCGCGCGCCAGGTCGACCACCACCTCGATCTGCAGCAGGAGCAAGGCGTAGACCAGTGAGAAGCCGATCTCGACGCCGCGGCCCCAGCGCTCGTCGGCGGCGGCGGCGGGTGGGCGGTCGTTCAACAGCCAATCCTGCAGCGCGCCGCCGGGACTCCCCCACAGCAACCAGGTGGCGAAGGCGTACAGCGCCAGCGCCATCACCCACAAGCGCAAGAAGGGGAAGAAGTGCTCGCCCGCACCGGCGAAGAAACGGCGCAAACCGTGGCTCGGTTTGGGGTCGAGGGCGAGGTGCATCCAGCCGCTGGCGAGCAGCACGCCGAACAAACTGGCCAGCAACATCAGCGGCGCGACCACCGCGCCGGCGGCAGCGAGTCCGCCCGGATCGGTGCGCGCCCAGTCCTCGAACAACCACGCCGGCAACAAGCGCAGGCCGGCGTTGGCCTGGTCCTCGACGAAACCGGCAACCGGCGCCAGGTGTTCGAGTGCGCTGCCGTGGACCGGGACCGCAACCACCAGGGCGAACAGGAACTGCACCGCCCACAGGCATAGCAGCACGCGCGGGGCGCTCAGCGCGAGGCGCGCGCCAGCCCCCAGATTGCGCAACGCGGAGGGTTTCATCCGACTCCTCCGAAGTAGTGCAGCACCGACTGCGCCCACAGCAGGGCGCGCAGGCCGGCGCGGATTGCGAAATCCTGATTCAGGTCAACCAGACGGGAGTTGTTGAGCCAGTTGCGATCGAGTACCAGCACCCGATCCGGATCGACCACCACCTGCGCGACGCGTTGGTCACTGCCCAGCTGGCGCCACGCCCAGGTGCTCTCGCGGCCGTCCCAGACGCGCCGCGACACGGTGCCATCGGCGAAGGTGGCTTCGACCACCACCGGCACCTCGAAGGCGCCGAAGCGGCGTAATTCGATGTGGATGTCCCACAGGCCATCGGCCTCGCGCACCCCCCCGGGCGCTGCTTCATCGCGGACCAAATGCGGCAGGTTGACCACCCGGTGCACGCCGAAATCGATCAATTCGTTGCCGTGGTAGGCCTGGTCCCAGAAGTTCTGCCACACGATCGGCACGCCGCCGCCGGGCAGGTCGGCGCCGACGCGCGCGCCGCTGGCGAACTCGCGTACCACCGCGAACCAGTCGCGCGGCCGCGGGTGGCCGTAGCGGTAGCGCTGGTGATAGGCGCGCAGGGTGCGGATCCAGCGCTCCTCGCCCATCAGGCGCGCCATCGTCTCGAGGGTCAGCGCCGGCCGCCGATAGGTGTTGACGCCGCGCAGGTCTTCCTCGAACAGGGCCAGCGACGGCGTGTCCATCGGCTGGTAGAAATCGGTGCGATAGCTGCGCCGCATGCCGTACACCGAGTCCTGGCGCACCTGGGGCCAATAACTGGCGGGTGGCATCTCGGCAAGGAAGCGCTGCAGGCCGTCGCTGCGCCACAATTCGACCGAGCGTGCCGGCAGTTGGCCCAGGCTCGGCAGCTCGAGGCGTGCCAGCGACAACATCGCGCGCGGGTCGCCGGGGGTGGCGGCCGGCCACGCCAGCGGGGCGCGGCCGTAACGCTGGCGACCGAGCACGGTGTAGGTCGCCCAGGCGGCCGGATATGCCTTGCGCAGCAGGCGCTGGGTGGAAAAGGTGCAGAAGCCTTCGTCCATCCAGGCGTGGCGGAATTCATCGGTGCCGACCAGGCCGTACCAGTACTGGTGGCCGAATTCGTGCACCGTGACGCCCTCGGGAGAAAGGCTGAGTGGTGCCCCGCCGCGGCGCACCCCGGCGGTGAACAGGCGCGGGTACTCCATGCCGCCGGTGCGCCCGGCGTCGTTGGCCGGATCGACGCAGGTGATGGTCGGATAGGGATAGGCGCCGTACCACAGTCCGTAGTAATAGAGCGACTTCCCGATCGCGGTGAAGTAACGCTCTTCGTATTCCGCGTCCTCGGGCTGCAGCAGCAGGATCATGCGCACCGCGGAATCCGGCCGCACCTCCTCTACCGGCAGCCCCAGCGCCGCCGCCACCTTCTGTTCTTCGGCGACGTCGCGGTAATCGGCCTCGTTCCACTCGCGTTCGAGAATGCGCGCCTGCGGATCGACCGTCCAGGCGAAGTCGTGCACGTCTTCGGCGTAGAAGGTGTGGCGCGTGTGCCCATCGGGCAGGGTTTCGGCCTCGGCGCGCTGCTCGCCGCTGGCGACCACGTTGCCGTGGATGCGCTCGGGCAGGGTCAGGCGCACGATGAAATCGGCGTAATCGGCGTAGAATTCGACCAGCAGGTGATACGGCGGGCAGTTCCACTGCATGCCCCCGTCCAGTTCTTCGAACACGCCGAGCTTCGGGTACCACTGCGCGGCGTGCAGGTAGTCGTCGGATCCCCAGCCGTTGCGCCGATAAGCCGGAATCATGCGCGCCTGGAACTCGACCTGGATCACCACCGACTGGCCGGGTTCGACCGGGCCGGGCAGATCGGCCTTGAACACGGTGCGGTCGTCCGCAGCCTCGGCCTGCGCCACCCAGTTCCAGGGCAAGGGCGGGCGCGTGTCGAAGTCGATGCGGCCGAGGCCGAGCAGACGCACCGCCTGGATCTCGGTGCCGCCGAACTCGGCCGGCAGCAAACCGCCGCGGTGCTGCATGCGGTGGGCCTCGGTCAGGAACACCGAATCGCGCGCGGCGAAGGCGTTGTTGTAGACGTGCCACCACAGCTCCGAGGTCGGTGCGTCGCTCTGGTTGCGCCAGGTGGCGGTGACCGTGCCCTGGATGACGTGGTCGTCGAGCAGCGCACAGTCGATCTGGTAATCGATCGTCTTGGGGCTGTGCGCAGGCATCTGTGCCCGCGCGGACGAGGTCAGCAACAGCAGTGCGCTGCCGAGGGCAAGGACCGGAACAAGCCGGGATCGAACCGGGCGAGGCATGGCCTCATGGTATCCCGGGCGATGTGCTCCGATGCGGCTCAGTCTTGGTGATCGCCCAGCATGCTGCGGCGCAATCGCGCCACCGCCGCCGAGTGGATCTGGCTGACGCGGGACTCGGTCAATTGCAGTTGCGCACCGATCTCACGCATGCGCTTGCCCTCGTTGTAATAGAGGTGCATGACCATGCGCATCTTCTCGGGCAGACTGCTGATCCCGGCCTGCAGCTGGACCAGCAGTTCGGCTTTTTCGATCTCGGGAGTTCCCTGCGCCGCGGCTTCGAGGTTGTCGGAACCGTCTTCGTCGGTCGGCAGAGTGACCACCGCTGGCGGGTTCACACCCTCCTGGCGCGCCTTGTCGCGCAGCGAACGCGGCAGGTAGTCGAGGGTGCGCAACTCGTCGAGCATGGCTCCGCGCACGCGGTGGTAGGCGTAGGTCTTGAACTCGGCACCGCGCGTAGGGTCGTAGGAACGCGAGGCCTTGAGCAGGCCGAGCATGCCGGCCGAGTACAGATCGTCTTCGGAGACGCTATGCGGAAGACGGGGCTTGAGCCGGTTGACCACGTACCAAACAAGGCTTTCCCATTGTTCAATCTCAAGTTCGTAGACGCTGGGCTCTGGGTTCGGGCGTTCCGCGGCCTGCGGTCGCCGGGGGGATGGGTGCGATGAGGCGGACATGTTGGGGATGTGGGCGCCCTGGTGGGTCGCCTGAATCTCAATCGTCTAGGAGTTCGCTTTACCTGAACTAGAAAGTTGGTTTTCGGATTGCGCTTTCAAAAAAAGTCTTTAGGATCGATGAATTCGGCGTTTATGCGAGCGGAAGCCGTTTTTGCCCCCTCCTTTACCGGCCTCCGGCGTTAGGATATTCCAAATTCCTAGAGGTGGCCGGCTTTTTGTTGGCCCAGGATCTGGAAATAGACGCGGATCGCCGCCAAACTCAACAACGCCAAACCGGCCCCCCTGAAACCCGTCCTGAGCAAGTGGCCGCCCGTACCAAGCACCTGACCGCCGAACAGATGGCGAAGGCGCAGAAAGAGATTTCGGTCTCTGAATTCTTCGCCAAGAACCGACATCTGCTCGGTTTCGACAATCCGCGCAAGTCCCTCCTGACCACGATCAAGGAGGCCGTCGACAACTCGCTCGACGCCTGCGAAGAGGGTGGCATCCTGCCCGACCTGACCATCGAGATCCATCAGATCGAGGAAGACCGCTTCCGCGTGGTCATCGAGGACAACGGCCCCGGCATCGTCCGCGCCCAGATCCCCAACATCTTCGGCAAGCTGCTCTACGGCTCCAAGTTCCATAGTCGGCGGCAGTCGCGCGGCCAACAGGGCATCGGCATTTCCGCCGCCGGGCTCTACGGCCAGATGACCACCGGCAAGGGGCCGACGATCATTTCCAAGACCAAGCGCAGCAAGGCGCACCACTTCCAGATCCAGCTCGATTCGAGCAAGAACAAGCCGGTCATCACCAAGGACGAGGAACTCGCCGAATGGCACCAGAAACAGGGCACGCGTTTCGAGATCGGGCTTGAAGCCCACTACAAACGCGGTCTGCGCTCGGCCGACGACTACATCAAGCAGACCGCGGTGTCGAATCCGCACGCGCGCATCAGCTATCTGGCCCCCGGCATGCAAGAGGCGCGCGTCTACGAGCGCGCGGTCAAGGACGTGCCCGAGCGCGCCGACGAGATCAAGCCGCATCCCTATGGAGTCGAGCTCGGTGAGTTGATGAAGATGCTGCGTGCGACCAATTCGCGCTGGCTGTCGGGTTTCCTGCAGGAAGAGTTCTGCCGCGTCGGCCCCAAGGTGGCCAAAGAGATCATCAAGACCGCCGGGCTGTCGGAGCGCTCCTATCCGTCGCGCATCGCGCGCGAGGAAGCCGATTCGCTCTATCGCGCGATCCAGAAGACCAAGATCTCGGCGCCGCCGACGACCTGCTTGTCGCCGATCGGCGAGGAACTCATCCGCGAAGGATTGATGAAGGAGTGCGACGCCGATTTCTACGCGGTCGCCACGCGACCGCCGTCGGTGTACCGCGGCAACCCCTTCCAGATCGAAGTCGGCATCGCCTGGTCGCGCCCCGGCGAGGAGCGTCTCGACGTCGACGCCAAGGGGCACATCAGCAAGACGCGCAAAAAACGCGGCACCTACGACACCGAGAACCTGCTCGGCAACGCCGACGATCCGGTGCGGCTGCTGCGTTTCGCCAACCGCGTGCCGCTGTTGTCGCAGCAGTCGGGCTGCGGCTTCACCAAGTCGGTGCTCGCCACCGCCTGGAAGAACTACGGCCTGTCGCAATCGCGCGGCGCGCTGCCGGTCGGGTCGGCGGTGATCCTGATCCACATGGCCAGCGTGTGGGTGCCGTTTACCTCCGAAGCCAAGGAGGCGATCGCGCCCTATCCCGAGATCCTCAAGGAGGTCAAGCTGGCTCTGCAAGAGGCCGGGCGCAAGCTCGGCATGCATATCCGCAAGGGCAAGAAGGTGGCTTCCGAATTCCAGAAACGCAATTACATCGAACAATACCTGCCGCACGTCGGCATCGGCCTGCAGGAGATCCTCGGCATCAGCGACGAGGACCGCTTCGAATTGGTCGAGACCCTGCAAGAGGCGATGGAGACCAGCCGCAAGATCTGATGGGCGCCCGCAAGAAAACCACCAAGAAGAAGGCTGCGTCCGGCAAAAAGACGTCGGTGCGCAAGAAGGCCATGGGTAAAAAAACGGTCAAGGTCAAGTCCTCCGGCGCCGCGGTCGACCGGACCAAAGAGGACTTGCGCAAGGTCGCGCTGGATTCGATCCAGAGCGTCGCCACCGAGGTCTATCGCACCGGCTCTACCGGCGGCTTGCCTCAGTTGACGATGCCCCAGCGCAATCTGGCCAACGTCACCTACGACAAGAAGACCGGTTACTTCGAGATGAAGGGCAATCTGAAAACCCGCACCCTCGACGTGAATTCGGTCAAGACCTTTGCCCAGACGCTGCGCCTGATGGCGCTGGCCAAGGACATGGTCGGCCAGGAAGACTTCGCCACCAAACGAGAGGCTTACTACGTGTCCAAGAACTGGGGCGACGCCAAGTTCAACGAACAGCGCGAGTCCGACACCGTGCTCGACGACATCGAGGGCATGTTCTCGGTGCACGAGGTCACCCGCGAAACGCTGCGCTTCATGCCCGAGGAACACGGTGGATCGGTGGTCGGCGCGCTCACCGTGATCGACCGCGACCCAGAAACCCTCGATCCGATCCGCTCCGACTGCGCAGCGATGGGTTCCGGTGCCTACACCGTGCCCAGTTCGGTCGACCACCTCGGCTTCGAGACCCAGGCCGATTTCGTCCTCGCGATCGAGACCGGCGGCATGTTCCAGCGTCTCAACCACCATCGCTACTGGCGCACCGCCAACTGCATCCTGGTCGAGATGGGCGGCGTGCCGACGCGTGCCACGCGCCGTTTCGTGCGCCGTCTGAGCGACGACCTCAAGCTGCCGGTCTACGTTTTCGTCGACTGCGACCCCTACGGCATGTGCAACATCTACCGCACGCTCAAGGTCGGCTCGGGTTCGGCGGCGCACGTCAACCGCAACTTCTGCGTGCCCAAGGCGACCTATCTCGGCGTCACGCCGCAGGACATCGAGGACTTCGGCCTGCACGACGCCACCCACCCGCTGCAGCCGGTCGACGTCAAACGCGCCAAGGACGCGCTCAAGAACGACCCCTTCTTCCAGGCCCACCCGAAGTGGAAGAAGGCGATCAAGCAGATGCTGAAGATGGGCGTGCGCGCCGAGCAGCAGGCTTTTGCCAAGTGGGGCCTGAACTTCGTCATCGACGAATACCTGCCGCGCAAGATGCGCGATCCGAAGAAGTTCCTGCCCTGACAGCCCGTGGATATCAACCTCTTTTTGCAACACCCCGAGGTCCGCGCCAGTCTCGCCGACCTGCACCACAACTGGAACGACCGCGCCATCTCGGATCTGGTCGATGATCAGGGCCGCCAGTACGTAGACCTGGTCATGGAAGGCGGCGGCGTGCTCGGCATCGCGCTGGTCGGCTACACCTACGCGCTCGAATCGGTAGGTATCCGTTTCCTCGGTATCGGCGGCACTTCGGCCGGCGCGATCAACGCGCTGCTGCAGGCCGGCAGCGGCCCCCCCGCCGCGGCCAAGAGCGAGACCATCCTCGCCGCGCTGGCCGAGGTCGATCTGATCAAGTTCGTCGACGGCGACGGCGACGCACGCAGGTTCATCAAAGCCATGCTGCGCAAGGCCGGGCGATTGTGCCTGCTGTGGCGGGGCCTGCAGGTGGTCGACAACGTCTGTGACGACCTCGGCCTCAATCCTGGCGAGTATTTTCACACCTGGATGAAGGCGCAGCTCGCGACCCACGGCATCGACAACTGCGCCGAACTGAAGGCGCAGATGCGCGACCTGCCGCCTATGCACCACCGGCTGAGCATGGAAAAGGTGCCGGTGGAAGTCGCCGACCCCAAGCTGGTCGTGATCGCCGCCGACGTCACCACCGAAACCAAGGTCACTTTTCCGGACATGGCCGAGCTCTATTTCGACGAGCCTGAGCTGGTCAGCCCGGCTGACTTCGTGCGCGCTTCGATGTCGATTCCGTTGTTCTTCCAGCCCTACCGCGTGCGCCACGTGCCGCAGGGCGACGCCGCCCGCCAGCGCTGGAAGGACAAGGCCGGCTACCGCGGCGAACTGCCCCTCGACGCCTACTTCGTCGATGGCGGCGTGCTCTCGAACTTCCCGATCCAGACGTTCCATATAGAGGGCGAGCCCAGCGCTCCCACCTTCGGCGCCAAGCTCGGCGGCGAGCGCACTCTGCCCAAAGAGATCGACGGCCCCGGCGCGCTCGCCGGAGCGATCTTCGATTCGGCGCGCCACGTGCTCGATTACGACTTCATCCTGCGCAACCCGGACTACCGCAAGCTGGTCTCGGTCATCCAGACCGACCGCTTCCACTGGCTCGATTTCAAGATGTCGGACCAGACCAAGGCCGACCTCTTCGCCACCGGCGTCAAGGCCGCGGCGGAGTTCCTGCTCGCATTCGACTGGCAGGAATACAAGGATCTGCGCGCCGGCCGCATTGCTGGCGCCAGCTGAAGCCCGGTAGCGGCCCGCATGAGGGTCGGGATGCGCTCAAGTCGAGGCGGTGACGGCCGCAGAGGGGACGGACCCATCCGACCCCGATGCGGACACGCACCCGAACTGCTCGCCAGGGCTTCAGCCTGCTGGAAGTCCTGATTGTCATCACGATTCTCGTCGTGCTGACTGGCATGGCCCTGCCCAGCTTCTCCGGCGCCGTCGACGACGCCGAAGTGACTGCGCTGAGCCAGCAGTTGCAGCGCGTGCGCACGGCGATCGACTACTACAGCTTTCAGCACGACGATCAGTTTCCGGGTTGGCTCGCCAGCGCCGGGGCCTGGTCGGCAGTCCACCTTGTCAACCAGTTGGTTCTGGCCAGCGACGAAGACGGGGAGACCGCGGCTGCCGGAACCGCTGGCTACGCCTACGGCCCTTACGTGACCGAGGCGATGCCGGCCAATCCGGTGAGTCGCGCGGACAGCGTGCTGCTGGTGCAGCCCGGAGCCGGATTCAACGGCCCGGACGACACCACCGGCTGGGTGTTCTTCGCTGACAGCGGGGTCTTCCGCGCCAATAGTTCCGGCACCGCGCCGGACGGAACCCCGCTCTTCAACCTGTGAACAACCCCGTACAAAAACGCCCGATGCCCGCTCTGGCCGCTCTGATGGCCTTCATGGCACTCCTGATCGCCACCACCCAATGGCTCAACTGAGCCCCGTTTCTGGTCGAAATACAGAGAGTCCTCCATCGTCGTGAAGCTCATCACCCGCTACACGCCCATCGCTGTCCACTTCGGCAGTCTCGATACGCGCGTCCTGCAACTCTCCGGCAACCGGAACGGGTGGAAGGTGCGCGTGGCGGAGTGCGCACCCGCCCAGGGCCGCACCCGTCACAGCCAGGCGGTCAGCCCGCTCAGCGGACGCCTGCGCGGACGGGTCCTCGGTCGCGACGCGGTGATCTCCACCAGTGCAGCCGCCGCCGGCATCACCGTGGTGCCGGTCGACCGCGACCAGGAAAACCGCCTGCGCGCGATCCTCGAAGAAGCGGCGATGCGCTCGCTGGAGGACAGCGAAGGCATCGGCTACCGCTATCTGCCGCTGGCCAATGAGGCCGGCGAAACCGATCCGCGCCAGGAATACCTGCTGCTCAGCCTGGGGCAGTCCGAACTGCGCCGCTGCACCGCGGCGACCGATGCCCTGGGCATGCGCGCGGTGGGTCTGGAGTTGAGCGCCTTTCCGCTGGCGCGCTGCCTGCAGCAGAGCAAGAGCGCCTGCGAGGATGCCTGGGGCTTCCTCCATCTCGGCTTTGACAACGCGCTGTTCGGCATCGTCTACGACGGGGAGCTGCGCTTCCTCAAGCCGATGCAGTGCACCGCTTCCGATCTGCTCGAGAAACTGCAGCAAGCCACCCTGGACCTGGAACAGCTGCCGGTGCTGGATGCACTGCAACTCGGCGGTGAAATCGGCGCCGAGGACGCTGCCAGCGCCCCAGCGGCCCAATTGGCGCAGTTGTGCGACCAGGCGGAGCAACCGGCCGCGGCGATCCAGCGCACATTGCGCCTGGAAGCGCAAGGCATGGCGCAGGAAGCCCGCGCCTGCCTGCGCCACTTCACCGCGCGCCATCCCGGCACCAAGCTTGCCGACGTCCAGCTCACCGGTTTCGGTGCCGGGCTGCCGGAAATGGGCAACTGCCTGGAGTTGGCCATGAACCTGTCGGTGCGACCCGCTCAACCCTTCACCGATCTGGGCATCGAGGCGCCGCAGGAGATCCTCGACGAAGAGCACCTGTGGTGCGGCGCCCTCGGCCTCGCCTTGAGGCAGAAAGGATGAAGACCGCCGACTTCCTCGGAGAGAGCAGCTACCGGGTCCACCTGGAACGCAGCCGCACGCCGCAACGCGTGCTGATTTCCTGCGTCTACTCGTTCTTGTGCCTGATCGCCTTGTTCGCCTTCGATCTGGAAGTACGCGGCCAGGAACGCGCCGCTGAGCAAGCCAACGCTCCCGATCCCGCGGCCAGCGAGGCCAGCGCCGACATGGAGCGTCTGTTCGAGGACATCAACGACTTCGCCACCCGCCTCGACCCGCTGGCCGAGCATCTGGCGCAGCCGACCGCGGCGCGCATGCTGGCTGGACTGGACAGCGCGGTCGACCCGACGGTCGAGATCGAACGCGTGCAGTGGCGCACCGAAATCAAGGTCGGAGCCAATCGCAAAGACGTGCAGTCCCTGCTGGTGCTGATCATCGACGCGGTGGCCTATGAAGAGGCCGCCGCCACCGCCCTGGTCGACGTACTCGAGGCCTATTCCGGCTACACCGGGGTGGTCGAGAAGCACGATTCGGTTCCCGACCGCTGGCCGGCCACGCGCCTGCGCATCCGCCTCAGCCGCGACGCCGTCGAGGCCATGGAAGAAGCCACTCGCGCTCTGGCGGCGGTCGCCACCGAGCCGGTTTCGGCAGGAGGCGCCTGACATGTCGTGGCGCAAACTCCTGTTCCTTTCCTGGTTCCTGGCGGTTCCCGGAGCCCTGTGGTTGGCGCGCGTGGTGCCGCTGCAGGAGCGGCGCGGCGCAGCACTGCAGCAGTTTGAACAAGCGCAGACGCGCAAGGAACGCGACACCCAGGTGATCCAGGAACGCGACCAGCTGGCCGAAGACTGGCTGTCCTTCCGTCCGCTGGCGGAGACCGAACTGGTCAACCTGGGCAATGACCTCAACCCGATCCTGCTCCAGAACCGCGTCCTGCAGCTGGCCAAGCGGCTCGATTGCAGTCTGCAATTGCAGGAGCAGGGCAACCGCGCCGACGGCGGGCCGCTGAGCTACCAGCTCTCCGGCAGCGGACGCCCCTTGCAGGTACACGACTTCCTCGACTACCTCGAGCGCGGCGACGCGCGCGGCCGCATTGAAGCGATCACGGTGGTCTACGCGGCGCCGGACAAGTCCGGGCTGGTCGAGGCCTTCTTCAACGGCGTGCTCATCATCGCCCAGGTTCCCGCCCACAAAGAAGCGCAGCCGGAGAGCGACGCATGAGCAGCGCCTCTACGCAACGCGGCCTGGTGGCGCAGATGAAGCGCCAGCCGGGCAAGGCGGCGGCGCTCGGCACGCTCATGCTGCTGGTGTTGGTGGTGTGGGGACCGATGCTTTTCGGCAGCGAAAAAGGCGACGACGCCCCGGCGCCGCCGTCACCCAACGCGGCGCTGGCGGCCACTGGTGGCCCCGCTGCCACGTCGGCGCCGGCGGCCACATCGACCAAGACCACGACGTCCAAGAGCAAGGACGCCAAATCAAACTTCCAGCCGATCCACTCCTTCGCCGAAGCGCGCAAACGCCTCGACCTGTGGCGCATCCCGCTGGGCCTGGAAAAGGCCGAACCCTTGACCCAGGAACTGCTCGCGGCCAAGCGGGCCGAAGCCCAGCTGGCCGCCAGCGCGCGTGCCGAGCGCACCGCCGCGGCGATGGCCGCGCGCGCGCGCGCCGAAGCTGGCGACTTCGAGGTGAACGGCGAGGATCCGTGGCAGCACCCGTTGGAGGGTGCCGAGCCCGAAGTGGGCGGAGAGGTGCCCGAGGTCATCGACGCCTCGGTCGAGGTCGAACTGATTCTCACCGGCACCGCGCTGCTGGGCCAGCACCGCTACGCCGCCTTCGGTCCCAAGGTCGTTCAAGAGGGCGAACGGATCGGCCGATACAAGCTCAAGGCGGTGCGCTCCCGTGAAGTGGAACTGGTTTTCGACAACCAGCTCACCATCGTCCGCATGGCGCCTCCTGAGGTGCTCCTCCATCAGCCGCCCAGCCGCGAATGAACCCGCTCCTCGCCCTGCTTCTGACCTTGGCCGCGTCGCTGCCAACGACCTCGGCGGTGCCGCTGGTGCTGCCGCAGGAGCCTGAAGTACCGCCCCAGGAGCCGGCGTTGCAGTCCCAGGAGCCTGGGGCAGACGACCAGAAGCCGCCGGCGCAACAAGAGGACGCGCTGAATCCCTTTGCCCACATCGAGCCAGGCGAAGCACTGACCATCAACTTCAAGGACCAGGAGCTTTCCTCGGTCCTGGAGATGTTCGCGACCAACTACAACCTCAACCTGGTCTACGGCCAGAACGTCGAGGGCAAGGTCACCATCAACCTCTACGACGCGCCGGTGGCCAGCGCGCTGCTGCAGGTCCTGGCCTCGAACGGCTACACCTATCTGGCCCAGGACGGTTTTTTGCTGGTGGTCGACGCCACCGAGGTGCAGAAAGAGATCATCGCCAGCGGCTCGGCCTTTGAGCCGCGCGTCATCTTCCTCAACCACATCAAGGCCGGCGACGCGATGCCGATGCTGACCCCGCTGCTGGCCGGAAACGAGAGCCTGATCGCCGGTCCGACCAGCGAGGACGGTCTGCAGATCACCGACAAGCTCGGCGGCAACAATCAGGCCACCCAGGAGATGATGGTGCTGTTTGCCAGCCCGGCGACCGGCGAGCGCATCGACGCGCTGCTGGCCATGTTCGACGTGGCGCCGCTACAGGTGCTGGTCGAAGCCACCATCCTGTCGGTGACCCTGACCGACGAGAACAAACTCGGCGTCGATTTCAACGCCATGAGCGGCATCGACTTCCAGGCCATGGGCGGTCTGTCCAACGTCACCGATGGTGTCAAACTCGACCAGGCCGCGGTGGGCCGCGACAACTGGCTGCTCGGCGCGCGCACCGGCGGCTTCACCGACTCGTCGACCGACGGCCTGCACATCGGCATCCTACGCAACCAGCTCGGGGTCTTCATCGAATCCCTGGAGCGCGTCGGCAACGCCACCGTGCTCAGCAATCCCCAGGTTCTGACCGTGAACCGCCACGTCGGCACGGTCCTGGTCGGGCAGCGCCTGCCGTACCTGACCACCACCTCCAACGAGACCGCCACGCTGCAGAGCGTCGATTTCCTCGAGGTCGGAACTTCGCTCACCTTCCGTCCCTTCATATCCGCAGATGGATGGGTACGCATGGAGATCAACCCGAAGAACTCGAGCGGCATCATCAACAACCTCGGCCTGCCGGAAGAGGTCACCACCCAGATCACTTCCAACGTGCTGGTACGCAGCGGCAACACCGTGGTCATCGGCGGACTGATGGAGACCCAGGAGATCACCGACACCGCGCAGATCCCGTTCCTCGGTTCGATTCCGCTGCTCGGCGCCTTCTTCCGCTCGCAGTCGCAGCGCGAGCTGAAGACCGAGATCATCGTGCTGCTGACCCCACACGTGATCGATGACGGCGATCTGGAGCAGCGCGCCGATCTGGCCCGGCACCGTTTCGACTCCGCGCGCGCGCGCCTGGCTTCGTCCCATCACGGTTATCTGCGCCCGTCCTACGCGCGGCGCATGTACCGCGAGGCGGCGATGCTGCTCGCCGAAGGCGATGCCGCCGGCGCGCTGGCCAAAGCCGAATGGGGACTGCGCGCGATGCCCGCCGATCCGGATCTGGCGCTGCTCGCCGAGCACTGCCACAACGAGGTCCTCGCCGGACGCCAGGAACAGCAGGAACTCGAAGACGCCCTCAGAATCGTCGATCCGGAGCAGCAACCATGATCAGGCTCGCAGCCATCGTCCTCGCGTTCGCGTTCGCCTCCTGCAGCTCGTTCCTGCCCTATGGTCGCAGCGAGGATGCGGCCCAGAGCGGCTTCGACGCCGGCTTCGCCCACCAGCGCGGCGACGGCTCGACCGAACAGTGGGCGCGCACGCGTAACGAACTGCTCAAGACCTTCGCCATGCGCGCACTGGAACGTGATCTGGTTGAAGAAGGACAGGAATACCTGCAGGAAGCGTGCGATCTCGACGCCGAAGACGCCAGTTCCCACGCCACCCTGGCGCGCCTGTTCCTGACCGAGAACGACGCGCGCGCATCCCTGGTCTATGCCGAACGCGGCATCGAAGCGAGCCCCGGCAACCGCGAGCTGTCGCTGGTCTACGCCGCCGCGCTGGCCGAGAACGACCAGATCGAACGCGCCACCGCGGCCCTGGAAGCCGGCACCGACTGGGGTGCGATCGCCGCCAACCCCGAGCTGGCGCGCGCCATGCTGCTGCACTACGCCTCGACCGGCAGCCTCAGCGAGGCACGCGAGTTCGTCACCGAGATGACCGCGCGGATGCCGGGCAATCCCTACAGCCACGCGATGCTCGGCGACCTGTTCCTGGCTTCCGGCGACGTGCAGAACGCCGCCCGCGCCTACGTCGAAGCTCTGAAGGTAGATCCCTCGATCACCACGCCACGCTCGATCCAGCTGTTGATCGAGGTCGACGATCCCAGCGTCGACCCGGTGATCGCCGCGGCCCACAAGGCCGAACGCAATGGTGATTGGAGCGCCGCCGAACGCCTGTACAACTTCCTGCTGAAAGCGCAGATCGAAAATGCCGAGGCCCACATCGGCCTCGCCCAGGCGCTATGGCGCCAGAACCGCCACCAGGAAGCCGCCAGCATGCTCGCCCAGGTCCGGGCGAAGGACCTCGATTGGCCCGAACACATGCTCGCCGCCAAAATCGCCATCGGCATGAACCAATGGACCGAGGCGGGCATCGAGTTGAACCTCGCACTGACCCAACGCCCGGGCTTGAAGGCAGCCGAGCTGCTCCTCGCCCACGTGCGCCAGATGCAGATCCAGTAGCTGCGCGCCGCGCGCGGCTTCAGCCCAGGCCACCCCCCACCGTAAAGGAGGTGGTCCCATGACCCACCCCCCCTCCAACGAAACCGCCGCCGGCCTCGTTCTTCCTGCCGCCATCAACATGGGGCGTTCGGAAGACCTGGAGAAGCTGTTTGCACGCTGCGCCGGCCGCCAGCGGCTCGAGCTGGATGGATCCGGTGTCCGCGACCTCGACTCGCGCGGCTTCGAGTATCTGGTCAACGGCATCGAGCAGCTGATTCTCGACGGAGTGCACGCGGTCATCGCCACGCCTTCGCCGCCGCTGCGCGCGGCGCGCTCCGCGCTGCGCCTGGACGCGCGCCTGCCCTTCGCCGACGCCGACGAAGAAGCCCCGGCGCGCGAACTGGCCCTGCCGCTGAAGGAGGTGCTGGTGCAGCTCGGCATCCTCGACGCTCCACAGGTGGCCGAGGCTCTCACCGAAGCCGGCCCCGCCGGACTGACGCTGCCGCAGGTGCTGCTGCAGCGCGGCCTGGTCAGCGACGACGACCTGGCCTTCGCCCGTGGGCGCCAGCACGGCATTCCATTCCTGCGGCCGGTAGGACAGAACCTGCTCGACGTCACCATCGAACACGGCGTGCCGCTGGCCGATCTGCGCGCCCACGGGGTGCTGCCCTTCCTGCAGATGGAAGACCTGCTCGCCGTCGCGGTGCTCGACCCGTCGGACGTCTACGCGGTCGACACAGTGCGTCAGGCTTCGGGCCTGCGCGTGTATGCCTCGGTCACCACCAACACCGAGATCCAGGCCGGTCTCGACCTGGTCCAGCGCACCGGCGCCGGGGTCAAGGCCGCCAGCCAGGTGGTGGTCGCCGACGAGGTGTCGTCGGCCGACCGTTTCGACGGACTGCTGTTGCGCGCCTTGATCGAAGGGGCCTCCGACATCCACCTCGAACCGGATGAGAATTGCTACCTGCTGCGCTACCGCGTCGACGGGCGCCTGCACGAGGTCGAGCGCTACCACATCACCCAGGGCGCATCCCTATGCGCGCGCATCAAGGTGATGGCCGACTGCGACATTTCGGAGAAACGCTTGCCACAGGACGGGCGCATCCACTTCCAGGACGGCAGCCGTGACGTCGACCTGCGCGTCAACACGCTGCCCACCGTCTACGGCGAAAAGGCGGTGCTGCGGATCCTCGACCGCACCCAGAAGAGCCCGGCGCTGGACCAGTTCGGCTTCAGCGAAAAGGACCTGGATCTGCTGCGCGGCACCATCCACGCGCCCTTCGGCCTGGTTCTGGTGACCGGGCCGACCGGCTCGGGCAAGACCACCACTCTTTACTCGGTGCTGTCCGAGGTGGTCGGCCCAGAGATCAACGTTTCGACGGTGGAGAACCCGGTCGAAAGGTCGCTGCCAGGGGTCAACCAGACCCAGGTCAACACCCGCGCCGGCCTCGACTTCAGCACCTGCCTGCGCGCGCTGCTGCGTCAGGATCCGGACGTGATCATGATCGGTGAGATCCGCGACACCGAAACCGCCGAGATCGCAGTCGAGGCCTCGCTCACCGGCCACCTGGTGCTGGCGACGCTGCACACCAACGACGCGCCCTCGGCGGCGACGCGCTTGATCCAGATGGGCATCGAACCCTTCCTGGTTTCCGCCACGCTGCGCCTGGTCATGGCCCAGCGCCTGGTGCGGCGCCTGTGCGAGGCGTGCAAGCGCCCGGCCAACCTGCAGCCGGCGGTGCTCGAGCGTTATCGCCAACTGGGTCTGCAGTCCGGCCGCGCCTACACCTCGATCGGCTGTGCCGCGTGCCGCGGACACGGCTACGCCGGCCGTCTGGGTGTCTTCGAGATCATGAACGCCGACGAGGAGATGCGCGAGCTGCTGGCCGCGAATCCGTCCAGCGACGACGCCCGTGATCTGGCTATTAACCGCGGAATGACTTCATTGCTGCTTGACGGCATCCGCAGAGTGAACGAGGGCAAGACTTCTCTGGAGGAGGCCTTGCGCGCCGGAGGCACTTCTTGAAACTAGCCGCCCAACGCAGATCGGCCGGTGACCATCACGCCAGTGGAGGCACCATCGGCGGCGGCGTGCAGGTGGCCATCAAGCACGCCGGCGCGGTCGATTCGATGATCGACTACCGCTTGAAGCTGAGCAGCAAGGAAGCGCTGCACATCGTCATCCAGCTCAAGTCGATGCTCGAAGCAGGCGTGCCGATGTTGTCGTCGCTGCGCACTCTGATCGAGCACGCGCAGACCGGCGCGCAGGAGCGCGTGCTGACCAAGATCACCACCCTCGTCGAAGGCGGCAGTGATCTGAGCGTGGCCTTGTCCTGTCTGCCGCGCTGTTTCGAGTCCTACGTGGTGCACCTGCTCGCCGCTGGCGAGAAGGCCGGTGCGCTGGGCGAATCGCTGGGCCGTGCCGAGGAGCTGATGCGCAAGCAGATGACCATTCGCGGCAAGATCATCGGCGCGCTGGCCTATCCCGGCTTCCTGTTGCTGTTCACCCTGGCGATCACCACCGGCATCCTGATCCTGCTGGTGCCCAAGTTCGAGAGCATCCTGATGTCGAAGCCGGAACTGCTGCCGACCACGACCAAGATCGTGCTCGCCGCCAGCCAGTTCCTGCGCGACTCGCCGTGGGTCGCCTTCGCGGCCTTCGGTTTCGTCATCGGCGGGATCATCCTGATGGCCAAGAACCGCCGCGTGCAGAGCATGATGTTCGACCTCATCTCGCGCCTGCCGGTGATCGGCACCTTTATCCACAAGGCCTACGTCGCGCGTTCGGTGACCACTCTGGCGCTGACGCTGGAATCGGGGGTGCCGATCCTGACCGGCCTCGAACACGCGCGCCAGGTCTCGGCGCTGCCCAAGCTGCAGCGCATGTGGGACAAGGCCGGCGACGTGGTGCGCGACGGCCACCCCTTGTACACCGCCTTGGAGGGCGGCGACCTGCCCCCCGCCCTGATGCAGATGATGATCGCCGGCGAGTCCTCGGGCTCGCTCGATGAGAGCCTGCGCACCGCCGCCGGGTTCCTCGATCGCGAGACCGACGCCGCCCTGAAGACCTTCACCGGCCTGCTCGGCCCGGTCACCGTCATGATCGCCGGCGTGTGCGTCGGTTTCGTCGTCGTCGCGCTGATGACCCCGATCCTGCAGATGGCCAAATTCGTCGGATGAGGATAGCCCACCAACCACGCGCCCACGCCAGCGGCTTCTCGCTGCTGGAAGTGGTCATCGCGCTGGTCCTGGTGGCGCTGGTCAGCACCTCGGCGCTGGCCTCGCTGCGTGGCGGTCTGCGCGCGCTGAGCGGCATGGAACAAGCCGCGGTGGCGGTCGACGCGATGCGCGAACTGCGCGAATACTGCCACGGCCTGACTTTGGCCGAGATCGACGCGCTCGACGGCACCAGTTTCGCCCCGCTGCTCGGCAACGGCGACCCGCTGCCCGGAGCGGAATCGGCGAGCATCGCCCTCAGCGTGGTGCCGGTGGCCGACCTCGATCCCGGGACGGTGGTCGGCGCGGGCGCCTCGACCACGCGCCTGCTGACCGCCGACATCACCCTGCGCGGCAAACGCCTATTGGAGGCCTCATGGCTGGTGGGCGAGAACTAGGCCTGCGCCGACGTCGTGCTCCGCGCGCCCAGCGCTCGGGCTACACGCTGATGGAAGTGCTGGTGGTGCTCTCCATCACCGCCGTCATGTCGCTGATGGCGCTGCCCTTCCTGCAGGAACGCGACGAGGTCAACACCGAGGTGCGCCGCTTGGTCGGTGACCTGGTGCGGGCGCGCAGCTGGGCGCGCACCACCTGGCGCGAGACCACCTTTGACTACGACGTCGCCGGCCGCCGCTGGCGCGTGGTCGACGCCACCGGCGTGGTCCTGCCGGGAGATCTGGCCGACGCCGACGGCTGGCGCACGCTCGACCAGCCGATGGTCTTCCAGGCGGTGGTGGGTGTGGCTGGCGACGCGGTGTTCCAGGCCAGCGGACGCTGTCCTGAACCGAGCGAGATGCGCGTCAGCAACGGCCGCACCGCCTGGCGGCTGCGCGTCAGCGAACTGACCGGCTCGGTCACCGCGGAACCCGTGGGGGCTCCATGAGGACGCGGCGCCGATCCGGTGCCGCTGGCTTCACCCTGGTGGAGCTGCTGGTGGCCACCGCGGTGGCCATGGTGCTGCTGCTCGGAGCTCTTTACAGCACCAGCGAGTCCTACGCGGTGGTGCGCGAGGGCGACGCGCGCATGCACACGCGCCTCCTTGGGCGGCGTTCGATGGAACGACTGATGGTCGACGTGCGCTTCGCCTCGGACGTCAGCATCAGCGGCGATGCGCTCAGCGGCTGGACCATCGACCTGGTCACCGGGGTCAACGATGAGGCGTGGTCCTGGAGCTGGTCGCCCACCGACCAGATCCTGCGCGTGTCCGACGGCGTCGACCAGGAAACCGTGATCACCGGCCTGCAGCAGTTCGAGATCGAAACCGAGGCCGGGCCGAGCGGCGGCGTCGGCCGGGTAGTGGCACGCTGGACCCTGGAAGAGAATTCGGGACAGGAAGCCGGCAACGTCAGCACCGGGCGTTCGGTGGAGCTGAGCGCCTCGTCCTGGGTCCTGGCCGATAATTGAGCGGACTATGGCAGGGCTTGCGCCATTTGCATTGCATTCGCATCAAGCGCCCGCGCCGGTCATCCGCAAAGGAGGCAAAGGTTGTTGCCACCAAGCATGAAATTGCATCCAAAGAGAGGCGAGACGGGTCGTAAGGACCGTGGTGCGGTGATGATCATCGCGTTGCTGTTCACCACCATGCTGGCGTCGCTGGCGCTGAGCTCGGCCAGCAGCATGGAATCCACCGTCGCGGTGGCGCGTGACCAGAGCGACACCATCCGCGCCGAGCTCGCCGCCGACGCGGCGATGCAGTACGCGCGCAACCAGCTCGCCAACGATTCTCTGTGGGATGGCACCGGCGGCGCTTGGATCCCGTTGGCGGATTCGGCCAGCTTCCAGGTCATCGTCACCATGATCGAGGACAACCTGCCGCAGAGCGCGCGCGTGGTGGTGCGCGCCGAAGGCCGCTCGGGTAACGCGGTGCGCGCGCTGCGCCTGGAACTGATGGTCAGCAGCGGTGAAAACTTCGACGGCATGTCCTTGATGCTCCTGACCTCTAGCCAGGAGCTGGAACTGGAGGACGCCAAGATCCACGGCGACGTGCTGATTCCGGACGCGGTCGGCGCGGTCATGGACTACAGCCTCGACGCCTTTGGCAACCAGGTATGGGCCTTGAACACCGACCCGCTCGGCGAGCGCGAGATTGAGAACAGCCAGGCGAACAAGAAGATCCATCAGTTCACCAGCACCAAGTGGTTCAAAGGCAAGAATGACATCGTGCAGCGCGACAGTCCGGTCTACATGCCGGGCTGGAACCTGGACTCCTATCTCGATCCTGCCGCCGGCCACTGGATCATCTCGGCGGAGGGCGAACTGGAGGACGTGACCACCAATCAGACCATCGTCCTGGTCCTCGCCCCGGGCGAGGAATTCCGTTTCAAGGACTGCCAGATCCATGGTGGCATCGTGGTGTGGGCGCCGCCTGACTACAACCTGCGCGACGGCGCGCGCAACTACATCCGCGTCGAAAGCTCAAACATCGGCACCGGAGCTGCGCCGCACATCGGCCTGATCGCCCCCGCCGCAGAGGTGCGCGCCGACGGACCGGGCATGAACTTCCACGGCTTCAACTTCTGGAATTCGACCGATGACTTCCGTCGTGGCCACCTGATCGGCATTCTCATCGTGGTCAACGAAATCGATGAGATCGAGGACGTGGTGTTCAACAGCCACCCGCCGACGATGAAGGACCCCCCCCCAGGGATCGAACTCAAGGGCGCCGCGCCTGAGATCGACATCATTTCAGGCGGCGAAGATCTGGGGCCGCCCCCGCTGTAACGAGGAGGGATGAAGGTGAAAGCAATCTACAACAAGAAAACCAGAGGCGACTCAGGAGCGGTGATGATCATCGCGCTGATCTTCTCAACCTTGCTGGCGACTCTGGCGCTCGGCGCACATAGCAGCATGGAGGCCACCGTGGCCGTGGCCCACGACGACGCGGATTCGGTGCGCGCCGAACTCGCCGTCGACGCGGCTCTGCAGTACTCGCGCAACCAGCTGATGAACGACCCGTACTGGCAGGGCACCGGCGACGACTGGATCGATGTGGCCGACAGGTCGCGCTTCCACATTGCGATCGACCTGATCGAGGACGACCAGCTCGCCGGGGTCGAGGTCAGCGTGCGCGCCGAAGGCCGCTCCGGCAACGCCACCCGCGCGCTGCGCATGAACATGGTGGTCTCGACCGGCAGCGACATGAGCGACATGGCGGTGGTGTTCCTGTCCTCCGACATCGACATGAAGAGCGCCAGCATCAACGGCGAGGCCTTGATCCCCGACGCCGTCGGCGCGGTGCTGGATTACCGCCTGGATGCCTTCGGTGCGCCGACCTGGACCGAGAACAGCGATGAACTGGGAGTCATTTCCATCGTCGGCTCGCACGCCAACCAAGGGGTCTATCAGTACACCAGCAACAACTACTTCGGCGGCAATACCGACATCATTCCGCGCGAGACTCCGTTCAAGATGCCGGCGTGGAACCTCGACGGCTATCTCGATCCGGCATCCGGTTACTGGGTCGAACACGGGATCACCGAACTCTCGGGCATCAACACCGACATGACCGTGGTGGTGATCCTGGCCGCGGGCGAGACCCTGACGGTCAGCGACTGCCAGCTGCACGGCGGCCTGGTGGTGTGGGCGCCGCCCGATTACGACCTGCGCTCGGGCCCGCGCAACACCGTGGTGCTGGACAGCTGCAACATCGGTACCGGCAGCGCGCCGCACATCGGTCTGCTCGCCCCCGCGGCGGCGGTCACCGATCCCGGCCAGCAGGGTGGCGGCGACAGCTCCAACTTCCACGGCCTCAACTTCTGGAATTCGATCCAGGGTCTCGGCCACGCCCACATGACCGGCGCGGTGGTGGTGGTCAATGAAGTCGTCGATTTCGAGCACGCGGTGATCAACCGCCATCCGCCGACCATGGGCAACCTGCCCGATGGCATCATGTTCTCGGGTGACAACCCCGGGATCGACCTGGTCGCCTCGGGCGAGGATTACGGCCTCGACTACGGCAGCAACTAAACGCGCACGCAGGCCAAGGCCGAGCGACTAACTGGCGGTCGCTGACAAGGGCTGCGCCACGGCGGAGAACTCGCGGTACCAGTCGACGAAGCGACCGACGCCCTCGTCGAGAGTGACCTCGGGTACGAAGCCGGTCAGTTTGTGCAAGGCGACCGGGTCGCACGAGGTCACTTTCACGTCGCCGGCCTGGTCGGGGCTCATCTCGGTGATCAGCGGACGACCGGTGTGTTTCTCGACCGCACGCACCAGGTCGGAGAGCGGCACCGGGTGTCCGCCGCCGACGTTGATCAGGCGCCACGGCGCGCCCGCGCCGGACTGGTCCAACGGTGGCTGATCAAATACCCGCAACAGCGATTCGACCACGTCGTCGACGTAGGTGAAGTCGCGCAGCATGTCGCCGTGGCTGTAGAGCTGCACCGGTCGGCCCTTGAGCGCGGCATCGACGAATCGCCACACCGCCATGTCGGGGCGGCCCCACGGCCCGTAGACGGTGAAGAAACGCAGCCCGGAACAGGGCACGCGGTGCAGCGCCGAATAGGCGTGCGCCATCAGCTCGTTGGAGCGCTTGGTCGCGGCGTAGAAGGACTCGGGGTGGTCGGCGGCGTGGGTCTCGCTGGAAGCACCGTCGACGGCCCCGTAGACCGAGGACGAACTGGCGTAGACCAGGTGCTCGATGCGCGCCTCGCGGCAGGCTTCGAGCAGGTTGAGGAAACCGTGCAGGTTGGCTTCGAGATAGGCGTGCGGATCATCGACCGAACGGCGCACCCCGACCTGGGCGGCGAGGTGGATCACGCGCTGGTAGTTGCCGGTGGCGAAAGCCCGGCCCAGCGCGCCGCGATCGGTCAGGTCGGCGAGATGGAAGCGGAAGGCGTCAGACTGCTCGAGCACGCGCAGCCGCTCGTACTTCAGCCGCGTGCCGGTGCGGCGGTCGAGATTGTCCAGACCGTCGACCTGCCAGCCCTGTTGCACCAGGCGGCGCACGGTATGAAAACCGATGAAGCCGGCCGCACCAGTCACCAGGACCCGGCCCTGGGGAGGATGCGCGTAGATGGGTTGCGGACTCGGTGCGGGCATGCGTGGGGGTCGAACCGGAGAGTTCGGGGCCTATAATACCGCCCCGATACCGGGCCATGAACCCACTCCCCCTGTTCAGCCTCCATGCTTTCCGTCGTCGTCCCGGTCTTCAATGAGGAGGAGAACCTGCGGCCCTTGATCGACGAAATCGTCGCCGCGCTCGATGGCAGGCTCGAGTTCGAGATGGTGTTCGTCGATGACTGCAGCAGCGATGCCAGCCTGGAACTGCTGCACGCCATCGCGGCCGAAGAAGGCCGCCTGCGCGTGGTGCGGCACCTGCAGCGCGGTGGTCAGAGCGCCGGGGTGCGCAGCGGCGCGCGCACGGCGCGCTTTGCCTGGATCGCCACCCTCGACGGCGACGGCCAGAACGACCCCGCCGACCTGCCCAAACTGTGGCAGGCGCGGCCCGCCGAACACAGCGACGAGCAACCGTGGATGGCCATCGGCCACCGCGTTGAACGGCGCGACTCCGGCGCCAAACGCTTCGCCTCGCGCTTCGCCAACGGCCTGCGCAGCCGCCTGCTGCGCGACCGCACCCCCGACACCGGCTGCGGCATCAAACTGATCCCGCGTCACGTGCTGCTCGAACTGCCGTGGTTCTCGCACGCGCACCGCTTCCTGCCCGCCCTGGTGCGCCGCGCTGGCGGCGAGGCGGTCTCGGTGCCGGTCAACCACCGCCCGCGCACCCGCGGCAAATCCAAATACGGCGTCCTTGACCGCGCCTGGGTCGGGCTGTGGGATCTGTTTGGCGTGATGTGGCTGATGCGGCGCCACTCCGCTCCCCCCTTCGAAATCAGCAAATGAGCGCCTGGCTCGACGAGTTCCTGGCCAACGCCATGAGCCCGATCGCGGTGCTCGGCTTCATCGGCCAGGCGGTGTTCTTCCTGCGCTTCCTGGTGCAGTGGCTGAGTTCCGAGAAGCACGGGCGCAGCGTGATTCCGATCGCCTTTTGGTATCTGAGCATCGGCGGCGCCGGGCTGTTGCTGCTCTATGGCATCCTCGACCACGACCCCGTCATCCTGCTCGGCCAGAGCATGGGCATCGCCATCTATCTGCGCAATCTGCACCTGATCCGCAAGGCTGCAGCGGCCGGCGAAGAGTCGTGAACCGCGACGCGCTGCGGTCGGTGCGCGGGTTGCTGCTGCCGCTCGCGGCGGTGGTGGTGGTGGCCCACCTGATCCGCCCGCTGCTGCCGATCGACGAAACGCGCTACCTGGCGGTCGCCTGGGAGATGTGGCACAGCGGCGACTTCCTGGTGCCGCGTCTCAACGGCGAAATCTACACCCACAAACCGCCGCTGTTGTTCTGGCTGATGCACGCCGGCTGGAGCGTCTTCGGCGTGCAGGAATGGTGGGCGCGGCTGGTGCCGGCGCTGGCCTCGCTGCTGTCCTTGTTCCTGATTGCACGCATTGCCGCGAAGCTGTTCCCCGATCGCGCGCGCCTGCGCCGCTGGGCGCCGCGGCTGGCCTTCGCCTGCATCTTCTGGCAGTTGTTCGCCACCATGGTGATGTTCGACTTCCTGATCACCGCGTGCAGCCTGCTCGCCCTGGACGCGGTGATCGACGCCCGCCATCGCCGCCCCGGCGCCTGGTGGCGTTTCGCCCTGGCGATCGGCCTCGGGGTGCTCGCCAAGGGTCCGGTGATCCTGATCTATGCGCTTCCCCCCGCCCTCGCCGCGCCGACCATGCTGCGCGGCGATCGCCCGCCGGTTTGGTTCTCGCGCCTGTTGCTGGCGGTGCTCGGCGGCGCGCTGCTGGCCCTGGCCTGGGCGATTCCGGCGGCGGTGTACGGCGGGCCCGAGTTCCGTGACGCGATCTTCTGGGGCCAGACCGCCGGCCGCCTCAGCGACAGCTTCGCCCACGCACGGCCGATCTGGTGGTACCTGGTGGTGTTCCCGGGCATGTGCATCCCGCTGACCCTGTGGCCGCGTTTCTGGCGCGGCTGGGGCAAGGCCTACCGCAGCGATCACCGGGTGCGCTTTTTGTGGGCGTGTTCCCTGCCGGTGGTGGTGCTGTTCACCTTGATTAGCGGCAAGCAACCGCACTATCTGCTGCCGATGATCCCGATCCTGGCGCTGATGCTGGCGCGCTGCCTGGAGATGCAGGCTCCCGAGGGCAGCCGCCATGAGCTGCGCGGCGTCGGCGTGCTGCTGCTGGTCATCGCCGGGGTCTTTGCCTTCGGCCCTTACGACACACCTTGGTGGGCCGGAATTCCGCCGCTGCTGGCTTCCCTGTGGCTGCTGCTGCCACACCGCAGCAGTCTGCGCCGTGCGGTCGGCGCCCAGGCCATCCTGGGTGCCGCTCTGATCATCTACCTGCATCTGACCGCGATGCCCGCGGCGATGAAGCCCTATCGCCTGCAAGCACTCGCCGACGCGGTCAGCGCGGTGCAACAGGACGGGCGCCCGGTTGCCTTCCAAGGACGTTATTACGGCCAGCTGCAATTCCTTGGCCGCCTGCAGCAACCGCTCACCGTGCTCGACTCGGCCGGTCTGGGGACCTGGGCCAGCGAGCACCCCGACGGAGTCCTGGTGGTGTTCCGGGACCCCCGCTCCACCAGCAGCCGATGGTCCCCAAGCCGGTGGCAGCGTTCACTGCAACACGGGCCCTACAAGAGATTGGAGTACGCGCTGATGCCGGCCATTGCGCTGCTCCCCGAAACGGACCGGGCGCAGCCCCTCGGCGCCGGCAACTAGGCTGGGACCATGCTCGTCGTCACCCTCCTGCTGACCCTGTGCGCGCAGACGCCACCTGCGCAGGCTACTCCGGCACCGCCAGTTCCTCCCGCCGCGCAGGAACCTAGTTTCGCCGTGGCCCAGGAACAGGCTGTGGCGGCATTGAACGCCAGGCTGGAAATCGGAATCGGCCCGGGATTTGCCGCCGCCGTCGGCCACGCGCAGCGAGAGGTCTGGTCGCAGGGTTTCGGTTACGCCCATGTTGCAGAGCGGACCAAGGTGACCGACCAGACCCTATTCCGCGTCGGCAGCGTGTCCAAGCCGTTGACCGCCGCGGGCCTGATGCTGCTGGTCGAAGAAGGCAAGCTCGATCTCGATGCCGAGGTGCAGCAATACGTGCCGACCTTCCCGCGCAAGCTGTGGCCGCTGACCACGCGCCAGCTCGCCGGACATCTGGGGGGCGTGCGCCACTACCGCGGCGCCGAATTCCTGTCGCGCACCAGCTACCCGAGCGTCACTGCAGGGCTGCATATCTTCGCCGACGATCCCTTGCTGCACCAGCCGGGGAGCCGCTACGCCTACTCGAGTTATGGCTGGAACCTGGTCAGCGCGGCGATCGAGGGTGCCAGCGACACGCCCTTCCTTGAGTACATGCAGCAGCGCGTGTTCAAGCGCCTGGGGCTGAGCAACACGCGGCCCGACCACGCTCAGGCCAAGATCGCGCAGCGCACCCACTTCTACGCCAACATCCAGGGCGGCATCGGACCGGCTCCGGCGGTCGACAACAGCTACAAGTGGGCGGGGGGGGGCTTTCTCTCGACGCCCAGCGATCTGGTGCGCTTTGCTCAGGCACACCTGAGGCCGGGCTTCCTCAAGCAGGCCTCGCTCGACGCCTTGTTCACCCCGCAGCACACCCGCGACGGCCGCAGCACGGGCTACGGAATCGGCTGGACGATCACCAAGAACGACGATTTCGGCGCCGTCTGGGGGCATTCCGGCGGTTCGGTGGGTGGCTCCACCCAGCTCCTGCTGCTGCCCGATCTCGGCCTGGTGGTGGCGCTCACGCTCAACAACAGCGAGGGTCCTACGCGCGCCATGACGATGGAAATCGCGCGCTTCTTCGCCGCCGCGGTACAGGAATCCCGTCGCAGCGGTTAGGATTTCCCTATGTGCTTATGGGCACCCCTCCTCCTGTCCGCGGCCCAGGTCGCCGGTGGGGGTTTCGATAAGATCGCGCTCTTCCCGGGCGACGTCCAGGGTGACCGCATGGGCGCCAGCGTCGCCGCGCTTGGCGACCTCGACGGCGACGGCCTGCGCGAGACCGCGGCTTGTGCTCCCGATGCCACGATCAGCGGCATGCCCAAAGCAGGCCTGGTGCGGGTGTACTCCGGGGCCGGCGGCGGGGTGCTCTACGAGTACACCGGCAGCGCGTCCTTCGAGCGGCTCGGTCGTGCGGTGCTCGCCCTCGGCGACCTCGACGGCGATCTGGTCGACGACTTCGCCTTCAGTTCCGACGCCGGCAGCGGCACGGTTTTCCTCGTTTCCGGCGCCAGCGGGCTGACCCTGCTCAGCCTCAGCGGCCCCGTCGGCAGCGGCGATTTCGGCCAGGCGCTGGCCGCCCCCGGCGACCTCGACGGCGATTCGATCCCTGATCTGGCGGTCGGCGACGGCGCCTTCGACTACGACGACGGGCTCGGCACGGTGCTGTTCGACGCCGGCGGCGCCTGGTTCCTCAGCGGCCTCGACGGCAGCGTCATCCAGGCCTTCCACGGCGATGCCGCCGGCGATCGCTTCGGCGCCACGCTGGCCTGCCCGGGCGACAGCAGCGGCGACGGTTTTCCCGATCTGCTCGCCGGCGCGCGCAGTTTCGATCCACCAGGCCTGGTCGACGCCGGCGCGGTGTTCCTGCGCTCGGGCGCCGATGGCAGCGCCGTGTGGCGTTTCGACGGCAGCGCCGCGGCGGCCTTCTTCCCCACCGCGCTGGCCGCGGTCGGCGACACCGACGGCGATGGTTATGGCGACTTCCTCGCCGGTGCGCGCCTCGACGAACCAGCCGGCGGCTTTGATCAAGGCTCGGCCGTGCTGGTGTCGACCGACCCCGCCGCCACGCTCATGCAGACCTGGTACGGCAGCGCGCCTCAGGAACACTTCGGCGCCGCGCTCGGCACCGCCGGCGACGTCAATGAAGACGGCATCGTCGATCTGATGATCGGCGCGCCGGGTCCGGCCTACGGCGGCCGCGTCTACATCTACTCCGGCGCCGACCACGCGCGCCTGTGGATCAGCGAATCCGAGGGTACCGCCGACGGCTACGGCGGCGCGGTCGCCGGCGCCGGCGACCTCGACAACGACGGCCGCCTCGACCTGCTGGTCGGCGCCACCGACGCCCCCGGCCCCAACGGCCTGGCCGGGGTGGTGCATCTGCTCAGCTTCCGCCAGTTCGCGATTCCGTCGCGCAGCGAGATTTCGGCGCTCAGCGGCGGCACCGCGACCTGGAACCTGAAGTTCCCCGATGACTTCCTGCGCCAGGACGACCGCCTCTTCTACCTGACACTGATCGCCGAGGCACCGGGGCTGACCGTGGTGCAGGGCTGGCAGGTACCACTGGAACAGGACCTGTTGTTCAGCCGCTCGCTGCAAGGCCAGCACCCGGACGAAATGATCCTCCCGGCCGGCCCGCTGTCCGCCGCCGGTGCGGGAACCGTACAGGCCGCGCTGCCTGGCAACCTGCCGCCGGTCATGATCGGCAAGTCCTGGTACCTGGCCTTCGGCTGCTACGAACTCACCGATGCCGGCGAACTCATCGTCCACGCCATCTCGCGCCGCGTCGAACTGACCATCCTGCCCTGATTCAGGAAACAGGAGCGAGGCGAAGAGTCAGAGAAGGCCCCGGTGAAATAGCGCGCAGAATCGCCATTCGCCGAACCACGTCAGCCGCCGTCAGGCAGACGGACAGGAATCCGGATCGAATCAGGATTCGATCGCGTTGAGCCCCTACTTTCGGTCGCACATTCCACGACTACACGCCTTCTCCGACCTTTCGGATCAATCGCCAAGATCTGCCCAACCGAAATATAGAAGCATTGCAGCGATCACGAAAAGGAATACCCGAAGGAACCACACCCAACCATCGAAATGCTTTTCGAGCAGGTTGGCCGCCCAGTTCCAATGGAGCCACCTGAGGATTCTGATTCTGAGCCGAATCAGCTTGGGTGCCAGCGGAATCAGGATCAGCAAGAGGACTGCGAGGGCGTAAAGGATGGCAGACATGGACCAGGTACATGTTGTGCACCCTTCAAGAGCGGACCATCAGCCGCCCACGCATAGGATGCGCGCATTGATGAGCCGATAGGGCTCCGCGGTGGCCCGATCCCCGCCCCCGGTTTCTCTGCCACCGGGTCAGGACACCAGGGCGCCGAGCATTTCGAGCACGGCTTCGCGTTCGGCGTGGGAGAGCAGCAGCAGCAGGTCGCCGGGCTGGGCCCAGTCGAGGGCGCTGCGCACCGCGTCCATTTCGCTGGGGGCGTGGTCGACGCGCTCGGCGGGCAGGCCGGCGTCGCTGAGGTGGCCGGTGAGCAGCGCGGCGACCTCGCCGGCCTCGCGGCCGCGCAGGTAACGGGTCATCTCCTTGATGATGACGCGGTCGGGCTGCGCCGCGGCGGTGATGCGGGCGAGTTCCTGAATCGAGGTGTCGTCGCGGTCGCCAGCCTGGCCGAGCAGCACCAGCAAGCGTTGGTGCGGCAGGCGCGCGGCGGCGTCGAACAGCGCCGCCACGCCGTGCGGATTGTGCGCGAAGTCGACCATCGCGGTGACGCCGCCGAGGTCGAAGACGTTGAGGCGGCCGGGGTTGGACTCGGCGTCGCTGTGGAAGTTGCGCAGACCGGCGGCCACCGCGTCCAGCGGCAGTCCCATGCGCAGCGCGGCGCCGCTGGCGGCGAGGGCATTGCCGACGTTGTAACGCACCGCCCCGCCCAGGGTCATCGGCACCTCGTCGACCACTGCAAGTTCGCTGCGCTGATCGCCCTGATAGCGCACCAGCATCTGTTCTTCGAGCAGCAGCACCTCGCCGCCCGCCCGGCGGTGATTGTGGATCAGTTCGTCGGTTGGATCCAGGCTGTACCAGCTGACCGGCTTTGCCGCCTGCAGGCCGCGGCGGCGTACCTCGGGGTCGTCGGCGTTGAGCACCAGGTGGTCGGCGGCGCGCTCGATGATGAACTTGACCTCGGTCAGCGCGGCGAGGTCGTACACCCCCATCTCGCCGAGGTGGTCGGCGGCGACGTTGGTGATGACGGCGACGTCGGCACGCTCCAGCCCGAGTCCGCGGCGCAGCATGCCACCGCGCGCGGTTTCCAGCACCGCCGCTTCGACGCGCGGGTCCTTCATAACCGCGCGCGCGCCGCCGGGGCCGGACCAGTCGTCGCGGTCGAGCAATGCGTCGCCGACCTGGATCCAGTCGGTCGAGCACGCGCCCGGCACCAGACCGGCGGCGCGCACCATTTCCACCATCAGACGCACGGTGGTGGACTTGCCGTTGGTGCCGGTGACCATCGCCAGCGGGATGTCCGCAACCTGGCTCCAGTCGAGCGCGGCGGCGTCGGGCAGGTCGGGAGTGTCGAAGGTCTGCCCGTGGCAGCCCATGCCGATCGTGGTCCACTCGTCGTCGCCACAGAAGTTGACGCCGTGCGCGCGTGCTGCAGCCTGAAGTCGAATCAGCTTCGGATCCTGCTCCGCGGCAATCTGCCGCCGCAGTCCCTGGAGGCCAGAATCTGGTTCCTCGGAATCCTCCAGCACCGCGGCGGTGGCGCGCCAGATCCAGTCGGCGACTTCGCAGGCGCTATAGAGCGCGTCGATCGGCGCGCTGAAGGCGAGGCTGAGGCCGGTCGGATGCACGCGCCAGATCAATTCGTGCTCATTCCAGCCGAGGGCGTCGAGAGTGCGCCGCGCCTGCTGCTGCCAGACCTCGAGCGCGCGCTCGGCGCCGGCGGCGGTGGGGCCCATCGGCTCGCCGTCGGCGAAGCAGCCGAAGCCCACTTCGACCGCCGCACCGGGGCGCTCCCACAGCAGATTGGGTCCGGTCAGGCGCCTTGAATCGAGGAATTCCACGATGCTGTCCTCAATCCGAAACCTCGGGCTCGCGTGCCAGGCGCACGCCGCGTTCATCCCGGATCAGGCGCTGCTCGCTGAGATCGAAGGCCGCCGCTTGCACCAGGTTGCCGACCTCGGAGACCGCCGGCGCTGGGTCAGCGGCCACCCCGCCCGATTGGAACTCGGTGATCTGCTTCCAGCTGCGGTCGATGGCGTCGCCGAAGATCAGCAGCAGGTCGCCGGGAGCAGCGAGTTCGAGGGCGCGATCAATGGCCTCGACCTCGTCCGGAACCACCTCGACCTGCTCTTCGCGCACGCCGTTCTCGATCAGCGCGCGGCGCAGCATGTTGGGCACTTCGTCGAGGTCGCGGCCGCGCGGATTGTCGTCACGCTTGCAGACGTAGTGGTCGAAGCGCCCGGCGCACACGCGCGCGGTCTCGATGATGTCTTCGTCGCGACGGTCGCCAGGGGCGGCCATCACCACCAGGCGCCGCCCGGCCGGATCGAGGCGCCCGGCCAGCGTCGCCATCGCCTCGACCGCGGCCGGGTTGTGGCCGTAGTCGAGGATCACCTTGAAGGGGTGGTCGTCGCAGATGTTCATGCGCCCCGGGGCCTGGAAGAAGGTGGTGTCGAAGGTGCGCAAGCCGTGGCGGATCTCCTCGAGCTTGACCCCCATGCTGAAGGCGATCGCCGCCGAGAACATCGCGTTCTGGACGTTGTGTTCGGCGCGTCCGTCGAGGGTCGCCGGAATCAGGTGCGTCCACAGCAGCGGAATGTGCGCGCCGCCGTCGTAGAGCGTGATCATCTGTCCGCCCATGCCCTGCTCGAGCACCACCGCGCGGCCGCCGGCCTGGATGTGCTCGCGCACCAGCGGATGGCTGGCGTTCAGGGTCACGTAGCAGACGTTCTCGGCCTGGGTGTGGTCGGCCATCGCCAGGCAGCGCTCGTCGTCGGCGTTGAGCACCGCGGTGTTGTAGGCGATCTCGATCACGGTGCGCTTGACCTTGGCCAGTTCGTCGAGGGTGTCGATGCCCTTCAGGCCGAGGTGGTCGGCGGCGATGTTGAGCACCGCGCCCACGGTGCTCTTGCGGTTGCCCATGCCGCGGCGCAACAGCCCGCCGCGCGCGGTCTCGAGCACCGCGCAGTCGACCTTGGGGTCGCGCAGCACCATGCGCGCGGCGACCGGACCGGTCATGTCGCCCTCGACGGTGCGGTGGCCGTCGATGTAGACGCCATCGGTGCTGGCCAGGCCGACGTGGCGGCCGGCCATCTTCATGACGTGCGCGACCATGCGCGCGGTGGTGGTCTTGCCGTTAGTGCCGGTGATCGAGGCGATCGGAATGCGCGCCGGACTGTTGTTGGGGAACAACATGTCCATGACCGGGCCGGCGACGTCGCGCGCCTCGCCCTCGCTCGGCGCCACGTGCATGCGGAAGCCGGGCGCGGCGTTGACCTCGCAGATGGCGCCGCCGGTGGCCTTGTACGACTGGGTGATGTCGGTGGTCAGGTAGTCGACGCCGCACACGTCGAGGTCGATCGCGCGCGCGGCGCGCTGCGCCATCTCGACGATGTCGGGATGCACCACGTCGGTGACGTCGACCGCGGTGCCGCCGGTGGACAGATTGGCGGTGGAGCGCAGATACACCACTTCGCCGTCGGCGGGCACGCTGTCGGCGTCGTAGCCGAGCTTGGCCAGCAGACGTTCGGCCTGGTGGTCGATGTCGAGGCGCGTCAGGACCTTTTCGTGGCCGAGGCCGCGGCGCGGATCCTGGTTGACCACTTCGATCAGCTCGCGCACGCTGAGGCTGCCATCGCCGACGACGTGGCCGGGCACGCGCTTCGACGCGGCGATGAGCTTGCCGCCGACCACCAGCAGGCGGTGGTCGAGACCAGGGATGAAACTTTCGACCACCACGGTGCGGCCGTGCTCGCGCGCGTGCTCGAAGCCGGCCTCCACCTCTTCGGCAGTGCCGAGGCGGATCGAGACGCCGCGGCCGTGGTTGGCGTTGAGCGGCTTGACCACCACCGGATAGCCAATGCGTTCGGCGGCGCGCACCGCCGCCGCGGGGCGGAAGACCATTTCCTGACGCGCCACCGGCAGACCGAGGTCGCCGAGCAGCTTGTTGGTCTCTTCCTTGTCGGAGGCAAGTTCGACGCCGATGTGGCGCGTCTCGCTGGTGATCGTCGCCTGGATGCGTTTTTGGAACTTGCCGTGGCCGAACTGCACCAGGCTGTAGCGGTTGAGGCGCAACCACGGAATGTCGCGCTCTTCGGCGGCCTGCACCAGCGATTGCGTGCTCGGGCCAAAGGCGCGCCGCTGCGCGCTGCGGATGAAGTCGTCGCGCACTTCTTCCCAGCAGAAGGCGTCGGCGTCGAAACCGGCTTCGCGCAGTTCGGCCGGCAGCAGCGACTGGATCAGATCGAAGGCCAGGCGTCCGGCCTCGAGACCGACGTCTTGCTGGATGTACTCATAGACGACGTCGTACTGGCGCGGCTGGCCGTTGCCGCGCGTCTTGCCGAAGGTCACCGAGCCGCCCGCCATGTTCTGCAGCTCGATCGCCACGTGCTCGAACACGTGGCCGAGCCAGGTGCCGTCGTCCTCATTGAGGCGGCGCAAAAAACCGCCGGGTCCGCCGTAGGAGCAGCCGTGCTGCGCCAGTCCGGGCACGCGTTCGATCAACGCGTCGGTGAAGGCGCGGCCGAGACGCCCGGTCGGCCACAATTCCAGCTCTTCCAGGTCCAGGGTCAGCTTGATGACCCGGAACAGGGCGTAGTGGTTGGGCCCGACGTAGACGTTGCGCGAGAGGATCTTCATGGCTCAGGCCCGCGCGCCGCGAGCGGCGGGGCAGGCGACGTGATTATGGATGTCGTAGCTGTCGCCGTGGGTCAGCACGTGCAAGCGCGTGCCGATGATGGTGACGGGGTCGCTGCGATGGGAGGAGTCCATCGAGGTGTACTCGATCTGCGACGGATCGACCACCGTGATCGCCCCGCTGCCGATGACCTTGAAGATGTCGTCGGGGCCGATGAAGGCGGCGGTGTCCTCGTCGAGGCCGATGCCGCACGGGCGCGGGTTGTAGGCCAGCGCGGCCAGCAGGCGGCCGAGGCGGTCGCGCTGGCGGAAGTGCTGGTCGATGATCGCCCACGGCGTCAGGCCGAGGCCCGGAGCAAGGGTGACCATGTCGGCGCGCGGAGTCGGACCCTCATCGCCGCCGGCGATCATGTGCTCGGCGAGAATCGCGGCTCCGGCCGAAGTGCCGGCGACGTGCAGATTGTCGTTGGCGTTGCGGTGGCGCAGCAGTTCGGCGACCTCGGTGCCGCCCAGGGTGGTCGACAAGCGCAGCTGGTTGCCACCGGTGAGAAACACCGCCTGGGCCTGTTCCAGCGCACCGATGCGCTCGGGGTCGGCGCAGTCCTTGCGCGTCTCGAAGTCGACCACGGTGGCCGAGCCGATGCCCAGCTCCTCGAACAGCTCGACGTAACGAGGACCGGTGTCGGGCAATTGCGAGGCGGTGGGAATGACCGCCAGGCGCGCCTCGCGACCGCCGCAGATGTCGACGAAGTGGCGCAGGATCGCCGCGTCGGCGACCTTCTCTTCCGCGCCACCGATGGGAATGATGAAACCGTGGGACATGACAGGGGAATCAGTTCTTGCTGGTCAGCGCAGAAGGAAATTCGGTCGCTTCAGGGACGCAGCCGCCGGCCGCGTGCCAGGCGCCGCCGAGCATCACCGCGCGGCTGCGGTGGTCGGCGTCGAGCAGCACCAGGTCGGCGTCGGCGCCGGCGCGGATCGCACCCTTGCCGGGCAGGCGCCAGGTGGTGGCGGCGTGGGTCGAGAAAAAAGGCAGCACCGACTCCAGCGCGTGGCCGCGTTGCAACAAGGTGCGCAGGCACGCGGTCAGCGCCGCCGGTCGGGCGACGTCGAAGGACTCGACCCGGCCATCGGCGTCGAAGCTCGGCAGGCACCCCCCCCCATCGGAACTGACCGACAGGAGGTGCGCCGGCAAACCGGTTTCGAGGAATGCCTCGAGCGCGTCCTCGGCGCTGAGCGCGTCTTCGCCGTCGGCCACCGGGAAGGCGGTGACGTCGATCGGACAGCCGCGGCGCGCCAGTTCGAGGGCCTGCTCGAACAGCGCCGAGCGGCGGTTGACGTGGGTCGGCTGGAACATCGACGGCGGCAGTTCCGATTCCGCCAACGCCTGGAACACCAGGTCGAGGCCGCGCTCGCCGTCGCCGAGGTGCAGATGCAGCACGCCGGCCTTGCCGCTCATCATCGCGCCGACGTGAGTCTCACTGGCGAGGCGCAGCAACTCGGCCAGCGTCGGCTGGCTCGAGCGGTGATCGGAAAGGGCGAATTCGCCCACCCCGAGGACGCGGTCGAGAAAGGCGAGATCGGCGCGCACGCTGCCGCACAAGGTTGTCGGCGGGTAGTGGTAGCCGCCGCTCAGGCACCAGGCGCCGAAACCGCAATCGGCCAGCCCGCGCGTGGTGGCGAGCAGTTCGGCGGTACTGCGCGCCAGGTCGTCGGTGCCAAGCACGCCGATCGCCGAGGTGATGCCGGCCTTAAGAAAGGTGTCGAGGGCCAGCGGTGGCACCCGCGTGGCGAATCCGGCCTCGCCGCCGCCGCCGGTGAAGTGCGCGTGGCCATCGACCAGACCGGGAATCAGCCGCGCGCCGTGCAGATCGTAGGCCACCACCTCCAGGGCCCCGCTCTGAGCGGCAGCGCTCTGTGCGGCACGGGGGGGGGCGGCACGGGGGGGGGCGGCCGGGGGGGGTACGGCGAAGGCCGGCAGGACTAGGTCCTTGGAGCCAACCCAAAGCACCTTCCCCGCTGCAATGACAAGATTGCAATGGCCGCGAGCAGAGGGTGCGTACACCTCCGCGTTGAGGAGAACTTGCAGCAATGGAGGATGGGGAGACACGGCCGCCTAAGCGCGAATTGTAGCAGTGTGGCGGCGGTCAAGCCGCTGGATGGGATATCCTGAAGAGGCTTGATGTTGCCTGCCACCCACTTCTGCCTGCTGCTGCTGGCCCCCTTCGCGCTGCCCGCCAGCGCTGCAGGCCAGCTGGTGGTGCGCGGCGCCGACTGGTCCTATCTCGATGACGGCAGCGATCTCGGCAGCGCCTGGATCTCCCCGTTCTTCGATGACAGCGCCTGGGCGGTCGGCCCGGCGCAGTTCGGCTACGGCGATGGCGATGAGGCCAGCGTGATCTCCTTCGGGCCGGACCCGGACAACAAGCACATCACCACCTATTTCCGGCATGAATTCCAGCTCGCCAACGCCGCAGCCGTGCAGGACCTGACCCTGCGTGTACAGCGCGACGACGGCGTGGTGGTCTACCTCAACGGCTTTGAGGTGTGGCGCGACAACATGCCCACCGGTCTGGTGGATTTCCTCACCCCCGCCGCGGCGCGCATCCGCGGCAATAGCGAAGACGCCTTCCTTGAAATCGCCCTGTCGCCGGCGCTGCTGGTCAATGGCAGCAACGTGATCGCCGCCGAGGTCCATTTGTTCGCCGGATTGAGCCCGGATCTCAGTTTTAATCTGGAACTCGACGACCGCACACCGGCCGAACTGGTGCGCGGCCCCTATCTGCAGATGGTCAGCCAGACCACGGCGCGGCTGCGCTGGCGCAGCTGGACCCCCCAGGATTCGCGCGTGGCCTTTGGCTCGGCTCCCGGGCAGCTTGGCAACCAGATCGACGATCCGGCGCTGGTGACCGACCACGAGGTCGAACTCAGCGGCCTGCTGCCCGACAGCGTCTACTATTATTCGGTCGGTTCCAGCAGCGCCGTGCTGGCCGGTGACGACAGCAGCCACTTGTTCCGCACCGCCGCACTGCCCGGGTCCACCGATCCGCTGCGCTTCTGGGTGCTCGGCGATAGCGGCTTCGCCGGTCCCAACCAGCGCGCGGTACGCGACGCCTATTCCGCCTGGAACACCAGCGAGACCGACCTGATCCTGCTGCTCGGCGACAACGCCTATTACGACGGGCGCGAAGAGGAATACCAGTTGGCCTTCTTCAACGGCTACCGCGGCTACCTGCGCCAGGTCCCCACCCTGTCGACGCGCGGCAACCACGAGAAGATGGAGTCGGTCTACCTCGACGCCTTCAGCCTGCCGAGCGGCGCGGAACTCGGCGGAGTCGCCTCGGGCAGCGAACTGTACTACTCGGCGGACGTGGGCAACGTGCACCTGATCTGCCTCGATTCCGAGAGCGGCGACCCCAATCCTGGTAGCGCGATGATGAGCTGGCTGGATGCCGATCTCGCTGCCACCGACGCCGACTGGATCATCGCCGTCTGGCACCACCCACCCTACAGCCGGGGCTCGCACGATTCGGATCTGGAACCCAACTCGATTCCGATGCGCACCCAGGTCGTGCCGGTACTCGAGGCCGGCGGCGTGGATCTGGTGCTGAGCGGGCACAGCCACTCCTATGAGCGCAGCATGCTGCTCGATGGCCACTACGGATTGTCGATCACCTTCGACCCGCTGCAGCACGCGCTCGACAGCGGCGATGGCGACCCGGCCGGCAACGGTGCCTACCAGAAGCACAATGGCGCCCACGCGGGCGCGGTCTACGTGGTGTCCGGTTCCGCCGCGCTGACCGGTGGCGGCACCCTGGATCACCCGGCGATGGTGCACAGCGCCGGCCAGCTCGGGTCGGTGGTGATCGACGTCGTCGACCGTTCGCTGGTGTTGAGTTTCTTGCGCGAAACCGGGGTGGTGCAGGACACCTTCCAGATCCTCACCAGCGACGCGCCGCCGCTGCTCGAGATCAGCGGCCTGTTCGCCGGCGGCACCGCCACCGTCCGCGTTTCCGACAACCCGGCCGGCGCCACGATCTTCGTCGCCTACTCAACCACCGGTGCCGGACCGACCACCACGCTGGTCGGCGACGTCGACCTGAGTCCGCCACTGCACCGGCTCGGCCCCTACCTTGCTGACGCCCAGGGGCTGGTCAGTTTCCCGGTAAACGTTCCCGCCACCACCAGCGGCATGCAGGTGTGGGTGCAGGCGGTGCGTCTGCTCGGCGGTGGCAACGGCATCCTCAGCAATGGCCTGGCCGAGGTGATCCAATGAGGTCAGCGCTGCATGGCCTGGTACCCCTTTGGCTCGGCGCGCTCCTTGCGGCGTGCACGTTGCTGAGCATGGCCAACGCGGCCCTTGCACACGAAGGCGCGCACCAGCAGCTCGCCCGCGCCAACGCGCGCATTGCCGCCGAACCCGGCGAAGCCGGTCTCTATCTGCAGCGCGCGGTGCTCTACCGTCTGCACCGCGACTTTGCCGCTGCGGCCACCGATCTGCAGCGAGCGGCGCTCATCGATCCCGACCTGGCCACCCTCGACCTGGAACGCGCGCAACTGGCCGCCGCGCAACAGCAATGGCTCGATGCGCTGGGGTTGCTGGAGCGCTACCTCGAGCAACAACCGCAAGACGCCACCGCGTGGTTGTTGCACGGCAAGACGTGTTTCCGCCTGCAACGTTTCGAGGCCAGCGCCAGCGCCTACCTGCGCGCTTTGGAATCCCTGGAGCGCGCCGAACCCGAGGTCTACCACCGCCGCGCGCGGGCCCTCGAGGCGTGTTCCACGCGTGGCCTCGAGCGCGCCCTGGCCTGTGCTGAAGGGGGCCTGCAAGATCTCGGCAGGTGCATCTCCCTGGAGCTGCTGGCGGTCGATTATGAGTCGCGCCTCGGCCGCGTGAGCGCCGCCCTGCAACGGCTGACACGTTTGTCCGCCGGCGCGCGGCGTCAGGAGTCTTGGCGGGTGCGTCGCGGCGACGTGTTGTGGGACAATCAGCGCCGCGGGGAAGCGCAGCTCGAGTACCGCGCCGCGCTCGAAGCGATCGAGCGCCTGCGCCCGCGGACCCGTGCCACCGCGGCGGTGGTCGCCTTGCAAGAACACGCCACCCAGCGGCTGAAATAGCCCGCCGTACCTCTACGCTTGCTACGGTGGCAAGGTGCTGCTCCCTCTCCTCCTCAGCGCTGCGCTCCAGTCCACCCACGCGCCCCCCTCCCCCGCGCCCCCCTCCCCCGCGCGCGTGGTCCATCAATTGTTCAGCGCGCAGGAACTGGCTGCGCTGGCCGCTCCGGGCACTGGAGAGATCCTGCTAGCGGCGCCCTTTGCGGTGCGCTCGGTGGGTTTCTGGTGGAAGGGTGCCCTGCCCGCCGCGCAGGCCCGCCTGCTGGCAGCGGACGGCAGCGACAGTCCCTTCTACCCGGTGGCCGAGTGCCCGGATCTTGCTCCGCAGGAGTGCGGCGCCAATGGGCCGGCCGGCGGCGCGCATCTCAGCGCGTTGATCCACCATTACGGGTCCCCTGCCTACGCGCTGGAACTCGACCTGCAAGATCTCGCCGGACTGGACGAGTGGGCGGTGGTGTGGATTGCACCCGCGGCCGGGTCCGCCCCGCAAACCTCAGGCCTCGCTGCAGGCGCCGGTTATCCCAAACCGCAGGTCTACGCGCGCAGCAGCTGGAACGCCGACCCGCCGCAGTGCAACCTGTCCTATTGCAGCGTCAACCACGTCGCGTTGCACCACACCGCCGGGGCGTCGGAATACAACAGCCCGGACTGGGCGACTTCGGCGGCCAACGTCAAGGCGATCCAGGCCTACCACATGTACACGCGCGGCTGGTGCGACATCGGCTACAACTATCTGATCGACGTGCACGGTTTCATCTTCGAGGGCCGCGCTGGCGGCGACGACGTGCGCGGCGCGCACGACGGCTTCAACTGCGGTTCGATGGGTGTGGCGATGATGGGCTATTTCCACACGCCCTACAACCAGGTGCTGAAGGCGGCGATGAAAAACGCCTACGCCGAATTGAGCGCGTGGAAGTGCGATCAGAAGGGCATCGATCCCTTCGGTTCCTCGTGGTACGCGGGATATGGCGGCAACATGACCAATCTCTACGGCCACCGCGACGTCAGCAGTACCGCGTGTCCCGGTGACCTCGCCTACGCCGACCTGCCGTCGCTGCGCCAGATGGTGTCGGACCGGCTGAATGGCGGCGGCGGCAGCGAGATCATCCTCGACAACGATCAGGCCTTGACCGTGGGTGCGTGGAACACCGGCACCAGCAGCGGCGACAAGTACGGCTCCAGCTATCTGTGGGCGAGTACCGGTACCAGCCAGGCGATCGCCTGGTGGCAGCCGGTGATTCCGCAGGCCGGCAACTGGACCCTGGCCTACTGGTGGCCGCAGGGCGGCAATCGCAATCCGGCCACCCGCGTCGGCATGCGCGTCAACGGCCGCACCTACACCGGCAACGTCAACCAGCAGGCGCAGGGCGGACAGTGGAACGTGGTCGGCACGGTGTGGCTGCCGGCCGGCGGCGGCACTCGGATCGGCCTCGACAACAGCGGCACCGGCGGCTGGGTGGTGATCGCCGACGCCATCCGCCTGCAGCGGCAGTAATCAGCTCTCGACGCAGCGTACGGCGTCGATGACGCTGCCGTCGACCCACTTGATCGCGGCGACGAACTCTGCGCCGAGCCGCGGTGGCGCGACGGTCCCACCGCACAACTGGTCGATCTGCTTCTTCAGATCATGGATCGCCAGGATCGGCACGCTGCAGCCACGCGCGGCCTCGACCAGATCCTGGCGCGCCGGGTTGATGCACAGGCCGCGCTCGGTGGCAATCACGTCGATCAATTCGCCCGGACCGACCATCGTCGTCACGCTTTCGAGTACCACCGGGATGCGGTCGCGCACGCTCGGCACCGCGAGAATGGTGCAGCCGGCGAAAAGGCAGTTCTGCCAGCCGCCGATGCCGTGCAGCAGGCGCCCGTCGCTGTGAGTGACGACGTTGGCGTTGAAATCGACGTCGACCTCGGTGGCGCCGAGTACCACCACGTCGACCATCGAGGCGAAATTGCCCTTGCCGTGGTAGTTGTAACTGGTGAAGGGGCTGGTGTTGACGTGGCCGCCGTTGTCGCGCATCGAGCGCACGCCTTCGAGGTCGAAGGTCTGACCGTCGAGGATGAAGGGGGTCAGCCCCTCTTCCAGCATCTCGACCAGAACCTGGTTGGAACCGCCGCGCACGAAGGACGCGGTGATTCCGGCCTCCTTCATGAACTCCTTCAGGAACATGGCAAAGGCCAGCGTGATGCCCCCGGCACCGGCCTGGAAGCTGAAGCCCTGGCGCATGATGCCGCTGTCGCGCACGAAGCGCGCGATGTATTCGGCGATCAACAGGCGGTCGGGTGAGCGCGTCACCCGCGTGGTGCCCGAGACGATGCGCTCGGCGAGGCCGACCTTGTCGACCACCACGACCTGATCGACGTTCTGGCCCTGGATCTGCCAAGGATGGCACGGGAAGGGCACCAGGTTGTCGGTCACCAGGATGACGTGGTCGGCGTACTGCGAATCGGCAAGGCCGAAACCGAGCAGACCGCAGGCGCTGGGGCCGCGGTCACCGGTGGCGTTGCCGAAGGCGTCGGCGGTGGGTGCGGCGAGCACCGCGATGTCGATGTGCACCTCGCCGTCCTGCACCGATTGATAACGTCCGCCGTGGCTGCGCAGCACACCGAGGCCGCGCATCTTGCCGCGGCTGCAGTAGTCGCCCAGGGGCCCGTTCATCGAGCCTTCGATGTGATGAATGGTGCCGTCGTCCAGATACTGCAATAGGTGCTCGTGGCACGGGAAGCTGGCGCTGGGGAACCAGCGCAGATCCTTGACCCCGAGTTGCTTGGCAGCGTCGAACAGCGCGTTGCCGACCAGATCCCCGTTGCGGAAATGGTGGTGCGTGCTGACGGTCATGCCGTCGCGCAGACCGGCCTGCTCGAGCGCCTGCTTGAGTCCGGCAACCATGTCGCCCCCGGCTTCCACGCGCTTGTCGCCATCGGCGGGATAGTCGGCGCAAGTGCGCAGCGGCGGCCCGACCTTGTGCCCCTGCGGCCGCTGCACACCCACCCCTGCAAAGGGCACCGTCTGCAGGCCGTTGACCTCGACGGGCACCTGCCGTCCGGCGACCGTCTCCACGCTGTCCACTGTCAGGCTCATGGCGGGAATTGTAGTCTTCCCATCGCCGATGATCGTCTTCCCCGCTGCCCCGATCCCCAATCCCGCCGCTGGCGATATCGCCCAGGTGCGCGCCGTCGCCGCGGAAATGGAGGCCCGCCTGGAGGTCGCGCGCAGCCTGCCCGCCAACCGCTACCTCGGCCAACACCCGGGTCTGACCGCCCACGCCTTCGGTTTCCTCCTGATCCTCGCCTTTCCGCTGTTGGCCTGCGCCGCCATGGTCGCGCTCCTGTTCACCCTCGGGCCGGTGCTGTGGATCCTCGCCGCTGCGGCGGTGCTGACCCTGGTCGTCGGCCTGCTCCTCGGCCTGCCCGAGAACCGGCGCTTCACCCGTTTGCGGGGCGAAGGAAAGTGGGCGCCGGCGGTCTGGATCGCCGTCGACGAGAGTGCCTTTGGTGACGAATGGGAAGACCTCCCGGTCGGCCACCTGATCTTCACACTCGACCCCGACCTCGGCGCCGACCTGCCGCGCCTGGTCGCTCTTGGCGAGCGCATCCGCAGCGAGCGGCGCGCGGCAACCTCTGGAGTGGTGCAAGAGATCCAGCAGCGCATCGATTTCGGCGAGGTCGAGACCCCCCCCTTGCTGCTGCCGGCGGAATGGAGCGGCAATACCAAGACCTGGTTCACCTCGATGGAATTCGCTCCCCCCTTTCTGCCCGACGCGCTTCCCGGCCAGGCGCTCTTCTTTGTGCTCAGCATGCCCGTTCCCACCGCCGCCTGGCAGGTCGCGCTGCTGCAGAGCACCTGTCTGTGGGGCGATAGCGGCGAGGCACTGGCCTATGCCTATCCACTGGACGCGGCCGAGGTGGCGGCATGAACCAGGTCACCACCGCACCCAGGCCGGAAACCGGCGAGGTCGCGCAACTGCTGCAGCGCTTGGAACAGGAGTTCGCCGGCATGCGCAAGGAGAATCCTCCGGACGGCTGGCCGGAAGAAAGCGAACACGTCAGTTTCCTGGTGCTGTCACTGGAGCTCCTACGCCTGGTCGGCGTGGTCGTTCTGGTGTTGCTCGGGGTTTTCGGTACCGACGGCACCGAAGTGGTGATCCTGCTCGTGGCACTGGGTCTGCTCGAAGGCGGCTACCGCCTGGTCCGTCCGCTTGACCGGCCGCTGCGCAAAAAACTCTATCGCAAGGGCCGCTTCCTGCACGCGGCGCTGGTGCAGGGCAATCCGCAGGCCTTCGATCCCGAGCTTGATGAAGCCGTGCCGGGCACCGTGGTCTACAGCTTCGACGCGCAGCTCGGCACCGATCCCGAGGCTCTGAACGCGGTCGCGTCGCGCCTCTACTCGTTGCGTGAGCAGGACCGCAGCGACATGCCGGAGGAAGTCGGCGCGCTGGCCTGGCGCCTTTATCACGAGATGTGCCCGAACCCGCGGCAAGCGGTGCCGGCCAGCCTCGGGGGTGCCCCCGGGACCTGGGTGGCGGACGTCACCATTCATCCCGGAGACCGCTTCACCGCCTTGGGCGGGCTCGCGCTGCTGGCGCTGCCCGCGGGCGACCACTGGGCAGGGACCCAGTTGGTGCCAGGCGCCTTCCTCGATCGCGCCGGCGTCTGATAGGGAGCGCGGTCAGGCCGCCGTCGCTGCGGCAACCGTGCCAGAGGTCGGAGCGCTAGTCGGCCGCCGACGAGTCGGCGGTACGCCAGTCGGCGGCGAGCAGGCCGGCGCGGAGGGCTTGCTCGACCACGGTCAGGGCGCGTTTGACCACCGGCGGGTCGATCATTTTGGAGCCGAGCGAAACCACTCCGAGGCCTTGGGCTGCGGCGGCGTCGAAGGCGCGGGCGATGGCGCAGGCGCGTTCGATCTCGGCTGGCGACGGCGCGAACTCTTCGTGCACCACGCGGATCTGGCGCGGATGCACGCAGCCCTTGCCCTCGAAACCGAGCGCTTTGGCTTCGCGAATGCTGGCGCGCAAGCCGTCCTCGTCGTCGATGTCGCCGTAGACCGAATCGATCGCCTGCAGTCCGGCGGCCTTGGCCGCGTGCAGGACGAAGTTCCGTGCGAACAGGCTTTCGTTGCCGGCGGCGGTCTTGACCACGCCGAGATCAGCGGTGAGGTCTTCCAGCCCCAGGGTCAGGGCGACGTTGCGCGCACTGGCGGCGGCGATCTCGGCGGCGTGGAGCACCCCGCGGGCGCTTTCGAGGATCGGCATCAACAGCACATCGCGATCACCCAATAGCGTGTCGACTTCCTGGACCTGCGCGGCACTTTCGACCTTGGGCAGCAACAGCAGATGGAAGGGTGCATCGGCCAGATAGGCCAGGTCCTCGAGACCCATGGCGCCCTGGTTGATGCGCACCATGCGTTCGCAGTCGCCGAAATCAAGCGTGTGCAACGCGTGACGCACCAGCGCGCGGGCGTCGGCCTTGGCCGCCGGTGCCACCGAATCTTCCAGGTCGAGGATCACCGCGTCGGGCTGGTGCAGCGCGGCGTTGACCATGTACTTGACCTCGTTGCCGGGCAGATACAGGCGCGAGCGCCGCGCGCGCTGGCGCTCGACCGGCGGAATCGACGCGGCCAGGCTGGGCTCGGGATCGAGGCGCAGGCCGGGGTCGGCCAGGGCCTGCTGCATCAGCGCCTCAAAACGCGCACGCAGCACCAGCGGATAGGCGCCCTGATCCTCGACTTCGAGCACCCCGCGGGTGAGCCCGGCGGCCGCGCACCAGGCCAGTAACTGGGCCCGGGTGCGTTCTCCGTACATCGACTCAAGTTTGCTCTGCAACCGGAGTTGCAGCGCCTGGTCGGATTCCTGCCAGGCCATCCACACGTCGCCACGGACGCGCTCGCCGCGACGGCCGGACTGGTGCATACGCTCCTCGCTGGTGCTTTCCATGGGTACGCCTCCTGGGCGGCAAAATTCTAGCAGTCCGAGATCGCCGTTTTTGCGTTAACCTTCAGGGATGCCCTCGTTCCGCCGAATCTTAGCCCCCCTGGTCGCGGCCCTCTTTCTCGCCGCCCAATCCTGGGCGACCTGGTCGATCTGCGTGGTCAATCTGCGCACCGGTGAGATGTGCGTGGCTTCGGCCACCTGCGTCAACAGCTCCGACCTGCTGACCTGGACTCCGGTGATCATTCCGGGCGTCGGCGTCGCCGTGACCCAGGCCGCGTCGCCGCGTGATCTCAAGGTGGCGATCCACGAACGCATGCTGCTCGGCCACCGGCCGCAGCGGATCAAGAACTACCTCGAACAGAAGTTTGCCGACAAGGGCTTGTGGCAGTACGCGATCCTCGACATGCAGGGGCGTTCGTTGGTGTGGACCGGTGGCAACAACGGCGCCTGGGCCGGCGGTTTCACCGGCGAGGACGGCGATTTGATCTACTCCATCCAGGGCAACGTGCTCGCCGGTGAGAAGGTGATCACCGACGCCGAAGCCGCTTTCCTCAGCACTCCGGGCGACATGTCGACCAAGGTGATGGCGGCGATGGAAGCCGCCGCGGCGATGGGTGGCGATGGCCGCTGCTCTTGTGATCGGCGCTTCCCCGACTCCTGCGGCACGCCCCCCCCCAATTTCGACCAGTCGGCGACGATCGGTTACATCGCGGTCGCGCGCTCCGGCGACCCGGCCGGCGACTGCAGCGCCAACGGCGGCTGCGCCACCGCGCCCTACTACCTGGTGCTCAACGAGCCGGGCCACGTCTTCCCCAGCACCGACCCGGTGGTCCTGCTGCGCGCACGCTTCGACGACTGGCGCATCCTGCAGCAGGGGCGGCCCGATGGCCTGCAATCGATCGTGGTTCCGACCGCCGACCGCGCCCGCCCCGGGGGGCCGCCGGTGCGCTACGAGATCGACCTCTACGACATCGACGGCAATGGCGTGCCGACCGGCGGCGCAACCTTCTCGTTGCAGCATCAGCCCGGTTCCAGCGACGGCGCCAGTCTCGGCCAGGTCATCGACCACCAGGACGGCACCTACTCCATCGACGTCCTTCCCGGCAACCGGCCCGGGCGTGATGAATTCGCCTTCGGCGTCGACGACGGCGCCGGCGTGCCCGCCACGCTGTGGCCCCCGGTGCGCCTGCTGAACGAGCCCGGTCCGGTGGCCCCCGCCGGCGAACCGCGCCCGGTCGGCGGCCTCGCCGGCGTGCAGGGGATCCGCGCCGCCCACGTGCTCAACGACGGCCTGCGCCTGTGGATGATCGCCAGCATGGGCAGCGGTTTTGAACTGATGCGCGCGGAGCGCGCGGTGATCGATGCGCCCTTCGCGCCGCCGGTGGCTCAGGTCCTGACCAACGCCGACGGCGAGATGCTGCGCTCCCTGTGGGTGTCCGACGATGAGCTGCGCATGACTCTGGCGATGCGCGACGGCGACGGCATCCAGCAGATCTATCAGAGCACGCGGCCCGACACCCAGTCGGACTTCGAGGAACCGAGCAAGCAGGCGCCGGTCTCCTCGGCCTTTGACGAGAGCGGGGTGTGGTTGTCGGGCGACGAAATGACCCTGTACTTCACCAGCGAGCGCGACGGCGACAAGCAGCTCTTCCGTTCGCTGCGTCTGTCGCCGGAAGCCTTGTGGTTCTCCCCGGAGATGGTCCCCGGCAGCGACGACCTGCACCCTAAAGGCGAGCCGATGCTGATCGACGGCGAGACGCGTCTGCTCTACACCGACGCGGTCACCTGGAAGTCGGCGCTGCGTTACGCCGACCGCCAGGTCGATGACGCCATGGTGCTGCGCGGTCGTCTGCCCGGTGCGGCAGCCCCGGCAAGCACGCGGGTCGGCGCTGCCGGCGTCAGCGGCGACGGACGCACCGCGTGGGTGCTGTACCCGGACGCCGCCGCACAGCAACTACAACAGGTCCACCTGGCCCAGGGCAGTCTGCACGCCACCAGTCGCGAAGTCAGCGCCAGCGCCGGCGGGGTGATTGAATTCGACCTCGACGCCGGCCCGCCCTTCGCGCTGGCGCCCTTTGAGATCATCAGCGGTGCGCCCGGCAACGGTGCGATGTGGCAGGGCCACGTGCTGCCGCTGATCCACGTGTCCGAGCTGACCTTGCGCCTGCACCGTTTCGCCGGCGCTCCGCCGTGGCAGGACTTCCAAGGCAGCCTCGACGGCAACGGCAGCGCCCACGCGGTCCTCGACCTGCCCCCCGGCTACCTCAGCGATCCCGCCCTGATCGGCCTGGACATCGCCCTGGTCTTCCTCGCCGACAACGGCGCCCA